>JAILLS010000001.1 GCA_024693025.1 Succinivibrio sp. | reverse complement strand
TAGGTCGCGGATGATCTCCATTCTCTCCACTGAATCAATATCCGAGTGCAGATAGCGCACTCTCACCCCATGCTCGCCAAGATAGGCCGTGAGCTCCTCAGCCATCTTCTTGGTCAGGGTGGTGACCAGCACCCGCTCCTGCCTGTCTGCCCGCTGCTTGATCTCAGACATCAGATCATCAACCTGGGTGGCAACCGGCCGTACCTCGATTTCAGGATCCAGAAGACCGGTAGGACGGATGAGCTGCTCTACGACCTGCGCTGACTGCTCAAGCTCGAAGTCTGCAGGAGTGGCCGAGACATAGATAGTCTGCGGCTGCAGAGCGGCAAACTCCTCAAACTTCAATGGCCGGTTGTCAAAGGCTGAGGGCAGTCTGAAGCCAAACTGCACCAGACTCTCCTTGCGGGCATGATCACCTCTGAACATCGCGCCAATCTGCGGTACCGTCACATGTGACTCGTCGATAATCAGCAGACCGTCGCGCGGCAGGTAGTCAAACAGACAGGGCGGCGGCTCGCCTTCCTTG
Source organism: Succinivibrio sp. (assembly GCA_024693025.1). GTDB lineage: Bacteria > Pseudomonadota > Gammaproteobacteria > Enterobacterales > Succinivibrionaceae > Succinivibrio. The sequence continues at coordinate 6,348 of JAILLS010000001.1, read as the reverse complement.
CGCCCGGTCAGATATCTTGAATAATTCTCAATGCCTGAGCAGTACCCCAGCTCATTGATCATCTCAATGTCATAGGTGGTGCGCTCACGGATGCGCTGCTCCTCTAAGAGCTTATTATGTTCAAGGAAATAGTCACAGCGCTCTTTAAGCTCCTCTTTGATCTCCTCAACCGCCTTGTCAAGAATGGTCTTAGGCGTCACATAATGAGTCTTAGGGAAGACCGTGACTCTTGGCAGCTCCTGCAGCTGCTCGCCGGTGAGCGGATCAAAGGTTCTGATGCTTTCAATCTCATCATCAAAGAGCTCGAGGCGTATCGCATAACCGTCAGAATCGGACGGATAGATATCGACCACATCGCCTCTGACCCTGAAGGTGCTGCGCGAGAAGCCGAGATCGTTGCGGGTATACTGCAGATCTGACAGCCTTTTGGTGATCTGCTTTACGGAAATCTGCTCTCCGCGCGAGACATGCAGCATCATCTTCAGATAGGTCTCCGGCTCACCCAAACCGTAGATGGCCGAAACCGAGCAGACCACAATCACATCCCGCCGCTCCATCAGAGCCTTGGTCGCTGACAGACGCATCTGATCGATATGATCATTGACCATGGCATCCTTTTCAATAAAGGTATCCGTCGCAGCCACATACGCCTCAGGCTGATAGTAATCATAGTAGGAGACGAAATACTCTACGGCATTTTCAGGAAAGAACTCGCGCATCTCGCCATAAAGCTGTGCCGCCAGGGTCTTATTGTGCGAGAGGATCATGGTCGGACGGTTTAAGGAAGCGATGACATTGGCCATGGTAAAGGTTTTGCCCGAGCCTGTCACACCTAAGAGGGTCTGCGCCTTGTCCCCCGCCTTAAGTCCTGCTGTAAGCCTGGCAATAGCCTCACCCTGATCTCCTGACGGTGAGAAGGGACTGACTAGTTTGAAGACCTTATCTTTAGGCATAATGCACCTTATACGTTCCGATTCACAAAACCTGCCCGCAAACGGGGATCTGCACTGATTATACCTTGCTCACATTTTTTTCAGGTATAATCTTGCAAGATTTTAGACACAAGGAGAGATGAGGTGAGTGAGACGGATGACAGCTGCCCCTGCTCAAGCGAGGAGTTTGGCAAGTCCTGCTTTGCCTATACGATGTCGGTGATCAGCGGCAAGTATAAGCTGCATGTGCTCTACTGTCTGATGACTCATCCTGTGGTCAGATTCAACGAAATGCATCGCTTTATCGGCGGCAAACTGACCTTTCGCACGCTCAGCGCTACCTTAAAAGAGCTGGAGCAGCAGGGACTGCTGATCCGCACCGAATATCCGCAGATCCCGCCTAAGGTTGAATACAGTCTCAGTGACAAAGGCAAATCATTAAAGCCGGTACTGCAGGCCCTGTGTCAGTGGGGCATGGCGAACCGCACCTAGGTGCAAGGACAATTATGGCTATTTTAGAGCAGATGCTCATCTTTCTGTTTCTCCTCGCTACCGGCATGTTCGCGCGGCACAAGGGGTTTCTGACTGCCGAAAATCACCGTCAGCTCATCTCTTTAGTGGTCAATCTCTGCTCCCCTGCCCTGATTATTTCCAACGATCTGGGCTCACTGCCATCCGATCTGAACTTTTTTATCCGCGCCCTGTATATTATCTTCCTGTGCCAGGGGCTGCTCCTGCTGTGCGGCGGACTCTATCAGTTTATCTGCCGCAGGGATCCCAGATCCGTGCTCTACAACTACGGCACCTTTCTCACCAATGTGGTCTTTATCGGTATTCCGTTCGTGCATACACTCTATGGCAGCGGAGAGAGCATGCTCTATATGGCGGTGATCATCATTCTCAACAATATCTTCACCTTCTCCTACGGCATCTGGCTGCTAAAACGCGGCACCGTGCAGAAAGCCAAGCTGAGCACCATGCTCAAAAATCCTCCTCTGCTCGCTGCCATGGGACTTATTGTACTGTTTGTGTTCAAGCTGCAGCTGCCGGATCTGGTCGGGTCTTCACTTAAGATGTTAGGTCAGATTGCTCCTCCGCTCTCAATGATGCTTATCGGAGCCTCCCTGGTCGGCACCAGGGTCAGCGAGCTTCTGAAAGACTCGGCTCTGATGATCTTCACCCTGCTGAAAATGCTGGTGATCCCAGCCTTTATCGTGCTCACGCTGCGCTTCTTTACCACCGACCTCAATCTGCTCGGCGTCTGCATGATCAGCATCGCCACCCCTACCGGTGTCATGCTGCCTATGCTCACCACGCTGCACCGTCCTGAGCTCTCTGTGATGGCCAACCGCATGGTAACCATCACCACCGCTGTAGCCGTGCTCACTATTCCGGCGGTTAATCTTGCCATCACAGTGCCGCTGTCTGTGTAAATGCAGGATTACACCAACCTGTCTGCTGTTTAACCAGACAGGGCGGGTTAAAAGGCTCAAGGCTGCAGTAAACAGGACTCCAAGTTTTTAACATGTCTTATGATGTCAAAGGCTTATAACCGAGCGCACCTGAGGAGCGCATCGATCTTTTGGGCTGGAGCTGGGGCACAGTGACCGCCTCCCGCTATGCAGCTGTACATCCTGAGCGTCTGCGCCATATTGTGCTCTACGCGCCGATTCTCTCAGGCCTTGGAGCAAAGCCGGTCACCGAGCCTTTTAACCACAACAACTGGATACATCGCAACAGCGATTTTCAGCTGACCTCCTCAGGCGATTATGATTTCAGCATCGTCGATCCGCAGGTTTTACACTTTATGAGTTCACAGAGCTGGCGCTATGACGGAGAATTCAGTCCCAACGGCGGACGGCGCGATCTCCTGGTTGCGCCTGAGGTAGAACTCATTCAGCTCAGGACCATTAAGACTCCTACTCTCGTCATCGCAGGCGATCATGATCCTTATCTTGATTATGCACGCCTCAAGACCGCGCCTGCTCAGCTGCCGGCAGGTTCGCGTCTTGAGCTAATTCCTAGTGCTGCACATATGCTGATGGTAGAAAAGCCTTTTTACCACGATTTTCTATCTCGCCTGCTGAGCTTTCTCAATCACGAGCTCTAGGCCCTTCAGCGAATGAGCAAAGTGTCATCCGTCGCTTTTGAGGATCTCATCGAGATTAATAGCTTCCTTAGATAAACTTGCAATACCATGATGACGCAAGCACCAACGAGGAGGCTTATGGTCCTTTCTAGAGCTATTTTTTATTTGATCTCAGAATTCAAGCATACTTTTACAGCTTGCATCTATGGCTTTAACGACACACACAAGAATATTTAACGATCTTTTTCTATGGCTATTGCATGTATTGAATTGACAATTGCCTCAATATTTGCGATACACGTAACTACAAACTTTTTATTAATATCATGCTGCTTAGCTGATGCATGACTGCGATCATTTTGATGTGCTATAGCATTTCTTCTGATAAACAAATCTTCAATAATCTTACTTCCTTTTTTTATCGAGCTCTCTTTATTTTTATTAGGAAATGCTTTGAGCACTACTTGATTAAAGTCAATACTAATTAAATTTAGCTGTTCTTTCATACTATCTTTTGAAAGGAAAACAGCTCGAATAAAGCGTTCATTCAAATAAGAAAAAAACCAATCTGAGTCTGCACTATCAATTGCTTGTTCTACCTTTGAAATAGGTATCATAAGTGACGCATATTTATCTGACTTCTTCCACTCTCCGACAAACATTCTAAATAGGCAATATTTACTCATCTCATGGAGATAAAAATCTAGAACTCCCTCTGCTAAAACAACTTGAGATCGCCATATGGTTTTACATCCACTATTATTTTTTTCCAACAATGCGTCTGCAACATCATATTGAGCCTTAATGGATTCCATACTATCTTCAAAATGTTTCTTAATCTCACTCAAGGAAAACTGTGTCGGGATTGCATATGCTCGCGGTTCGCGTTCATTTTCTTTGCGTGGCTGCAAAGAAAGCTTTGAGAATTGTTTGGCTACCATATACCTCAACCCATTCATATTTTTGCGACTATATCAGCAAAGTTAAGATTTAGCATAGGAATAGCTCCATACCTTCCTGCTATATATCCCTTTGCAAAATTCTCCTCTTTCCTCACACTTTTTATTTCTGCAAGAGAATAAAGATCAGTAGCTCTATCTTCCTTAGTTAACTCCGTAAACCAAATCTGATCGCGCCTGAACAATTCGAGATTGAGTAATCCTGTTTCATGGCTTGTAAGAATCAGTTGGGCAAACTTATCAGAAGGCGTATTGATAAAAAGCTTTAACAAGCCATACATGATAGCTTCATGCAGACCTGATTCTAACTCATCACAAATAAGTACCTTGCCATTAACAATAATATCAATAAAAGGACACAAAATTGCAAACAGCTTCTTAATACCAGCTGATTCTTCCTGCAGCAAATCTGTCTCAAACTGCTCGTATCTGACTTTCGCACTAATGGTATCTACATTATTTTTTAGCAAAACATTTTTAAATTCATCCGATAAAAAAGGAGGTAATTCTCCTGCCTCAAGCTTCTTTTTTTTAATCGATACATTAATATCCTTAATTCCGGTATCAAGATCATTTAAAAAAGCTAATACGGCAGCTTTCAGTTGAGGATGGCTATTCATCATATAAACAGAATAATTCATCCAGTTATCTTGACTGCCTAACCCATAGATAATTAGTTCATTGTTAAAAAAAGCATAAGTAGCCTCAACTTCTGCTACAGAACTGAAATTTGCCGCACAGGATAAAAACAGCCGATTTGGTTTTAAAACATCCTTACAAGCTAAAAATTTTCCCTTGAACTTACTTCCAACCGACACCTTTTCTTCAGAGCGCTCAAATATTTTTGTTTGACGATTGTTTGGAAAATAATAAAGATATTCATTAGAAACCAACATGTTCTTAAGTGAAAAACCGAATACATAACGCACATTGTTAGTTACAAATTGAATTCTGTATGAGCTTTCCTTTATAAAGCCTTCAAGTTTATGTGGGTGTTGCGCGATCCCTTGACCAGGCCCATGTCGGATACTGTTTAAAACCAGATTTTTAACAAAAGCAATAGCATCGACAAAATTGCTTTTACCAGAACCATTTGCCCCATAAATTACCGCACTCTTAAGTACCTTATTACCTGCTATTGCATACGTTCTATCTGCGTATGTGGTGTCCTTGCTAGCTAAGGTTGAGAATAAGATCTCTTTGCGAATTGACTTGTGGTTTGAGCATGCAAATTCTAATAACATAGACACACCTTACTTTGAGTTCGGATATTGCTTTGTATAATGGGATTTTATCAACTATATTTGCATAAAATACCACAAAATTGATAATTAAATTTAAAAATTATCATTTTTTGATTATCTCCAAATACAAATAACTTCTAGTGAGACATCAAGACCAGATTATAAATTCGCGTCGTACCCAACCTGCCTGCAGATAGGATGAAAGCCGCCTTGCTTACGCTTTAGCGTAGCAAATATCTGATAAATACTAAGATTATAGGTAAGTCCAAGAGTACAGCAGATACAAAAAGAGTCTTTAAGTTTCAGCTTAAAGACTCTTCTGAGGATGCTCAGGCTGACCTAGCTACAAAGCATCCCTGCTTAACAGCATGCCTATTTGAGAGGCGGAATACGCAGCTGCTGACCTGGATAAATCTTATCCGGATGAGTCAGCATTGGCTTGTTGGCTTCAAAGATCACCATATATTTGTTGGCATCGCCATAGCAGGCCTTGGAAATAGCAGAGAGGGTATCGCCTTTTTTGACGGTATAGAATTTTGACTCGGCACCGGCATTAGCAACCTTAACCGCGTCGGTGGTCACACCGGCTACGCCCATCTTGTTGCCGACTTCAAGCACGGCCTTCTCTAGAGTTTCCTGATCCTTAGCGGTACCTGAAAGCACCACCTTGTCACCCTCAAGCTTGACCTCTAAATCTTTGGTATCAAGACCTAAATTATCCAGATCCTTCTTGATGTCCTCGGCATTTGCCTCAGCTGCAGAGGCCTTGCCAAAAATCTTGTCACCGACATCCTTAATGAATGAGAAAAATCCCATATTAACTCCTCAATATGTTTACTTTAACTCAAGGTCTCCTACTAAAAGACCTCATCACTAAACGGAACTAGTTTTAGCATGCCACATTCAAGCTGTCTAGCCGCAGGCCTCAAGTTTTAAACGAACTTTGCAAAATTTATAGGTGCCTGTTGTAAAATAAGCCAAACTTTCTTCTATAAAACCTTAACCCAAGGAAACATTATGCATCCTGTTCTCGAATGTTTAGTAACGCGCCGCGCCTGCCGCAAATTTAAAAGCACTGAAGTAACAGACGATCTGCTGCAGCAGGTCATTGACGCCGGTCTGTA
>JAILLS010000105.1 GCA_024693025.1 Succinivibrio sp. | reverse complement strand
GCTCGCCCCACATGCCCTGACTCTTGCCGCCTGACTGCAGGGCCTGACTTAGACTGTCTGCCTGAGCTGACAGCTTTAACTGCGCCTTCTGCAAATTATTAAGCTCCTGCTGCAGGGCACCTGCCTGCTGCGCACTCTGCTGCTCTGATTTGTGCAGAAAACCGCGGAAGACTTCAAGCTCAGCTTTAAGCGGACGGACTGCCTCCTGAAACTGTGAGGAGGAGAGCTTGGTTAAGGCCTCACCCCTCTCCTTTAACATGCGCTCGCCAAGGCTTACAAGGCGGCTTTCAAGCTCCTGAGAGGAGATCCTGAAGCGCTCATGATCTTCATCGCGCAGCTGATCTAAAGCATCAATCTTGCTTCTGAAATCTGCGTTGCGCTCTTTAAGCCTGGTATTCTCCTCACGCAGGGCAGTGAGGCTCTCAAGCAGGCGCTCTTTCTCGGCGTTAAGCTCAGCGCTTTTCTGCTCGAGTACTTCACGGCGCTCAAAGAGGGCGGCATTGGCACGGCTGAATTTAAGCTCCCGCTCTCTTAAGCGCTGAACTTCAAGTTTAAGCTGCTGTAAAAGATTCTGCCGCTCAAGACTAAGCCTCTCTGAGGCATGGAGTCTTGCCTTTAAGGAAGCCTGTCTTACGCTAAGATAAAGAGTTAGGAGCAGAAAAATAAGACCAAGACCTGCACTCAGGAGGAGAGGCAGGTTATCGGGAAGCTGAAAACTGATTTTATCAAGCATGAGCCTTAGGCCTTAAGCATCCTGCTCAGACTCCTGAACCTCCTCAGAGGCGCTGTCAGATGCCTTTTCTGAGTTTTGGTCAGGAAGATTTGAGCTGCTCTGCAGCTTGAAGGTCTCAAGAATCTTCTCTTCAGCTAAGGCAAGCTCATGGATGCGGTGCAGCTGCGAGCCGATTTCGCTGACCTGGATATAGTTATCTTCATTGATGGTATTGATATTGGCAAGAGAATTGTTGACCTCGGCCGCCTGCTCTGACTGCATCTGACAGGAGGTTACAATCTGCTCTGACATATCGCTGATGGTGGCGATAATGCCCATAATCTCCTCGATGGCAGAATTGGCCCGCGAGCTTTGCTGCATGGAGTTTTTCATCTCGCTCTCGCAGGAGGCCATCACGGCCACGGTCTTGTCTACGGCCTTGCTCAGTTGCGAGATGGTGGTGGCCACCTGATCGGTTGATTTGGCGGTCTTAAAGGCAAGGTCGCGAATCTCATCGGCGACCACGGCAAAGCCTTTGCCGTAGCTGCCCGAGCGGGCCGCCTCAATGGTGGCGTTTAAGGCCAGAAGATTGGTCTGATCGGCAATGGCGGCGATGGTATCGACGATCTCCTTAATCTTATCGCCCATCTGATTGATGCTCTGTACGGCAATGGAGGTATTGCGCAGCCTGTCGGAGAGCTCATGGGTGGTGGTGATATTATCCTGCATGGTGCGCCTGCAGGTATCGGAGGCCGTCTCGGCGTTTTTCACCTCATCCAAGGTAGATTTGGCAAACTCCGTGACCTTGTCGATGGAGGACTCCATGGTGGTCGTGGCCAGCGCCACATCCTGCGCCTTGCTGCGCTGCATGCTCACTGACTTGGTGGTGCGATCGATGGTCTCGACATTGGAGTTGACGATATCCTGCAGACTGCTTGAGTCGGTGCGGATCTGCTGGAAGGTGCGGTTCATCTTGCCGGCAAGATCGTCAAGCATGGTTTCAATATGGCCAAATTCATTGAGCCGATGCTCACGGCTTGAGCGGCTCAGATCTCCTGAGGCCAGATGATGGATGGAGGTCCAGACCTTGTTAATCTCATACTTTACGGATTTACTCAGTAAAAAGAGCACCAAAAGCACCGAGAGGGCAGAGAGAATGATGGCCGCGGTAAGCTCATACTTGATGTTCTTGACGGCCTGAGCGCCTTCGTTATTGTCGATGATGCCAATTTTGACGATATTGTTCTGCAGATTCTGCAGATTTCTGATAATCGGGAAGGCATCCTCATAGGTTGACTCAAAGACCAGGGCTGAGAGTATCTGCGGGCTTAGAGGTTCAGACTTGACCCGGTTTATCAGGAAGGTGTAATGCGTAAGCTTTGCCTTGAGGGCAGGCATGGCCACTTCCTGAAAATTCTGCTTAAGCTTGGGATTTGGCAGCCTCTCAATGGCATCTTCAAGTGCGGTGCAGAGGGTCTCAAACTCCTCAACCTTAAAGTCCTGCAGGGCCTTTATGGAAGCCTCATCGCCCTTAAGCTGCAGGGTGTTTAAAAGACGCTGTGAGACCATCACTCTGTCGGTACACTCCTGCACCGAGGTATAGATACTCTCGACGGTCTTTAAAATCTGTCCCTGATTCTGCGCAGTGGAGGCAAGATTATTCATCACCGAGAACACGGCGACAATAAAGATGAGCAGCGTGATGCCAAAGCCCATTGCCATACGCTGCACGATGGACATATTGCGGAATTTTAAGGTGAATAAGGACTTAAAGAAGGGGGCTTTCTTCAGGGTAAGAGGATCTGCTGAGCTCTGCTGCGGATCTGAGTTTAAAGTCTCATCTTGGCTTGCTGCGTTTATTTTAGCCATGGGCTGTCTCTTTTAGGCACATTTTAGTTACCTAAAAAATATACTGCAAAAACTGATATTTCATTAGATCTCAAAACCTACAGTTCAGAGCAGATCACAAAATTGAGCGCGGAAAACGCCAAAGCGTGTAAAAGATGGAGGTAAGTTAGGTATTCAGAGGAATTTTAGACAGGTTTTAAGCAAGACCTGAGCTTTAGTCTTAAAATTAGCAGGATGCTTTTTGAAAAAGAGAGAAAGATGATGCTAAAGAAGATTAAATTTGCAGGCCTCCTGGCCTTAACCCTTAGCTTAGGTCAGGTGAGTTTTGTGGAGGCAAGAGCTGAGGAGCACTTTAATGTGGATGGCTATACCCTTGAGTATGGCAAATGCCTTGACCGCTCAGAAGGCGTGACCATGAGCATGCTTGAGTGCATGGATAAAGAGCTGCAGCTTCAGGATAAACTTCTAAATAAGACCTACAAGGAAGTTATGGCCGTACTGAGCCCTGAGCAGAAGGAGCTTTTAAAGGCAGGACAGCGGGCCTGGCTTAAAATGAGGGATGCCGATGCCGAGCTTCAAGGCACTCTGACCGGCGGCACCATCGATAAGCTCAATTTTCATAGTACGCATCTTGACTATACCGTACGGAGAATTGCGTACCTGCAAAGCCTGCTTGAGGTACTGTAGCTTAAAACACAGGCCGAGGTCAGGATTTTAGGCTTTATGAAAAGGTTTCAGACCGAGGTCTCTGCTGCTTTAAACTGCATAATTTTTTGAGCAGAGCGCTGTTAGTGTTATTTTTACCGTCACAATTAGGATGAACCCATGTCACTTGCTAAAAGCTGCAGCTTTATTTTAAGCACCAAAGCGCAGCTGATAATTTTAGTCATCATTTTTCTTAATGCCATCTCCCTGGGTATTGAGACCTCCAAAACCATCTCACCCTCGCTGCGCTCTGCGCTTGACTGCTTTGACAGTCTGGCTCTTGGCATCTATGTACTGGAGCTTAGCTTAAAGCATGTGGCCTTAGGCTTTAGGTTCTGGAAGAGCGGCTGGAATGTCTTTGACTTTATCATCGTGGCGATCTCCTTTGTGCCGGCAGGCTCATCCTTAAGTATTCTCAGAGGTCTGAGAATTTTAAGGGTGCTAAGGCTGGTCTCCTCCATCAGACCTTTAAAGCGCATTGTGGTTGGCCTTCTGCAGTCAATCCCCGGCATCGGCTGGCTGACTGTGCTTGTGATGATAAACTTCTATCTCTTTGCAGTCATCGGCACCAATTTCTTTGGCGAGAAGTTCCCGGAATTTTTCGGCACGATAGGTGCCTCCTCCTATACGCTCTTTCAGATTATGACGCTTGAGAGCTGGTCGATGGGGATAGCAAGGCCTGTGACCGCTCAGTTTGAGTATGCCTATATCTATTTTATTATCTTCATCCTTTTAAATACCTTTGTGATGCTCAATCTCTTTGTGGGTATCATTGTCAGTGCCATGAGCTCGATTGAAGACAGCGAGGCTGAGGATAAAAAGCTGAAGGCTCAGGATAAGGCGGCTAGGGAAGAGGGGCTTAGGGCAGACAAGGCAAGCGGGGCTGACTTGTCAGATGCTATGGCAGAGCGGGCTGAAGTTTTAGCCGAGGTAAAGCTTCTAAGAGAGCAGCTTGAAGTAAGCCTTGAGAAAATAGCGGAGCTTGAAGGCAGACTCCAGGCGCCAAGGTAAAGGTTATTTTTAAGCCTTAAGCCTGAGCTTTAAAAAAGGGGCGGTGGCAAGGCCCGTGGGTGTGCTTATCTGAGACCTCGTGCGACCTCGTCTCTCTTTGGTGCTCTCAGGCTCTGCGTGATGCCTGAGAGCTTTAAGCTTCAGACTGCATGCTTATTTTTTGCGTTTGTCTTCTAAAGCCTCAAGCTCCTGCAGCTCCTGGTCTTCATCAGGCTCAAGCCTGTCAAGGCGCAGCGCCGCGTTCATGGCAGAACCGATTACGCCGACGAGCAGACCATGGATGCACACCCCCACAATGGCCATCACGGAGGTTATAATCCTGCCTTCCTCGGTGACCGGCGAGAAATCGCCATAGCCTACGGTCGTAAAGGTCACAATGGCAAAGTAGCAGCTGCGCGGTACCGAGGAGAATACGTCTGGCTGGGCGGCATGCTCAAAGACATACATCAAGATGCCGGAGATAATCACGCAGACGCCAAACACCGAGAAGGTGATAAAAAGCTCCTCTTTTCTGTGCCGCAGAGCCCGCTCAATGTTCTTTAAGGCCTTTGAGTAGCGGGCAAGCTTGGCAAGTCTCAGCAGCCTTGAAAAACGCAGAATTCTAAGATAGATGGCACTGTCGGTGAACATAGAGCCCATATAGAACGGGGCGATGGCCATAAAGTCGATTATCATGTAAAAGGAAAAGAGCTGTTTAAAAGAGCGGCACACTAGAAGTCTGATGGCAAACTCGATGGTGAAGATGATGGTGCAGACAAAGTCAAACGGCCGGTAGAAATCAGCGGTGATGACCTCAATCTCCTGTACGGTCGAGAGCACTAAAAGCAGAACATTGGTGAGAATCAGGAGCATGATGCTCTTCTCAACCAGAGGATGATTGATAAATTTTTCTAGGGCTTTACGGATCATAAAGATGTCTTGTTTAATCTAAATATTACTAAAGCTAAAAGAACAGTCTGACAGGCAGCACCTGAGCTCTGCAGGCAATGCAGGCAGCACTCGTACTTTTAAAAGACTCAAGGCTTAGCTTCTACAGATTGTGACTGAGACTCTGCGTCTTTTAAGAGCAGGAGCTTTAGCACAGGCTTTTGTCCTAGGCTACTGTCCAACTAGTTTTAGCGTTTATTTTTGCTTATAAATCTTAAATTTGAGGAGAATTATAAACTTAAACCCAAGTCTTTTCAAACCGGCGGGAGGTTTAAGTCTACGCTTAGCCTTGGCAAAGATAAACACCCAGCAGGCCTGTGCGTTCAGGTCTTAGGGTTAGCTAAACTGCGCTTTAAAAGTGCTGTATTATCAATCCTTCTAAAGCGCAGCGGCATTAAGTCTTTACTTAATGGATGGCTTAAGACCTGAAATTCATTTTAAAATATAGTTTTTATACCGATGAGCTCCTGCTGTGTTTACTTTTGACCTTTTTTTGCCTCTAAAACTTGTCATTCCTTGTAAATTTGATGCTTGTGTATTGCATGATGCTTGACCGTGTGACAAGATTAGTGCATGTGGTGATTTTTTTGCCTAATAAGCAGTAAAGAGATCAGGGAATTAAAAGGCCTGCTTTAAGCTTGAGTGCCTGACGGCAGGCATCTTTTAAGAATTAGGGAGTTGCATGAACTGCTGGATTGTAGTGGTCGATGATGAGATGGTGAGTCTTGCCAACGCCAAAACCATTCTGACTGAGGAAGGGATGCGCGTGAGCAGGCTGCGCTCAGGCAAAGATCTGCTCAAGTTCATGGCCCGCAACACCCCGGATCTGATTCTGCTTGATATCATGATGCCTGAGATGGACGGTTTTGAGACCTATCAGGCGCTGCGCAGGTTTGAAGAGGAGGCCGGGCGCGAGAGAACCCCGGTCATCTTCCTGACCGGAGCTGAAGATACCGAGGTTGAGCATCGCGGACTTGAGATCGGCGCCTCTGATTTTATCCATAAGCCTTTTAACAAGGATATCCTCATCCGCCGCATCTATAACATCATCATGAACGCCAAGGTCATCGAGTCCTTGAAGGATGAGGCCACGGTGGACAATCTGACCGGCTTCTGGAGCCGGGTAGCGGGAACCAAGCGTATTGAGGAGCTCTGTGAGAGCCGCGACGGCACTCTGATGATCCTCGACCTTGACAATTTCAAGCTCGTCAATGACCTCTATGGGCATGAGATGGGCGATAAGGTGCTTAAAACCTTTGCCGATGTGGTCAGACGCAATACCCGCAAGGGCGATGTGGTGGTGCGCATCGGCGGCGATGAGTTTACCGCCTTCTGCTGCAATTTATGCGATGAGACGGGACTTGCGGCCCTCTGCTCAAGGCTTAATGAGCAGTATACGCTGGAGATTGACAGACTGTTAGGCTCGGAGCACGATCTGCCTTTAGGCATTTCCATCGGCGCGGTCATGGTGCCTGATTACGGGCGGGATTACGGCAAGCTGTTTCCTCTGGTGGACAGCTCTTTATATCAGGCCAAGCACAAGGGCAAGCGCGGTTATGTGCTCCATGCCAAGGAGGTTGACACCACCCTCCCGCCTGAGGAGAATTTAAAGCTTGAGCTTGAGCGCATCACCCAGATTGTCGAGGAGCGCAGCGACAAGGACGGGGCGCTGCTTTTAGGCCTTGATCAGTTCTCCTCCATCTACCGTTTTGTCAAACGCTTCTCGCAGCGTTATGGCGGCAGTGCCAGCAAGTTTCTGTTTGTGGTGTGCGGCGAAGATGATCTGGCCGTAAAAATTGCGGCACAGCAATTTTCTGAATGTCTGCAGAAAACCTTAAGGCGCAGCGATATTATTATGCAGAATAAATCCAATGAGTTTTTTGTCCTGCTGCCTGAGCTTGAAGCTCAGCATATTGACTCGGTGCTCGGGCGCATTATGCGGGCCTGGGATACGCTGCCGCATGCTGAGGGCATCAGTATTGAGCACATCTGCGCTCATATCAGCTATAAAAAGGACTCATAGAGAAGATCTGTAGACCCAGTAAGGGGGACTTATGCGCAAGATTCTGACTATCGCGTTTCTCATTCTGTTTACCGCACTGGCGGTAATTTTTCTGTTCAACAGCCGTCAGGAGGCACCGGTGGCAACCTCCACCGTGACCAAGGTGGGAGTCATGGGCAGCGGCAACTTTCATGATCAGAACTTCTATCAGGCCCACTTTGATGCGCTTGAGAGCATTAAGAAAAACCTGAACCTTGAGATGGTCTACAAGGAGTATGTGAACGCAGCTGACTGTGCCGAGATTGTCGAGCAGCTTGTAGAGCAGGATGGCTGTCAGATTGTGATAGGCGCCTCGGTCGACTACAGCGATGTGATGGAGAACGTGGCCGCTGATTACCCTGAGATTACCTTCTTTCAGTTATCCGGCATCAAGCCGCTGCACAATCTCTCCACCTTTTTTGGCAGAGTCTATCAGGCCCGCTATCTCTCTGGCATTGTGGCCGGACGGCAGAGTAAGACCGGGCACATCGGCTTTGTGGCCTCCTATCCGATTCCTGAGGTGATTCGCGGCATCAATGCCTTTGCTTTGGGCGTACACAGCGTCAGATCTGATGCGACCGTGCATGTGCGCTATTTTGGCTCCTGGATTGATGACAAGAAAGCCGGAGAGGCGACCAACTATCTTCTTGACAAGTATCCTATCGATGTCATCACCGTGCACTCCAACTCCAATGAGCCGTATAAGATTGCCGAGGAGCGCGGGGTGTGGTCGATTGGCTGCAACCGGGATAATGCCGCACTCTTTCCTAAGACCTATCTGCTCGCCTGTGTGTTCCGCTGGGAGCTTTACTACTACAAGCAGCTGTTAAGCTGCCTGCAGGGTAAATTCCATGGCAGTCAGGACTGGCTTGACATGGTGCAGGGCATTGTGACGCTCTCGCCTTTTAACGAGGTGATTGACGCAAGATCAAGAGAGCTGGTGGCTGAGGCCAGCGACCGCCTGCAGGGCTTTGACTTTGACGTGTTCTACGGACCGATTATGGACAATACGGGGCAGATCAGGGTAGAAGCCGGTGAGGCGATGACCGATGATGAGATGTGGCAGGGCTTTGACTGGTATGTCGGAGGAGTAAAGATTGAGGACTAAGTCCTTGCTTGAACATAATCTGCCGCTTATTTTAGCGCTCATTGTCATTGTCACCCTGATTATCGTCATTCAGAGCTTTCAGCTGCCTGTGCAGAGTCATAACGCCAAGGTCGGCTGCGTGATGATAGGAGCAAGTCAGGATCACGGCTGGAATGAAAGTCATTACACGGGACTTTTGGAGGCCTGCAGGGCTCACGATTCAGAACTCCTGGTCAGAGAAAACGTGGCCGAGGATGAGGAGAGTCTCTCCTCTGCCATTGACTCTCTGATAAAGCAGGGCTGCACGGTGGTGTTTCTCACGAGCTTTGGCTATGGCGATTGTGCCGCAGAGTCAGTAAGACGACACCCCAAGGTGGCCTTCTTTTCAATCTCAGGCTCGCACCGTGCCGATAACTACACCACTTATTTTGCCCGCCTCTATCAGGTACGATATCTTGCCGGTATCATCGCCGGCAGGGAAAGTAAGTCAGGGATCCTGGGCTATGTCGCGGCCATGCCCAATGCCCAGACGCTGCGCGGCATCAATGCCTATGCCTTAGGCGCAAGGCATGCAAACCCCAAGGCCCGCATCCTTTTGCGCTATACGGGCAGCTGGGATAATGAGCAGGAGGAGCGCAGGAGCGTGGCCCTTTTGCAGGAAGCCGGAGCTGACCTTATCACCTATCATGAGGATCATCCCTATGTGATAAGGGAGGCTGAGTCGCGCGGACTTTTATCTATCGGACATGACACTGTCTATGAGCATTATTCGCCGCGCTTTCTTACCGCCGCGGTCTATGACTGGAAGGTTATCTACAAACGGGTCTTAGGCGATTATCTAAGCGGCAGAACC
>JAILLS010000098.1 GCA_024693025.1 Succinivibrio sp. | reverse complement strand
CAATGCTCACTCAGGCTAACAGCCGTCCGCAGGTGGCTCTGTCTCTGCTCGGCTAATCCTATAAATCCTGACCCCAACCTCCTGCTAACCTGGGGTTGGGATTTCCCTGAAACCTCACTTGCAAGAGTGAGGTTTTTTAATGCTTGCAAATTATGGTCCTTCAGAGAATCTGTTTTAAGGGTGGCTAGTATTTTGATGAAGTGGTCGACTATAACAAAGGCTCTTCCGGTTTTCTGTTGTCACTAAAAATGAGGAAGTGAATTTTATCTTGTTTAGCTTAAAAAAATTGGTCGTTTTACCTTAAGATTGTAATTGCAAAAAAAACAAAAAGGAAAACGACCATGAGTATGATAGCTGAATTCTTGTCCGAAAACTTCTATCCTTACTTTAAAGTCATAAATATTTTCTTTACTAAGCAGGATAAGGAAATCTGCATAGCTCCTGAAACTTTAGCTACTCCTTCCTGCCCTCACTGTCATAGCAGCGATGTGGTGGTTCATGAGTCCCCAAAAAGACAGGTTTGAGATGATAAGCTCAAAGGCTTTTATGTGGTGCCTGAGATTACCTATAGAGTCATCCGCTGTAACTCCTGCAGCCGGCATTTAAACTATGAGATCCCGTTTGTCTCTGGCTCTTTTATAGTTAGAAGACAAGTTGAAGACACAGTCATAGAAGACCTGAAGCAGGCAGTCTCAATAAATGATACAGCCAGGAGGATAGGCATAGGCTTTGCTGCCTGCAAGACAATTAACAGGAGGTATCTTTGCGTACCGTGTATTTCTCTCTTGATGATGCCTCTATACTTGCCATAGAGGAATTCTGCATTCAGAAAGGGCATAAGTATGCTACGGCGGTGATTGATTTAGAAAGGAAAAGAGTAATCTCTCTTTAACATACACAGGTCTTTAAGCCATTTTGATTTGCCAAGGATTTTTCAGCCTCAGGATTTTTTCCACCTGACGAGGAAAATCCTTCACCAGTTTACGGTTGGTCCTTGATGGCTTTGAACGCAAACAGTGTTCAGCCATGTAGGCTAGCAGCTCTTTAACAATTTGACTTATTCTTCTCTTGCTTCCCAGAATTAAGGAGGTGAGCAGTCTCTCGAACTGGACTGACAGTTCGTGAACCTTCAGCATCGATATATACTCAAGTTTGAACTTTGCCTGAGTAAGATGTGCCATGATGGTCTTAAACAAGGTTGAAAGCAGGCTCAGGAGCAGAAATTCGATAATGATGTGAGGCTTGGATGAGTTCACTGTGCTCATACCGTTGTAGCTCTTGCATACTTTGTTCATGAGTTCAATACTCCATCTCAGACGATACAGATAGCCGCACTGCTTTAACCCGAGGTTTTCTCTGGGTACATTGGTTCTAAAGTAGGAGATCACCATACCTCCTGATTTAGGATCTCTTATCTGGCACTTGACGATCCTGATGGTATGGTCTTTGCCAAACCGAACTTCTGCATCAAACTCCGGCAGTTCAACTTCTTTGACCGCCATACCTGCGTATTTGTGCTGGATTACATGGCCATAGGTGTCAGACAGGCAGATGATTCTACCGGCGGTGGACTTCTTACCACGAATGAGGAAGTAGTTGCCACTTGCCGCGATCTCTTCTTCAAGCTCATCAGAGACATATCCTCTATCCATGATGAACAGGGTATTGTGAAAGCTCTGATAAGGCACATGAGCACGTTCATTCTCACACACTCCTGTGACATCAATGTACACAAAGGTCTGATACTTCAGACTGTAAGCGACATGAAGCTTTAAAGCAGGAGCAGGCTTGTCACCATTCTTGTGTTTGCGTCCTTTGCCGCTACAGTTAAAGCCCAGAGTCTTGAAATTAGCATAGGCGTCATCATCGAGAACTACTTCACAACCATCCACCATAATGATGTCATCAAACTTATGCTTTGTGAGTAGCCGCTTAATCCTGCCCATCTGCTTATAGGCACTCTGACCTGAGACTTTGAGAGCAAAGGCAAGAACCACGGACAGCAGCTCTTCAAGGCTGGACTGAACCTCAGGTTTATCAAGCTGATTGTAGAATGGCTTAGGCTTAATAACATTAGATTGAAGTACCCGTGAGTCATAACTTCTTTTGGCGGCAGCTATCGTAACATTCTGCTCTTTAGGAGAGCAGTTAAACATGGCCATGGTCGCCTTAACAAAGGCATTAAAGTTAAACTTGCGGTCACGCTTTAAAGCTCTGGTCTGTTTAGCGATACGGTCGAGGAATTCACAACTGAAAATTTCCTGGAGGGAAGCAGGAATGGAACTTGACTTTGATGGTTGAACTGATAGAATTGTTGACATGTGAGATCTTTTTGTTAATTGTTTGTTTTTGTTATTTATATTTTAACATAAGGGTCTCACTACTTCAAGAGAGATTTTGAAATATTTCTAATATTATCAAATCTTTATTAATGAAGATGCCATTCAATCCAACATTTCCGCACCAGAACCAAGGCTCCTGACACTCAGGTGACAAAAATTTTGCTTGAATAATCAAAGAGAGAAATAAGTCAAATTGTTAAAGAGCTAATCATGATGCAAAATCAATGAGTTATAAGATCTTGTGCATGAAATTTATTACACACTTTATAGACTGTAAAAAAATCGCAAGAAAAATCATCCATAATAAGTTTAGAGAGAGAAGAAATCGATAAAGAACTAAACACTACTGAATATTCAACGGTTCTGGTTTTCTTAATACCATCGGGAGTTCTGTAGTCTTCAATCACATAGAAATATGGATTGTCGTCCTTGCCGGTCTTAGTCAGTCTCAATGCCTAGCCCTTTGCAGACTTTTATATGCAGCAAGAGCATCTGCACCAAGACTTTCTCAGGTGCTGCCGAGATTTTTTCACATGCTATAATCAGCTCAGTTTCTTGCAAAAATATAAAATGTGATCTTTGTTCAAGAAATAATTTGCCTACTAATAAAAAAAGAGTATACTGCTTTTCAGTAGCTCAGATAGTTTATGTCGGGCGAAAGTTTAACCAAACCATTATCAAGGTGTACCTATGAGCGAATCAGAGCTTACAGACAGTGAAAAACGTGAGGCCCTGGCTGAACTTGCCAGAGTCTCAGTTGATAACTTAAAGAATATTTTTAACTCCGCTCCTGCAGATCTGAGCTGGGAGGAGATCGAGCAGAAGCTTGCACAGGGCCAGATGCTCAAGGATATCTGTGGGATTGATCCTTTAGATCTTGAGAAGAACTATCAGGAAGGCAAGCAGAAGCTTGAGAATGAGGATTACGAGGGCGCTAAGGAGCTTTTTACCACGCTGTGTCTTTATGATCAAAGCACGGCAAAATACTGGGCAGGCCTGGCCCTGTGCTGTGAAAATCTCGAGTACTATTCTGAAGCTATCGAATGTTACAAAATGCTGACTCTGGTTACGGGAGGCACGAATATCATGCCGTATGTATGCATGGGATACTGCTATCTGTCACTTGGGGACAAGGAGAAGGCCAAGGAAGTGCTTGAGGTAGGCAAGGAAATAGGTGATCCCTATGATGAAGATAACAGAGAGACGCTAGACCAGCTGGACACCATGCTGGAGCTGTGTAAAGCAGAAGATTGATGAATAGAGGAGAAATTCTATGTCAGAAGTTAATAATTATCAAAGTGATCTTCATCTTTATAACAATGATGGAGCAAATAAGGTAGCTTTAAAGGAATCTGTCAAAGAGACGCTTCAAGGCATTCATAGCAATATGGCCAACCGCTTGTTGGCAGATATTGAAAACAAAGTTGAGGTACAGCCTAAGAGTGCAGAAGCCAAACAGGCCAGCAAAAACTGGACCCTGAAGATTCTAGGCAGTCTGCTGCTGGTTGCCGGTATCGCCGCCGGTGTGGCAGTGGCTGTTGCCACCTGCGGTTTTGCCGCCGTAGTCGGCACCACCGTGGCAAGCGTATGCGCAGGCGGAGTAGCTCTGGTGGGAGGTACTCTTAACGCAGGGCTGATAGCAGGAGGCGTAGGCACCGCCGGCATAGCCATGCTGGCCTTAAGCAGTAAGCTAGGCAAGGGTAAGAAGCCGCAGCAGCTGCCTGCTCATCACCAGCAGGTTAAGAATAAGCATATTCAGAATAAGCATATTCAGAATAAGCAGATTGATATTAAGAAGATTGATATTAACAAGATTTCGATTAAGCAGATTCAGCCTGAGGTTCGGCGTAACCAATTAGACGGTGAAGAGTTAGCTGAACTTGAGAGAGTGCGCAATGAAAACGACCAAGAAAGGGATGCGAATGCCAAACAGCTAACCTTAGGCAATAAGGAAAAATCCAGGGAGATAAGCAGAGCTTTCACTGCAGAATTTAAATATAATCCAAATATAATTCCTCAACATAACAGTAATTTTAAAGATATGATCGAAGAATTATTTGAAAAACGACATGGCAAGTTAGTGGTCAGAGAGGAGCTTGATCTTGAATTTATTACTACATATACCAAAAGTGCTTTAGAGAGTAATAATAAGAGCTCTGATTTTAATAAAGAAAATCTTAGTCTGCTCAGAGTGTACAATCATTATTGTGCATATCAGGCTGTAGGAACTAACAATATGGCTAATTACCTGGATTGTCTGAAGGCCCTCAATGATCCTCAGATGAAGCAGCAGCTTCTAGATCATTTAGACAGCATGGCGGCAGAACTTGACCAGAGCTCTGAGGACTACAAGCTTCTGACTCTTTTCAAAGCGTCTCTGAGCGACGCTAAGGTGGATGATCTAGTTGCAAAGTAGAGGAAATCCAGCTCAGTCAAGGCGTTTGAGGTCTAAATTAAAAGCCTGAAGCTATAATTAAGATACACCACGTTATTGATCATCCAAATTGATACCATAATGTGTTTAACCAGAGGTGATAAATAGAGCTTCTCAAAAAAAGTTGAGAGGCTCTTTTGTTTGCCTGACAAGCCTGACTAGAGCGTTTCTCTAAGTAAAGAGGTCAGACCCTTATCATCTTCATCCTCACTGCTGTCCTCTGCAGGATCCTCGTTATCAGCTGCAGCCGTAGGCATGCTGACGCCAAGGGCTTTAAACAGCTCCTTTTTATAACCGACCACCTCAGCAAAATACCAGCCATCCTTAAAGCGGGTCACCATAAGGTTATTGAGCTTGGCCAGGACTTTATGATCGCTATCGTAGATTAGATTGAACCTTTGATTCGGGGCAGGATGTGAGGCGTTATATGCGGCAATGTGGTTTCTTACCATAATTGCCAGCGAGCAGGCGAGGACCTGAACAAAGATTTTCCCTCTTAGAGATTTCTTGTTATGACAGCGTATGCGATTGCATTTGAGTCTTGATTTGAGAGTGTTGAAAGCATATTCGACCATGTTTCTGTCATCATAGGCCTGATGAGCCTGCAGAGGACATTTGACAGAATCAGAGATGAGCACACGTATACCGGCAGATTTAAGCCGTTCATGCTGCCTGGTCATATTGATGGTGGCTGTACCGTCATCCATGAAGTCTCTGACAAACTGCATTTCAACAGGCGTCAGCTGCTCCCGATGGTTATGTCTCTCCTTAACCGAGCAGAGATTGTCAGTGAGAATAGCGCAGGCCTGCTTTTTAAGGTCATCATCATAGTAGATGTGCACAAATAGTCTGGCAGCATCCTTATAGGAGGCCTTTTTGCCCTGCACCGGGAAGGCATCGTATTGCCACTTGACTTCATCACTGACCACCTACTGTTTAATAGAGCGGACTTTGCTGGTGGTGTTAACCAGATCGTTTAGATGTTCGTCGACTAAGTCCTGCACAAAGGTCTTGTCATGGCCGTTGAGCTTACAGTTAAAGATAAAGTGAATATTGTTTCTCAGGCAGTCGTTGATATTCTGCGCAGACATATAGCCTTTATCTGAGACAAATACCACGCTGTTATTAAGCTTGAGTCTCTCTCTTGAGGCAATTACCTTGCGTAAGGTCGAAATGTCAGGCACAGCACCGTCATAGGTACGGTAGTATAGAGGCAGACCGGTAGACTGCCCGGTTAAGAACAGGAGATTTACCTGAGGCAGTGCATCTCCATCTTTGTTGTGACCATAATCTGCTGCAGACAGAGGTCTTGCATAGGTTGAGAGTGAAGTTGAGTCAAGCGCCAGGAAGGTAGGAGAGAACTGCTCTTTTTCAGCATGCTCCAGCCTGAACTCCTCGTCCATGTATACGAAGAACTTTTCAATCTGCTCCTCGGTAATCGAACAGCACAGCCGATTTATCTGAGTAGAGCTTAAAGGCCTCTGAAACGGCAGTCTGGTACACTCAGCAAACTCCTCATAATTGTACATGGCATTATCCCGATTGTGCGTCAGGAAGTAAGCTTAAGACAGGAGTTTTTTGTCATGACTGCGTGAAGGAAAAGCTTTATGTAAGGCTCTGCCTACCGAAGTGCCGGCAATTACCTGATCTAAGACCCAGGCAGCTCCTCCATGAAGCTTAACTATCTGTCTTGCCTGAGAGAGGAGACGCTCATTTTCCTCATCATCAAT
>JAILLS010000072.1 GCA_024693025.1 Succinivibrio sp. | reverse complement strand
TAGCACTCTGCAATTTCTCTGAAGCAGTGCTCGGCTATGGTGTTTAACTCCTGATTAGCCTTAATCTTGGTGATGATGCCTTTTACGATCTGCTCTAAGGCCGACTCTTCCTGATAGTCAGCCTCAGCATAGAAGCTGATGCGTCCTTCAGCTAAAAGCTGCTTTACCTTAGAGGTTGCCAGGTGCTTGGGTTCGTAAACTCCGACCGAATAGCCCTGATAATCCTTTAAGAGTTTCATGCAGGGTACATCAGTCTGACTGTCACCGATATAGATAATCTGCGAGAAGGGGATGCGATAGGTATCAAGTTTGGCATTGACCGCATCATCATTAAGATCTAAAGCCCCCTTGGAGATCCTGAACAGAAACTGGGTCTTGTTGGTAAAGTTGATGATCTGGGCAGGCCAGACCGCCAGTCCCTGCTCGTTATAGTAAAAGGAATTGGCATAGATTCTCTTAAACTGTGAGGCTATCGAGGTTGACTCGATCATCTCCTTGATGCCAGAGGAGATCACATAGTGCTCAAGTTCAAGGTGCAGACTCTGAGCATAGCGGTTAAGCCGCTCAAACCAGGTGTCAAGGCCGCTAAAGAGGCGGATGCTCTGGCCAAACTGCTCAAGCTCCTCGCGCCTAAGTCCACCTTTGGGGTGATGCTTTATCATCAGATACATATAGGCAAGATTATTATCCATCTCCGCCTGTTTAGCCAAGGCATCAGATTCCTGCCAGAAGTGTCGTACTTCAAGGCCGAGACTCTGAATAAAACCCTGCGCCTGCATCTCAAGCGGCGTTAGGGTGCGGTCAAAATCATAGCAGATCGCTACTTTACTTGATGTGATAGGAAAGGTAGACATGCTCTCATCTCAAAAAAAACTTCTAACTAAATATTAACATAAATTTACTGTTTTATTAGAAAGTTAGTCTTTTAAGCTCGATTTTTTTAGCCAGGAGCACAAAATTTTAGTTGACAAAAAATCCGCTCCCCCTATAATAAGCGCTGTTTTGACCGACCTTTGAAACTCAGTGAGAGT
This sequence comes from Succinivibrio sp., assembly GCA_024693025.1. Classification (GTDB taxonomy): domain Bacteria; phylum Pseudomonadota; class Gammaproteobacteria; order Enterobacterales; family Succinivibrionaceae; genus Succinivibrio. Next base: position 8,760 of record JAILLS010000072.1, on the reverse strand, counting down.
TGGCAAGGTTGATTTAAAATGCGGTTTAGCGTATAGTTAAAACCGTGACTCCTACCAAGTGAGATAGGGGTATAGCCAAGTGGTAAGGCAACGGGTTTTGATCCCGTCATGCACAGGTCCGAATCCTGTTACCCCTGCCACAAGGATGTCAATAACAGAGTTGGGGCATAGCCAAGTGGTAAGGCAGCGGATTCTGATTCCGCCATTTCCAAGGTTCGATCCCTTGTGCCCCAGCCAATCTCTTGAGTGGCTATGTAGCTCAGTTGGTTAGAGCGCGGCACTCATAATGCTGAGGTCAGTGGTTCAATTCCACTCATAGCTACCACGCAAGTCTGATGTTATTAATGTCCCACACTCTCTCACAGCACTTATCTTAAATTTCCCTAGTTTCCGTTAGTCTAAGTCCTCGTGTAGTAAGGCTTTTGCTGTTTATGGTGCATTAAGATTGGCTGTTGGCAATAGGCTTTCTCTATTTTACAATAGGGCACTATTTTTGTGCCTGCTCACATCGGGCAGACCAGCAAACCTTTAATCCCTACTGTGGAGGTGGGCTTAAACTACAGCTTTGAGCCGCAAGAGCAATGATCCCAAGCATTCAACATCTACCTAAGGCTGAGCCTTTATACTTCAAATTTCTGCGGGCATTAAAAAAAGAGGGGTTTAGCGGCGATTTAGACGCCAGCTACGCATCCCGTCTGCTCTGTGCCACCGATAACTCGGTCTATCAGAAAATGCCGGAGGTGGTGGTCTTTCCTAAAAAGCTTGAGGATCTGGAGATTCTTTTAAAGCTAAGAGCCACAGCTGAATACCGCTCCCTTGTCATCACCGCAAGAGGCGGCGGCACCGGCACCAACGGACAGTCCTTAAATGCCGGCATTATTATCGATAATTCCCGCTATCTTAAGGGTATTTTAAATTTTGATCAGCAGCAGCATGAAGTCAGAGTGCAGGCAGGCGTCATCAAGGATGAGCTCAATGAGTATCTAAAGCCCTATGGTCTGTTCTTCTCGCCGGAGCTGTCAACCTCAAACCGTGCCACCATCGGCGGCATGATCAGTAACGACGCAGCCGGTCAGGGCTCTTTGAAATACGGCAGGACCTCATCTCACGTCAAGGCTGTCAAGGTAGCGCTGCTTGACGGTACGGTGGAGGAGTTCTCCTCCATCTCTGGGACAGTGCTTAAGACGGCCCTGAAAAAGCCGGGGCTTTTAGGTGACATCTATCGGCAGTGCTATGAGCTTCTCAAGGAGAAAGCCTCCGAGGTAGAGGAGCATTTCCCGAAATTAAACCGCTTTATGACAGGCTATGACCTTGCGCATGCCTATGATGCCAAGACTGATACTTTGAATCTGGCAAGACTCATCTGCGGCTCTGAAGGCACCTTAGGCGTGATTGCCGAAGCGGTGCTTGACTTAACCGAGATCCCGCAGGCCCGTGAACTTTTAGTGGTTAAATATGCAGATTTTGACAGTGCGCTGCGCCATGCCGTTGAGCTCATTGATGCCGGGGTCTTCTCGGTTGAGACGGTGGACAGCAAGGTTTTAGGTCTTGCGCAACAGGATTCGGTGTGGTTTTCGGTCAAGGACTATATCAGGGATGTACCTAACTTTAAGATTGCCGGCGTGAATATCGTCGAGTTTAACGGAGCGCAGGGCTCTGAGGTCAAAGCCCAGGTCGACAGGCTGCTTAGCCTCATCGAGGAGCGCTCTAAAACTCAGGATGGCGGCATTTTAGGCGTGCAGCGGGTGAGCACTGCGCAGGGCATTGCCGCAGTCTACGGCATGCGCAAAAAAGCCGTGGGCCTCTTAGGTGCGGCAGCCGGCAGACGCAAGCTGGTGCCTTTTACCGAGGATACCGTGGTGCCGCCGCGTGAGCTTGCCGACTATATTCTTGAGTTCAGAGCCCTGCTTGACAGCATGCAGGTGCCTTACGGCATGTTCGGTCATGTCGACTGCGGTCTGATGCATGTAAGACCGGCTTTAGATCTCACCACCGATGAAGACAGGCAGAAGCTTGTGACCATCTCAGAGGAGGTCGTCAAGCTTGTCAAGAAATATCATGGTCAGATGTGGGGTGAGCATGGCCGCGGCTATCGGGCCTGCTTTGGCGAGACCTTCTTTGGCTCGCTCTATCCAGCCGCCCGCCGCATCAAGGAAATCTTTGACAAGGACAATGTGCTAAATCCAGGCAAGATCTGTGTGCCGCTGCATAATGCCCAAGATACCCTGGTGGCCCTCGATGGCCCGATGCGCGGTGATTTGGATCGCACCATCAAAGAGAGCGTGCGCGAGAACTTTAAAGGAGCGGTAAGCTGCAACGGCAACGGCCAGTGCTTCTCCTATAAAAAATCCGATCTGATGTGCCCAAGCTATCGCTTTACCAAAGATCATGTCAGAAGCCCTAAGGGCTACAGTGAGCTCATGCGCACCTGGCTGCAGCTTATGACCAAGGAAGGCTTCAACCCGTCGGTTGAGGAGCTGAGTCTGCTCACCAAGGGGCCGTCGCTGTGCAATTTTATGCGCCGCCTCTACAATACTCTGACCTGCAGGCATGACTTTAACCATGAGTATCTTGAGGCTACCAAAACCTGCCTAAGCTGCAAATCCTGCAAGAGTATCTGTCCTGCCCATGTCAATGCCGCAGACTTAAACTCCCGCTTTTTATCCCTCTATTACGGGCGCTATCTGAGACCGCGCATGGATCTTCTGGTGCTCAATGCCGAATGGCTTGTGCCGCTGCTCTCAAAGCTGCCGCGCCTTGGCAATTTCTTTTTAAAAAACAGACTCTGCAAGCTTGTCAATGAAAAGCTGTTCGGTCTTATCGATCATCCGCTCTTTTCAGAGCATACCTTAGCCTCTCTGTGCAAAAAGCAGGGCTTTAAGCTCTATACGGTAGAGCAGGCTTTAAAGAGTGACCGTGAGGTGATGCTCATTACCGATCCTTTCACCAGCGCCTATGATGCCGAGGGACTTGTAAGCTTTGCCTCCCTCCTTAACAAGCTTGGCTTTAAGGTAGGTCTTCTGCGCTCCTATGTAAACGGCAAGCTGCAGGTGATAAGAGGCAACCGGCAGGGCTTTATAAAAAGCGCGGTAAAGCAGGCAGCCAGGCTTGAGAGCCTTGCTGAGCGCGGCATGACTTTGGTAGGTTATGATCCGGCGCTTACCATCTGCTATCGCGATGAGTATGTGCAGCTTTTAGGGCAAGGGCGCGGGGAGTTTTTCGTAGCCCTGCCTGAGGAGTTTCTGGCAAAGGCTCTCAGGCAGCCCAAGGTTGAGCAGAAGCTTAAGCTTCTTTCAGACCTTAAGGTCTCAGAGCCATATTATCTTTTTGCCCACTGCACGGAGCAGGCCTTATTGCCTGAAAGCGTCAAGCTCTGGCAGGAGATTTTCAAAGCCTTTGCGCTCACCCTTGAGCCTGTGCCGCTCTCCTGCTGCGGCATGGCCGGTCTGCACGGGCATATGGCCGAGTATCGCGAGGAGACCTATCGCGTCTATCGGGACGGCTGGCAGAAGGCTTTAGCACAGCGACCGTTTGACCGCTGTCTTGTAACCGGATTTTCCTGCCGCTCGCAGGTTATGCGCATGGAAGGCAGACGTCCTGCTCATCCGCTCGCGGTTTTAGACACAAGGCTTTAAGATGCAGATGCCCCTAAAGGATGTGTTGTGGTATATAATTGCCTGTCTGGTACTCTTAGGCGGAGTACCGTTAGGCATGGCAGTCTTTAACTGGTACTATCCGGTCACCTTTATGCCGGATACGTTCTTTACGCCCTTAATTGCGGGGCTTACATCGGCCATTGGTCTGCTGTTTATCTATCTTGCGATAAAAGAGCTGTGGGTAAAAGGGCAGGGGTGTGCCGGCAGTCTTGGCAAACTTAAGCTTCAGACTGAGACCAAGGTCCTCGTGACCTCAGGTCCCTATGCCGTGTGCCGTAACCCGATGCACTTTGGCCTGATTTTATATTATTTAGGCGTGTGCTGTGCCTTAAACTCGTTTTTAGGCCTGCTGGTGCCTTTTCTGGTGCTGGTGACAGCCTATCTTCTGGCCGTGTTCGTGGATGAAAGACGGCTTAGAGCGGAATTTAAAGAAGAATATGAGGCCTATTGTGCGCAGGTGCCGCGCTTTTGGCCTCGCAATGTGACTAAAAATACACTTAATAGTAAGTAACTGAGGTAGTTATATGGCCTTATTAACAGGTGCACAGATGCTGGTGCGAACTCTTGAGGATTTGGGAGTTGAATATCTGTTTGGATACCCGGGCGGAGCTGTGCTGGATATTTATGATGCACTTTTAGATTCAGAGAAGATTCATCATGTGCATGGACGGCATGAGCAGGGCGTCTGCCACGCCGCTGACGGGTATGCAAGAGCCACAGGCCGTGTCGGCGTGTGTCTTGTGACCTCAGGCCCGGGCGCTACCAACACCGTGACCGCAATTGCCACTGCCTATATGGATTCAATCCCGATGGTGGTGATTACAGGTCAGGTCGGCACGCCGCTGATTGGCTCTGATGCCTTCCAGGAAGTTGACACCGTGGGTATTACCCGCCCGATTGTCAAGCACTCCTATCTCTGTCAGAGCGCTTTGGACATTCCAAAGTTTGTGCGTCAGGCTTTCTATCTTGCCTCAAGCGGACGTCCAGGTCCTGTGGTGGTGGATATTCCAAAGGACTGCGTCAGACCTTCTCTGCGCTTTGAATACCCTGAGGATGCTGCCGTACATATGCGCTCCTATAATCCGACACGAACCGGGCATCGCGGCCAGATTAAACGGGCCTGCAAGTTACTTGCCGAGGCCCAGCGTCCGGTCCTGATGATTGGCGGCGGTGCGGTGATTGCCAAGGCAAGCGACAAGCTTATCAAGCTTGCGCATGACTTCAAGCTCCCGGTGACTGCCACCATGATGGGACTTGGCGTATTTCCTTCAACCGATCCGCAGTTTATCGGCATGCTCGGCATGCATGGCACGTATGAGGCCAATCAGGCCATGGACAAGAGCGATCTCGTGCTCGCTATCGGCGTGCGCTTTGATGATCGCGTGACCAATGCCATCGACAAGTTCTGCCCTGCCGCCAAGATTGTGCATGTGGACATCGATCCTGCCTCAATCTCCAAGACCGTGACTGCCGATCTGCCGATTGTGGGCGATGCCGACATCGTGACCGGACAGATTTTAGACACCATCGCAGATCTCAAGCTTAGCTGCAATCAGGACGGGCTTAAGAGCTGGTGGGAGCAGATTGAGGAGTGGCGCAGCCTTGATTCGTTAAAATACGCTACGACTCCTGGCGTCATTCAGCCTCAGGATATTGTCAAGTCTCTGTATAAGGCCACTCATGGCGATGCCATCATCGCCACTGACGTAGGTCAGCATCAGATGTTTGTCGCGCAGTTCTACAAGTTTGACAAGCCTAACTGCAATCTGACCTCAGGCGGTCTCGGTACCATGGGCTACGGCTTCCCGGCAGCCATCGGCGCCAAGGTGGGCTGCCCTGACAAGACCGTGTGTCTTGTGACAGGCGACGGCTCCTTCCAGATGAATATTCAGGAGCTCTCCACCTGTCTGCAGTTCAATATCCCGGTCAAGATCTTTATCTGCGACAACGAAACCCTGGGCATGGTCAGACAGTGGCAGAAGCTCTTCTACCGCGGGCGCATCAGCTCCACCAATATGCAGTCAAATCCTGACTTTGTGGCGGTAGCCAAGGCCTACGGGCATGAAGGCATCTATGTGGACAAGCCTGAGGAGCTCGATGCGGCCATTGAAAAGGCGCTGTCCATGCAGGATAAACTTGTGGTAGTCGATATCAAGTGCAATACCGACGCTATGGTTCTGCCGATGCAGCAGATGCGCGGCAGTATGGCTGACATGTTTTTAAACGAGGATTAAACCATGCGTCAGATTATTTCCATTCTGCTTGAAAATGAAACCGGTGCCCTCTCCCGCGTGGTGGGACTTTTCTCACAGCGCGGCTACAACATCGAGGACATTACCGCCGCTCCTACCGAGGACAAGTCCGTCTCACGCATCACTATTCTCACCGAGGGTGACAATATTGCGGTTGAGCGCATCACCAAACAGCTGCATAAGCTCGTCAACGTCATCAAGGTCTCAAGCCTTGCCGATGATCATGAAGGCATCGTGGAGCGCGAGATCCTGTTTGTGAAGGTGCAGTGCATCGGGCATACCGTGCGCTCGGAGATTAAGGATCTCTGCGAGATTTTCCGGGCTGAAATCGTGGATGTGACTCCTGAGCTCTATATCCTGCAGTATGTCAACACCTCCTCTGAGGTTGACCGCTTCTTAAAGGCTGTCTCTGAGCAGGTAGACGTGGTGGAGACCGTAAGATCCGGCGTATGCGGCATCTTCCGCGGCGATCATTCTCTGAGGGCCTAAGCGACGATGAGTGAAGCTGTTCTCTCTAAGATTAAGGAGCTCGATAGTCAGGATGACTACTATGGCATCCTAAAGCTTATCGAGGAGCAGAGCGAGCCGACCCTGGAGCTTGCCCTGCAGTATGCCAGAGCCTGTCTTAACGCCACGCACAAGACCTCAGACCCTTATGAGCTGGTGCAGAAGGCGCATATGGCGCTTGAGCGTTATGTAAGTGCGGGCAAGGACAATCCTTACTGGCTCTTCTACAAAGGCTATGCGCTGTATCTTGACGGCCTGGTGCCGGATGCCCTGGTGCGCCTGGAGCGGGCTGCGCGCTTTGTGAAGATCGGGCGCGATGACGGGCTCTTCTCGCATATTCAGACCATGCGCGAGCTGTGCCGTCAGAAGATGATTGAAAGCGAGTTTGCCGGGCTTAAGCCTGAATGGCGGCAGCAGCTGATGAGCCATATTGAGACGCATTTTGGCAAGGCCCATAAGCTCTCAAGCCTGCATAAGGTTGAAGTACTGCATCTTGAGCCTACTGAGGAGCATCCATATCATATGCTGACCACCTGCGGGCTTGCCGCCCGCTGTCTGCCGGTCCCTGAAGGCTTTGAGTCAAGTCTCAATCAGCGCCTGGAGCTCTGTGTCATGCTGCCTTCAAACTATAAGTTTGAGCAGGATCAGGACCGCGACTGGCCGGTTTATCTTTTAGGCAAGCTCATTGAGCTGGTCATCAGCGCGCAGAGCTTTATCGGCTTTGGCTACTATGTGGACTATGGGGCACCTTTCTCGAGGGCTACCGCCTTTACGGGGCTGATGCTGACTGCCTTAGGCGAGTATCCTGCTGAAAGTCAGCTGGCGCTGCTTGATGGCAAGGAAGAAGTGCATTTCTTTGAGGTCATTCCCTTAAAGCCGATGGAAGTTCACTATCGCTCGCAGCATACGGCCAATGAACTGCTAGGTCTCTTTAAAAAGCGCGGGGTGATGCTCACTCCGATTGATGAACAGAGAATTGATGTCGTCTCCGACATCGCTACTTTGCATGCTTGAGGTTAAAAAATGGAACAATTAAACGGTGCACAGCAGGCGATACGTACTTTAGAGGATCTCGGGGTCACCGAGATCTTCGGCTATCCGGGGGCTGCCATTGTAGATATCTATGATGTGCTCTACTCCTCTAAAAAGATTCACCACTCCTTAGTGCGCCATGAGCAGGCGGCCGTACATATGGCCGACGGGTACGCAAGAGCCACAGGCAAAGTGGGGGTGGCCATGGTCACCTCAGGCCCGGGCGCGACCAATACGGTGACGGCCATTGCCACTGCCTATATGGACTCTATTCCGGTAGTGCTCATTACAGGTCAGGTCAATACCAATCTTATCGGCTCCGATGCCTTTCAGGAAGTGGATACCGTAGGTGTCACAAGACCGGTGGTCAAGCACAGCTTTCTGTGCAAGAGACCTGAGGATGTCGCCGAGAATATCCGCAAGGCCTTCTTTATTGCCAATACCGGACGTAAGGGCCCGGTAGTGGTGGACATTCCTAAGAACTGTCAGAACACCAAGTATTTCTTTGACTATCTGCCTGATCATGAGATTAAGCTGCGCTCCTACAATCCTACCGTGTTTGGCCATAAGGGGCAGGTTAAAAGAGCGGCTTTAGAGCTTGCCAAGGCCAAAAAGCCGGTGCTGCTCTTTGGCGGCGGCGTGATTCAGGCCAATGCCTGCGAGGAGCTTTTAGCCCTTGCCGAGCGCATGAATGTGCCGGTGTGTGAAACCCTGATGGGCGTGAGCGGTTTTCCGTCAGATCATCGCCAGAATCTCGGCATGGTGGGCCTGCATGGCCTGTATGAGGCCAATAACGCCATGCATAACAGCGATCTCGTGTTCACCGTGGCCGTGCGTTTTGATGATCGCGTGACCAACAATATCTCCAAGTTCTGTCCGAATGCCCGTATCGTGCATATCGATGTGGATCCGGCCTCCATCTCAAAATGCGTGCATGCCGATCTGCCGATTGTAGGCGACGCTAAAGCTGTGCTTGGTCAGGTGCTCTCCTCCCTTAAAGAGCAGCAGCTGACTGCCAACCCTGAGCTTGAGGCCTGGTGGGCGCAGATTGAGAGCTGGAGAGCAGAGCACAAGCTGCACTATGCCAATGTCCCGGGGGTCATCAGACCGCAGCAGGCCATTGAGTGTATCTCAAAAGTGGTAGCCGACAGGGATGATGTCTATGTCACCACCGATGTAGGTCAGCATCAGATGTTTACCGCTCAGTACTTCAAGTTTAAAAAGCCGCGTCATTTCCTGACCTCTGGCGGTCTTGGCACCATGGGCTTTGGCTTCCCGGCAGCCTGCGGCGTGCAGAAGGCTCTGCCTGAGGC
>JAILLS010000066.1 GCA_024693025.1 Succinivibrio sp. | reverse complement strand
TCATTCAGGCGAGTTCATCACCGGCATGGCTGAAGGCCGTCCGCTCCTCGTGCGTACCCCGGAGGCCAAGTTCAACTGCGCCAATCTCATGCGCTCAAATCTGAATACCTCCTTAGGCGCCATTCGCCTCGGCATGGATATACTCAAGGAAGAGCAGGTTAAGATTGACAAGCTTCTAGGTCATGGCGGTCTCTTTAAGACCCCGAAGGTCGGTCAGCAGATCATGGCTGATGCCCTGAATACCCCGGTATGGGTGATGGAGACAGCCGGTGAGGGCGGCCCATGGGGTATGGCCATTCTCGCTGCCTATCTGGTCGGCAACACTGACAAACAGAGCCTGCCTGATTATCTTAACACCAAGGTCTTTGCCGGCAGCAAGGGGCAGAAACTTGAGCCGCAGAGCGCAGGCGTTGAGGGTTTCAACCGCTTTATGCAGAACTATGTAGCCTGCCTGCCTGTGGAAAAGGCCGCTACGGAATGCCTCAAGGACTAAAAACCAAGGTTAACCCGGCAGGCAGGTCTAACTGTCTGTGAGGCTGTTTAAGATGATGCTCCTGTTATCCGATGGGAGCATTTTTTTTAGCTTAAAAACTAGGCAACAGCCTCATGTTTAAGCCAGGGTTTGCGTCTGAACCTGATGAGCATCAGGCCGCCGCGGCAGCAGAGCTCAATACACATGGCAATCCAGGCGCCGGTAAGCCCGAGCAGAGGCACCAGCAGCAGACACAGGGAAATGCGGATGCCCCAGATACTTAAGGCATTCAGGCTGCTGGGGATCAGCGTGTCACCTGCACCGCGCAGCACTGCGGCGGTAACGATGGAGACCCCGAACATGGGCTCGGCGAGCATTTCAATACGCAGAATGCTGACACCCAGCTCACGGACCTGCAGATCCGGGGTAAACAGTATAAAAATCAGCGGGCAGGCAAAATACATAATGATGCCGCACAGTCCCATGATCGCAGCACCAAGCATAATCCCATAGTTGGCACAGCGCTTTAACAGATCAAATCTCTTAGCTCCAAGACACTGTCCGATGATAGGGGAGATGGCAGCGCCAATGCCATAGCCTGGCATATAGCATAGGCCTTCAGCCTCGATGGCAAAGATATTGGCTGCAAGCGCCACCGTGCCAAGCGGGGCAATAATGCGGGTCGTGGCCACCATGGCGGCGGTCATGACGGCATTTTCAAGCCCAACCGGGATCCCAAGCTTAAAGGCTGAGATAAGATCTGAGCGGTTAAATTTCCAGGGCTCTCTACAGGTTAGCCTCAGCTCTGATCTGCTCACAAGATAGATGACAATGCAAAGACTGGTGATAACCTCGGCTACCACTGTGCCTAAGGCAGCTCCCGTCACCCCAAGACCTGCCCCCGGAATAAAGAGGGTAAAGCCTGATACCGTATAGCTTCTTGAGGGGAGGATGAACAGAAAGTTAAAGAGTATATCCAGAAGACAGGTCGAGGCACTTATAAGGCTTGGCACCTTCATATTGCCGGTGGCCTGAACCAGCGAGCTTGAGAGAATGCGCATCACAAAAAAAGGCATGCTCAGCATCAGAAACTTGAAATAACTGCCGGCATCAGCTGCCAGCTCTGCACTGCCGCCCATCCAGAAGGGCACGCTTGAACTTATGGCAAGCCCGAAACTTGTGATGCCAAGACCAATGATGACATTCACCATCAGAGCCTGACGGGTCAGAAAGCGGGCGGCATGCAGTCTGCCAGCTCCCATATGCTGAGCGGTGAGAATGGAAAAACCTACCGTGCTTGCCATGGTCAGACCGAAGATGAGCCAGGTGGCAGAGCTGACCAGACCAACCGCGGCCGAGGCCTGAGCACCCAGACTGCCTACCATGGCCGCATCAATATACTGCATGGCGATAAAGGTCAGCTGCGAGAGAATCGCAGGGAGGCTCATATGCAGGACGAGCTGCATGATCTCGGTGCCCTGGGGATCTTGCCGCTTTAAAAGCTCGGTAATCGTTACAATGCTGCTCATGTGACCTCAGTAAGTCGGTAACTCAGAATGTCTGGACCTTTAGGTGTAGGCTGCTTTAATAAGTTTTAGCAAAAGTCTAGGGTGTGATTATGGCGATCTTCATAAGCTAAAGCAAGAGAAGCGAGAGCTCAGGGCCTAAGCTTTGTAACCGGCAGTCCGGATTTGAACAGTGAGGCTGCTGCCTTAAGAGCAGTGGAATGCATCAAAAATGCAGAACCAATCAAGGAGGTTAAAGTTGCTATCCTGTCTTTATGAGACCTTTGCAATACAGGGTATCTTATTTATAGAAAAACGGTCCAGGATTTTGTCTGCACCCCTAAAACGCAAAAAGTCCTATGACTTTTGTCCTTAAAACCTGTCTTAAAATCTTTTCTAAAAATAAATTGTGATCCTAATCACATGTGCTATAATGCGCTCTCTTCTATGTGGGAAAACGCTCAGGCCTTCTTTCAGCTTGAGCATGGGTCTTTTTCAGGGCGTGAGGCAGTTCTCTGCTGCCGGGTACAGTGTCTATCTTTATCGAATGTATGCCCTGTGTGATGTGGAGTTTTTATGTCTGATTTATCCAACGAGGGAGTAGTACTCTCTACAGGTGCTGATGAAAGCCTGCTGCTTAAGCAGGACGAGCAGTTCGATACCTTTGAAACCTTAAACCTGGCCCCTGAAATTCTCAAGGCGGTCTCTGATCTCGGCTATGAAACGCCGACCCCTATTCAGTTAAAATCCATTCCGGTCATTCTAGACGGCGAGGACATGTTCGGTCAGGCTCAGACCGGTACAGGCAAGACCGCAGCCTTTGCGCTGCCGGTGCTGTCAAAGATTGACACGCAGTCTCGGGCTACCCAGGTGCTGATCCTGGAGCCTACCCGTGAGCTTGCTCTGCAGGTCTCAGAGGAGATTGCCAAGTTTGCCAAGTATCTTGAGGATTTCCGCGTCGTGCCTATCTATGGCGGGGCCTCCTATGAAACCCAGAACCGGGCCTTAAAGCACGGTGCTCAGGTAGTCGTAGGCACCCCGGGCCGTTTAATCGACCTTATCGAGCGCGGCACGCTGCAGCTTGGCGAGGTGCAGTACCTGGTCATTGATGAAGCTGATGAAATGCTGCATATGGGCTTTATTGATGATGTGGACTGGATTTTAAGCAATACTCCTGAAGAGCGGCAGAGTGCGCTCTTCTCCGCCACCATGCCGCCTGCCATCGTCAAGATCGCCCGCGAGCATTTAAGCAATCCGGTCGAGGTTAAAATTGAAGCCAAGACCGCTACCGCTACCACCGTGCATCAGCGCTACTGGGTAGCCTCAGGCTTCCATAAGCTCGATGCCATGGCAAGACTGCTTGAGGTTGAAAGCTATGATGCGGTGCTCATCTTTGTGCGCACCAAGACCGATGCCGAGGATGTCTCCAACAAGCTGATGGCCCGCGGCTTTGCCTGCGCGGCCCTGCATGGCGATATTCCGCAGCGGCAGCGCGAGAAGATCGTCGAAAGGCTCAAAAAGGGCAGTCTCGATCTGATTGTGGCTACCGACGTGGCCGCCCGCGGTCTTGACGTGGATCGCATCACGCATGTCATCAACTATGATATTCCCTACGATGCCGAGTCCTATGTGCACCGCATCGGCAGAACCGGACGTGCCGGCAGACAGGGTGAGGCCATTCTCTTTGTCTCGCCTAAAGAGCGCCGTGCTCTGCGCATGATTGAGCGCACCACCAAGCAGCCGATTGAGCCGATGGTGCTGCCTACGATTGCTGATGTGAACAAGGTGCGCCTTGAGAACTTCAAGTCAGAGATTTTAGATACCATCGCTCAGGGCGGACTTGAGTCCTATGAGCAGCTGATCTCAGAACTGTTAAGCGATGACTCCCTAGAGCCTGAGACCTTAGCAGCCGCCTTAGCCAAGCTTGCCAAACGCGGCGATGAGCTGCTTCTGGATGAGTCACAGCCAGAGCCACGACAGCAGAGCTTTAATGACTTTAAGGAGGAACGCCGCTCCTCAGGCAGAGCCCCGCGCAGCCATGATGATTTTCCGCGCCGCGAGGTCTCCAGCGAGCCTACGCCGCTGCATGATTTTCCGGATCTTAAGATGGTGCGCTTCCGCGTGGCCGTCGGTCACCGCGATGGCGCCAAGCCTGGTCAGATTGTGGGGGCGATTGCCAATGAAGGCAATATTGAGAGCAAGTATATCGGTGAGATCTCCATTTTTGATACCTTCTCAACCGTAGATCTGCCGGATGGCATGCCTAAGGATACGCAGGAGGTGCTCGCCAGAGCCCGCGTCTGCGGCAGACCTTTGGAGCTTAGAGTCTACACCAAGGAGCCGCCGCGCAGATCTGAGGGCTCAAGATCCGAGCGCTTCCATGAGGGTGGCCGGCCGCCGCGTTTTCACAAGGAGCGTGAGGGCAGATTTGACCGCTCGGACAGACGTTCTTTAAACTTTTCAGGCAAGGAGCGCTTCCGCCCAAGCCGCTCCAGCCATCACCGCTAAATTCAGGCAGGCGTAAAAGAGCGCAGGCAAAGCCTGAGGCTTCACGGGAGCTCTCCTAAAGGTTTAGGAGAGCTCTTTTAGTCTAAGTCCTTTGCTTAGACAAGATAGACTGCCACTGCCATGACGGTGCTGGTAAGACCTATTGCCGCCTCATAAGGAATGAGGGCTAAGCGCTGTCTGAAGTTCATGAACACGGAGCCTGCGGTAGCGTGGAAGAAGGAGCCGTGCGGCAGCGAATCAATCACGGTGGAGCCGGCATGAATCATGGCGCCTGAGGAAAGAGCCGGGACGCCCTGCGAGAGCAGAACCTCGGCAAAGGTCTGCGAGGCCACCGTGGCACCTGCCGTGGTGGAGGCGGTCGCACCGCACATCAGAATGCCTGAAATAGGCGCTAAAAGATAGGCCGGCAGGGCAAAATAGTTGAGCAGCAGGA
>JAILLS010000038.1 GCA_024693025.1 Succinivibrio sp. | reverse complement strand
AGAGAAGATGCCATTGGACTCGCAGTAACCCTGACTGTAAGGCAGGTTGCGGATCACGTCACGGATAACTTCTTCAGGCGCTTCAAAACCAAACGGCGCGGTGTTTCCGATATTAAGCTTTAAAATTCTCTGGCCTTCTTCCTCCATGCGCAGAGCTTCCTGGTGAATCTTCCCTCTGATGTCATAGCAGACATGGTCTAGCTTATGTGATTTTTCTAAAAGTTTCATATAAAAATACCCGTAAAAATAAAAAGTTTGGTTTTGAACGGCTCTGATTGTAGCACTAATTTAAGGCAGGGGCGCAACTCTCAGCAACCTTTGCGCGTAAAAAGGCGGTGCCTGAGGGATTCAGGCGGGACTAAAACAGTTCACCGCCGCTGCAGAGCCTGCAGCGACGGCGAATGAGCTGCTTTCAACAGCGGTTAGTTGGGCCTGGTCAGTCCCTGCTCGGCATAGATCTGCTCGAGCACATAGCGTTCGTATTTAAGGCTTGGCTTGGCGATGCGGTGATACTTGAGCTGCTCGCGGATCTGCTCAGGATGGGTGAGCATATTGGCAAAGATCACAAAGGGCACGCGCACTCCGCTCTGCGTGGTGACAAAGCCGGCCAGGTTGGAGACATTGGTCAGAGAGCCGGTCTTGGCGGTGACATTCTTGGCCAGAGGCGCCTCTCTGACTGAGCCGCGCCAGCGCATGGTCCCGCTCTGATCGGCTACCGGCAGCAGCTCGATGAAGTTAAGCTCGGCATCATGCTGATTGATATAGTCAAGCACGCCTAGCAGCTCACGGGGCGTGAGCAGATTGTGCGGGGAGAGCCCCGAGCCGTCCACGATATAGGCATTGCCCAGCTCGATCTGGGCTTTTTTCTTGAGCACGCGGCGGATGGCGGTGCTGACCCTGTCGTAGGTGGCCGGCCGCTTGAAGTATTCAAAGGCCAGATTTTTGGCGATGCTGTCAGCATAGAGATTGTTGGACTTCTGCAGCATATATCTGCACAGCTCACGCAGGTTAGGGGAGGCATGGGCATAGATGTCGATAAGATCGCTCTGCAGCTGATGTGTGAGGGCAAGTCCGCCATAGGAGATCTGCTGGGATTTTAGTACCAGTCTGGTCCAGTCAAGCCCCCATTTGTCAGGATCGGAGACAGACAGGGAGAGCGGCCAGGGTTTGTTTTTAGGCTGAATCGGCACACAGCCTGCTATCTGATAATGATTGTCCATAAACAGGTTGGCCTCAAGCTCGCAGTCTCCGCCGTATTCAGAGGCCTTCACGCCGATAGCCCTTGATTCGAGCGTGATGGGATTGCCGTCACTGACAAGCGGGGTGGCAAGCTGTCCCGCTCCGTGCGGCTGCAGCTGTGCAAACACGCAGTTGCGGTTGATGACGACCGCTGAAGCCGGCGCGGTAAAGCAGACCGGCAGATCATCCCAGGACCAGCCCTGACCGCGGCTTTTACCGGCAAAGCGGCTCACGTTCACATAGACGGTGCCGTCAATCTGATTGACACCGGCTTTTTTCAGCTCATGGACGAGATTTTTGAATTTCTGCACGGTAAAGGTCGGATCGCCTGCAAAGTTGACATAGAGATCGCCTGGCAGTCTGCCGCCCTGCAGAAGTTTGAGCTGTCCGTCTGCGACAAGTTTGGGCCTGACGGCTAAGGTAGTCAGCATCTGGTAGTCAGGACCGAGAAACAAAAGGGCGGCAAGAGCCGTGAGCAGCTTCTGGGTGGATGCCGGGTGAAAATAGGTATCGATATTAAAGCCCTGCACCTGCTGACTGTGCGGGGTGAGATAGGCAATGCCCAGATTGGCACCTGCCACCGGGGTTGAGCTTGCCGATACAGCATGCGCGGCAGAGGCGCACAGACATAGACCTGCGGAGAAAAGCAGCGCCTGGGCACTTTTTTTATACATCATAAAACTACCTCCTGTACTTTCAGGCGCCTATTATACCTGAGTGGACCTGAAATTGCAGAGCGCTCAGGTTTCAAGCCTCTGAGAGTGTGATAAAATTGCTGCATTGAATTGAAAGGTTAAGCCTCTGGCTTATTTATGTGGAGAGCAAAAATGGTTATTGAACCTAAAGTACGCGGTTTTATCTGTATTACTACCCATCCGACCGGCTGTGAAGCCAATGTCAAAGAGCAGATTGATTATGTCAAGGCACAGGGCAGAGTTGAAAACGGCCCTAAATCCGTGCTGGTAATCGGCGCCTCAACCGGCTATGGTCTGGCCTCCCGCATCAGCGCTGCCTTTGGCTGCAAGGCTGCCACTTTAGGCGTGTTCTTTGAAAAGGCCGGCAGTGAAAAGCGTCCGGGCACCGCCGGCTGGTATAACACCGCGGCCTTTACCAAGTTTGCCAAGGCAGAAGGTCTGTATGCCAAGAATGTCAATGCTGACGCCTTCTCCGATGCGACCCGCGCAGAGGTGATTGAGCTTATCAAAAAGGATCTGGGCAAGGTCGATCTGGTGGTTTATTCTCTGGCAGCTCCGGTGCGCAAGATGCCGGGCACAGGCGAGGTGGTGCGCTCCTCCTTAAAGCCTATCGGCAAGCCTTTTGTGTCTACCGCCATTGATACCAACAAGGACTGCATCATCGAGTCCAGCATTGAGCCAGCCACTCCTGAGGAAGTTGAGAATACCGTCAAGGTCATGGGCGGTCAGGACTGGGAGCTGTGGATTGATGCCCTGCTCAAGGCCGGCGTCCTGGCTGACGGCTGCAGAACCGTAGCCTACAGCTATATCGGTACGGAAATTACCTGGCCTATCTACTGGCATGGCTCTTTAGGCAAGGCCAAAGAAGATTTGGACCGCGCGGCCAAGGCTAACGCTCAGCGTCTTGCCGCCGTCAACGGCGATGCCAAGGTGGCTGTGCTCAAATCGGTGGTCACGCAGGCCTCCTCTGCCATCCCGGTGATGCCTCTGTATATCTCTCTCGTGTTTAAGGTGATGAGAGAGAAGGGTACCTATGAATCGGTGATAGCCCATATCTACAGAATGTTTGCCACCGCCCTGTCCGGCAAGCAGGTTCAGCTTGATGAGCAGGGGCGTATCCGTATGGACTCCTGGGAGCTTGAGAGTGCGGTGCAGGATGAGTGCAAGCAGCTCTGGGCAAAGACCACCACCGAGAATCTTAAGAGCATTTCTGATTATGATGATTACAAGCATCAGTTCCTGCAGCTCTTTGGCTTTGAGTTCAAAGAGGTGGATTACAGTCAGGATGTCAATCCTGCCGTGGCCATTGAGGATCTTGTAGATCTGACGCAGGCAAGGTAAGAGAAATTTTAAGTTAAAAATCCCGAAGCAGAGCTGCTTCGGGATTTTTTGTGCCTGAGCGGAAGCTCTGGCACAAAGGTATGCCGCAGGAGCGCAGGCTTTGCCTTAGAAACCTGAAGGTCATAAAGGTTTGGGAGTGCACAGTCCGGCCTGAATGGCAGGGAGAGTTCTCTGACCTCCTCAGCGCTTCACCAGAGCCAAAGGAGGTCAGAGTTTAAGCGTGTTTAGCTATGAGACAAGATGGCTGCGGTAAGCTATCATCGTGTTTTCCATGAGGGTGGCCACGGTCATGGGTCCCACTCCGCCCGGAACCGGGGTGATGAAGGCGGCATGCTCCTTGGCCTTCTCAAAATCCACATCACCGCACAGCTTGCCGTCAGGCAGACGATTGATGCCCACATCGATTACCGTGGCTCCGTCCTTGATGAGACTGCCGTCGATAAAACGCGGCTTGCCGACGGCTACCACCAGAATGTCGGCACTTCTGATATGCCGCTCCAGCTCTTCTTTAGGCGTAAAGCGATGCGTGACGGTGGTGGTGCAGCCGGCATAGAGCAGTTCAAGACACATCGGTCTGCCCACGATATTGGAGGCTCCGACCACGACCGCGTTTTTGCCCTTTAAATCAGCTCCCAGGGTCTGATGCAGCAGAGTCATGATGCCATGCGGAGTGCAGGCGCAGATATAAGGGATGCGCTGCACCAGGCGTCCGACATTATAGGGATGAAAGCCGTCCACATCCTTAGTCGGCAGAATCTTCTCCACGATTCTTGACTCATCAAGGTGCGCAGGCAGAGGAAACTGCACTAAAATGCCGTCGATGGCAGGGTCCTTGTTGCATTTCTCCACCATCTCTTCAAGCTCCTCCTGCGTGGTCGAGGCAGGAAGGTTACAGGAGAAGGAGGTGATCCCCACCTCTTCGCAGGCCTTGTGCTTGTTGCGCACATAGACCTGCGAGGCAGGATCATCTCCGACCAGGATCACGGCAAGACCCGGTCTGCGCTGTCCCTTGGCGGCATACTCCTCCACTTCAGCGTGCAGGGTGGCCCGTAAATTTCTGGCAATCTCTTTACCGTCGATAAGCGTAGCTGTCATGTTTTCTCCTTGCTAGTCGATAAGACCGCTGTATAACATTCTCAAACTGATGATGAATAAGGCTAGCGCAAAAATACGCTTTAAGGTAACCGGCTTAATCTTTTTGCCGATTTTGACTCCCCAGGGAGCAGCAAAAATAGAGAGCGGCACAATGCAGAGTGCGGCAAGAAAATTGACATGTCCCCAGGTGCCGACAGGAGAGTAGGGCTCAGTTGCCGAGGAGAGCAGCATCACCAGGGTGCCTGGAACACAGACGAACAGGGAGACTGCCGAAGAGGTGCCCACTGAACGGTGCGGCGGAACAGAGCAGGCATTTAAGACCGGGACAGTCAGAGTGCCGCCGCCGATGCCGAGCATGACCGAGAAGCAGGCGATACAGAATGCAATGATGCGCTGTCCAAAAGGTCCCGGCAGGGAGGAGAAGGCCGGTTTGGCCTTGGCATGCAAAAGGGTATTGACGCTGTTTAGAATCATGACGGTACCAAACATGATGGCCAGCCATTTGCCGCCATACAGAGAGGAGATCAGGGCTCCTACCACCACGCCGACCAGCATTGCCACTGACCAGTGTCTGATGACTTCCATGTCGGTATTGCCGTTTTTATATTGTGACACAGCCGCTGAAATAGAGGTCGGGATCATGCACAGCAGGGAGGTTCCTGCTGCCACCACAATGGCCACCTCGGCAGGTACCTTGAAGAACAGGGTAAAGATAAAATAAAAGCAGGGCACAAAGATGATGCCGCCGCCAACCCCTAAAAGTCCGGCGAGAAAACCTGCCACTACGCCGCTGATGGCAAGGACGGTTACCGCGACGACAAGCTCCAGAAGCGGCAGATTGTCGACATAGGTCCACATATTTTCTAACATACTTAAACCTCCTTACGGGGGTCTAATTTTAGCATTTTTAAGCCTGCCTGCGGCTAAAAATTCTACTTAGCTCACAATTCTAAGCTGGCCGCGCTCTTTGATTTGCGTAATTTCTTTAGGAAATTACGTTTAAAGTATGTTAGATTAGAGGTCAACTTGATGGTTTGGGGGTCGATCCCAGTTGAGCTTGAGTCAGTTTTTTTTAAATTTTTTAAAAATTATTTGACCTTAGGCCTTAAAATGGGTATCATTATCGTCCGTCAAGAATCGGTGATTAGCGCAGCCTGGTAGCGCATCTCGTTCGGGACGAGGGGGTCGTAGGTTCAAATCCTATATCACCGACCATGGCTATACGAGCGTCCTTAGCTCAGTTGGATAGAGCAACAGCCTTCTAAGCTGTGGGTCGAAGGTTCGACTCCTTCAGGACGCGCCAAAGTCTCAGTTTTTGACATACTCTCAATGGTGGCTGTAGCTCAGTTGGTAGAGTCCCGGATTGTGATTCCGGTTGTCGTGGGTTCGAAACCCTCCAGCCACCCCATTTAGAGCGTTCAGCCAATACCTTGCGGGAGTGGCGGAATTGGTAGACGCACCAGATTTAGGTTCTGGCGCCTTGTGTGTAAGAGTTCGAGTCTCTTCTCCCGCACCATTCGCCAATTTTTCTACCTGTCACACACTATCAATAATTCCTTGTAAATCCTCTCTATAGCAGGCTTTATCGCTGTTTCACTTGTCACTACTAATATTTGATAACATCAGATTCATCAAATCTCGCCAATATCTCGCCGATTTTTTATGTCTCACCGGCGAGACATAAACAGGAGGTTCTATGTTGTCAATGGTGCAGCTTAACGTTCTCATCAAACAGGCTCAGAAAGAGCAGTCCACCATCAATCGCGCTGTCGAGACAAATCTCGCCGTCAGGATTTTACCTTCAGGCAAAGTCACCTGGTTTGCCAAGCTGAAACTTGACCAGCGCTCTCTTGCCAAAACTCTTGGCAATTATCCTGAGGTTACTCTGGCTGAGGCCAGAAGGATGAAGAGCGAATGGGTTGAGCTGCAGAAGTCGCTTCCTGCAGATGTCAGAACTTCCTACACCGTGAAGGATGCTTTTGAAGACTGGGCCATCAAAAAGAAACAGACCGCACGTTCCTTTGATTACATGTGGATGCGGGTCAACAAGTATATCCTTCCTAAATTCGGCAGGCTGCAGCTGAAAGATCTTACAGCGGCGGCGCTCATCAGAGCGTGGCGCCCTCTTGAGGCTGAGGGTCATATCGAAACCTGCAGAAAGCTCTGTGAGTACACCAGGGATATGGCAATTTTTGTGCAGAACACAGGGCGCGTTGAAAACATGCACGACCTCACTCATGTCAAGGCAAACTACCCGCCAACACCAAAACGGCATCTCGCCGCCATGACTCCGGAGCAGCTGCCGGACCTGTTCTATGCGCTTGAACGCCTGCCTCGCATCTACGGCACAGTGTGGCAGGCGATGATGTGTCAGTTTTATACACTCTCGCGCGCAGGTGAAATTGCAGAGATGAAGTGGGAGTGGATTGACTTTAATGCGAAGGTCATCCGCTTCCCTGCCGAAATCATGAAAATGAAACAGCCTCATGATGTTCCAATCACCACTCAGCTTGAAGCTCTGCTGCGGAACATGCCGCAATCGTACGAG
>JAILLS010000125.1 GCA_024693025.1 Succinivibrio sp. | reverse complement strand
TTGGTATCCACAAAGGCCTGCGGATTTAGGATGGAACGGTCCACATGAGATTCTGCGGCAAAGTTCACCACATACTGACAGTCTTTGATCAGCTCATGACAGAGCTTGCTGTCGCAGATATCGCCCTTGACAAAACGGTAATGCGGATTGTCCTCCACATCCTTGAGGTTTTCAAGATTGCCCGCATAGGTCAGAGCATCGAGATTCACAATATCATAGTCAGGATGCGCCTTGAGCATATGTCTTACAAAACAGCTGCCGATAAAACCTGCACCGCCTGTCACCAATACCTGCATAACTTAATTCCTCACAATCTTAAACCAAAAAAAATCCCTTCAGTAGTATAGACCGAAGGGATCCTGTTGCCAATTGTCAGTGTTAAAAATTAGACAAATGACATAGCAGCACGGGCAATCATCAGCTCTTCATTAGTCGGGATCATCAAAACCTTGACCTTAGAGGCAGGAGTTGAAATCACGCCGCCCTCAAAGCCCTTGAAGCCTAAGGCCTTATCATTGAGAGCATCATCAAGCTCAATGCCGAATGGCTCCTTGAGCAGCTGACAGGTCAGTCTGCGCACCAGGTTGGAGTTCTCACCGATACCGCCGGCAAAGGTGATGGCATCGACACGGCCGAGCGGAATGTAATAGGAGGCGATAAACTTAGCCAGACGATAGGCATAGACGTCTAAGGCCAGCTTGCAGTCCTCGTTGCCGTTATGATATTCCTGCTCGACAGGACGCATGTCTGAGGAAATACCGGAGAGAGCCAGCACACCGGACTTCTTGTTGAGCACATCCTTGACTTCCTCAGGAGTCATCTTCAGACGATCGCACAGGAAGAACACTACGGAAGGATCAAGAGAGCCGGATCTGGTACCCATTACGAGACCATCCAGCGGGGTTAAGCCCATGGAGGTATCCATGCACTTGCCGCCCTTGCAGGCTGAAACTGAAGCACCGTTGCCCAGATGGCAGGTGATGACATTGACTTCTTCAGTCTTCTTGCCTAAGGCCTTGGCAGTCTCGATGGCCAGGAACTGGTGAGAGGTACCGTGGGCACCATAGCGGCGCAGATGCAGATCGGTATAGTATTCCTTTGGAATGGCGAAGCGATAGGCACGTGGCGGCATGGTCATGTGGAAGGCTGTATCAAAGACAGTCACATGCGGAATGCTTGGGAATGAGGCGCGGGCAGCCTTGATACCGAGCAGGTGAGCCGGGTTGTGCAGCGGAGCAAAAGGAATCACCTTGGCGATATTGGCCTCCACCTCATCATTGACCAGAGTAGGCTCACTGTAGATATCGCCGCCCTGCACGATACGGTGACCGCAGCAGACAATGGAAGAGAGCAGTTCAGGGTCTTTGGAGAGAATATTCTTAACAAGATATTCAAGGGCTTTTGAATGATCAGCACCAGCAATCGTAGCTTTTTCCTTCTCGCCGCCGGCAAACTTCCAGGAGATTTCAGCTGAAGGCAGACCTAAGGCCTCAGCTAAACCATTTAAGAACACGTGACCGTCAGTTGGATTTAAGATTGCAAACTTGACTGAAGAGCTACCGCAGTTGATAACTAAAGCTGTTTTACCATAATTAGCCATTTGTAATGATTCCTACTTACATTCCTACTTAGAGAAAAAATACCTGAGATAAGGTAATTTGAAAACGGCGCTATTTTAGCACTCCTGCCCCTCTAAATCATCAACAATAACTCAAAGCTTTGCTCTATATCTCATGTGTTCTAAAATCCGCTTAAAAATTAAGTTAAAACTGTCTGGGTTTTGCCTGCCTGTTCCGCGTAGCGGTACTTCAGCCCAGGTTGCATTTCACGGTCTTTTCGCTACAATTGCCACTGTAACCCACACTGAAGCAGGCTTTAAGCCTCAAGAGGACAGATATGCTAGATGTGAGCAGTTTAAGACGCAGCTATAACCTCAGCGGTCTTGATGAATCAGAGTTAACTCCCGATCCGATGACCCTGTTTGAGCGCTGGCTCAAGGACGCCATAGATGCGCCGCTCTATGATCCCAACGGAGTCGTGGTCAGTACCGTAGATGAACAGCAGCAGCCCTATTCACGCATGGTGCTGCTCAAAGATTATGATGCGACCTCACTGGTGTTTTACACCAATCTTGGCAGCCGCAAGGCAGAACAGATCAAGCACAATCCGAAAATCTGCATGTATTTTCCCTGGTTTTACCTCGAGCGGCAGGTCATGTTTCTGGGTACGGCCAAACGCCTGACCGTGGCTGAAGATCTGGCCTATTTCAGAAAGAGACCGCGCGGCAGTCAGCTCGGGGCCTGGGCTTCTCATCAGAGCAAGCTCATCTCAGCACGCGGCGTGCTTGAAAGCAAGTTTTTAGAGGTAAAGGAGCGCTTTAAGAATGGTGAGGTGCCGCTCCCTTCCTTCTGGGGCGGCTTTAGACTCACCTTTCATACGGTAGAGTTCTGGCAGGGACGGGAAAACCGGCTGCATGACAGATTTATCTACCTAAAGAACGAGCAGGGTCAGTGGGAGAGCCCTAAACGGCTCTCGCCTTAGAACACCACGGTCTTGTTGCCGTGGATGAAGACCTTATCATCCAGCACCTTGGTGATAGCGCGCAGCAGGACCATCTGCTCCACATCGTGTCCGGCCTTGGCCAGAGCCTCAGGGTCGTAACGGTGGTTCACCTTGATCACATCCTGCTGAATAATCGGTCCCTCATCCAGATTATCGGTCACAAAGTGCGCGGTCGCGCCGATAATCTTCACGCCCCGCCTGAAAGCCTGCTCATAAGGTCTTGCCCCCATGAAGGCCGGCAGGAAGGAATGGTGAATATTGATGAGCTTGCCTAAAGGATAATGGCTGACCATCTCATGCGAGAGAATGCGCATATACTTGGCGAGGATGACATAATCGGCATTGGCCTCATCAATCACCTTCATCATGCGCTCCTCCTGCTCTTCACGGGAAATACCCTCACAGGATACGAGCTTAAACGGCACGTCAAACTTGTGCGCAAGCTCGGAAAGCACCGGATAGTTGCCGGCCACGCAGACGATATCCGCATTCAGGGTGCCTGAATAGCACTTCATCAGCAGTTCCCCGAGGCAGTGGGCTTCCTTGGTAACCAGCACACAGAGTCTGCGTCTGCGGTTATCATTGAGACGGACCTTGGCGCCCTCTGGCAGGATCTGCTCAAGCTTCCTGATTACACTGTCCTGACAGCTGAAGTCGCCTTCCAGCACGGTACGCATAAAAAACTTGCTGTCTTCTGCCGAGGCAAACTGATCCTGTCTTACGACATTGAGCTGATGCTCAAAGCAGGTCTGGGTCACCTTGGCAATCAGACCGGTGCTGTCAGCACACTCGGTCAGGAGAATTCTCTTTTCCATTTTATCTGTCCAGTTGCTATGTCTAAAAATGGCTTCATTATACAGGCTTTTGTGCAGCTAGCGCAGTGCCATCTGCAGCCTGTCTGCACCGCTTTAAAATGGTCAATTATAGTGCAAAATGCCTAAACTCTTCCAAAATTAGAGCTTTAGCTCCATAGTAAGCTCATGAATAAAACGCACAAGGATTTTTAGTTATGTCTTTTGAAGAAAAAGAACCAATTATTGAAAAATATGCCACCCTGTCCATACCGGGCAAGGATCCGATAAAGCTTCCGATTCTAAAGGGAACCATGGGGCCTGAGTGTATCGATATCCGTGAGCTGGGCAAGCAGGGCTACTTCACCTATGATCCGGGCTTTACCTCGACGGCCTCGACCACCTCACGCCTCACCTTCATTGACGGCAAAAAAGGTGTGCTGCTCTATCGCGGCTACCCAATCGATCAGCTCGCGACCAAAACTGACTATCTGCAGGTCTGCTATCTGCTCCTCAAGGGCGAGCTGCCTAACAAGGAGCAGTTTGCTGACTTTACCTTCAAGGTCAAGCATCACACGCTCGTGCACAATCAGATGGAATCGCTCTTTCAGGCCTTCCGCCGCGACAGTCACCCGATGGCGGTGCTCTGCGGTGTCGCCGGTGCTCTGTCGGCCTTCTATCATGAAACTCTGGATATCTATGATCCGGCACACCGTGAAAACACGGCGATCCGCCTGATTGCCAAGATGCCGACCCTGGCGGCCATGTCCTATAAGTACTCCATAGGTCATCCCTTCATCTATCCGCGCAATGATTTAAGCTATGTGGCCAACTTCCTGCACATGATGTTTGCCACCCCCTGCGAGGAATACAAGGTTAATCCGGTGATCGAGCGGGCCTTAGACCGCATCTTCATTCTGCATGCCGATCACGAACAGAATGCCTCCACCTCTTCAGTCAGGCTGGCAGGCTCCACCGGTGCCAACCCATATGCCTGTATTGCCGCTGGTATCGCCTCCCTGTGGGGTCCGGCACACGGCGGTGCCAATGAGGCCTGCCTGCGCATGCTGCAGGAGATCGGCTCTCTGGACAAGATCCCGCAGTATATCGCCAGAGCCAAGGATAAGAATGATCCTTTCAGACTGTTCGGTTTCGGTCACCGCGTCTACAAGACCTTTGACCCGCGCGCTCTCGTCATGCGCGAGACCTGCCATGAGGTGCTCAACGAGCTGCATATTACAGACAACCCGGCGCTGCAGGTTGCCACCGAGCTTGAGCGGATTGCCCTGTCTGATTCCTACTTTATTGAGCGTAATCTCTATCCGAACGTGGACTTCTATTCAGGCATTATTCTCAATGCCATCGGCATTCCGACCTCGATGTTCACCGTGATCTTCGCGCTGGCACGTACCATCGGCTGGATCTCGCACTGGATTGAAATGCAGGGTTCAGCTAATCTGAGACTCGGCAGACCACGTCAGATCTACATGGGCAAGGAAGTGCGCAACGTAAAGCCTATCTATCGCCGCTAAAGCCCGGCGCTTTAAACGCAAGCCTGCCTTCTGGCAGGCTTTTTTATGTTCTCTTGGCAGGTACGCACACAAGACTTCTGGGGATCGCCTGCTGCCTTTCAATATCAACTCTCAGACAGGCCAGCGCCCCGCCCTGCACGCAGGAGAAATCCACACAGTACACCTGTCCTGCTGACAGCTCACTTTCTTGAAGGGTCGGAGCCGACAGGACCTTGCCTTTAAGCCAATAATGACCTACCACCACCGGCTTGTCAGGCACCGCATTCTGCCAGAGTTCCTGAGGTATGGGAGCATTGGGGATCTGCTCAAGCGGAGTGGTCAGACAGACCTCATGATAGGTCTTAGGATGAGGCAGCCACCATTTGGTTCTGATCTCACGGCGTTCATTGCCTTCCTTGTCGAAAAAGCTGCAGCCTGCAGGCAGACTCAGTTCCGTACCCTTGAGCAGCGTTTCGACCGCATCATAGATCTTAAGATCTCCGCCCTGCTCAACCTTGGCACTCTGCCTGAAGAATTCATCAGAAAGCACAACATGCCGCTCATCAAGCAGCCCCGTAAGCCTGCTCATCAGCGGACGGGAAAAGCAGGCATGAACTACGCCAAGCTCCGGCAGATCGAGCCAGAGCGGCAGGCTTTTCATCCAGGCGATGATCTCAGCATAACGGCTGCTCTGCATAGGATAGTGCTTTAAGAATACCTCATGGACCTTGTCATGCTTAGTGCGCAGACCTAAGGAGCGCATGATGGCGTTATACTCATGATTGCCCATCACGCACAGTGCCCTGCCCTGCTCCATCAGCTCTCTGACCACTTTAAGAGTCTGCACCTGCCCCTCTCCGCGATCGATAAGATCCCCAAGAAAAATGATTTTACGCTCAGGATCAGTACCTAAACGCTCTAAGAGTAATTCAAGCTCTGAGGCACAGCCATGCACATCACCAATTAAATCATAGCCCTGCATATCTTCTCCGTATCCTAAGGCATCAGCATCCTGTAATTCAGCAGGACTCATATCAAAGCAAAGTCTAAGTAAAGTCTCATCCTGCTACGCAATTCAATATTCAGCAATCTTTTATACCAGCAGGTCTTAATCCAAACCTATAATAATAGTCTAGCTGAGTTTTCAAGCACAATAAATATACTTAAAACTCTGACAGCAGCTTACGTCACGGTGAGACGGCACAATTTTTTAGGAGGCTTTGACTTATATGCAGAAATTTTTCCAGTGTCTGACTCTTTTATCTTTACTGCTGAGCTTTAGCGCCCAGGCTGCCACACAGGCGCTGACGCTTGACGGCGATCACGGCAGACTCTCTGCCATCCTGCAGCTGCCTGAACAGAAGCAGAGCTATCCACTGGTCATCCTCTGTCATGGCTTTACCTCTCACAAGGAAGTGAAGCTCCTAGAAGAGCTGGCAGACAAACTTGAAGCGCAGGGCATAGCTTCTCTGCGTTTTGACTTTAATGGACATGGACAGTCAGAAGGCCGATTTGAAGACATGACCGTAGTCAACGAGATTGAGGATGCCAACCTGGTCTATGAATATGTGCGCAAGCTGCCGCAGGTCACGAAGATCGCTCTTGCCGGGCACTCGCAGGGCGGCGTGGTTTCAAGCATGCTCGCAGGAAAGCTTGGGCAGGAGAAGATTGCAGCGCTCGTGCTATTAGCACCGGCTGCAGTCCTGCGCGATGATGCGCTGCGCGGTCTGATGTTCAATCACCACTATGATGCCATCAATCCGCCTCAGAGTGTGGATCTCAAGCTGCCGGATCATCCTGATTACAGGCTGGGCATCAACTATATCAGAAGTGCGCAGTCGCTGCCTATTTATGAAACCGCACAGCGCTATTCAGGTCCGGTGCTGATTATACAGGGTACCCATGATACCGTGGTGCCTTATACCTATGCGCAGAGATACCATTACGGCTATGCCTCAAGCACCCTCAGGCTGTTAGAAGGATCAGATCACGGCTTTCATCAGCATACGCTGCAGGCCACCACACTTGCCGCTGATTTTCTCTCCGAGACGTTAAAATAAGAGGAGACAGAAACAGAAAACGCTGTCCTAGGACAGCGTTTTGCATGTTAAGAGTACAGATTATAAAGCCTGACGGGCTTTTTCTGCGATAGCCTGGAAAGCCTGCTTGTCATTGATAGCCAGATCTGATAAAACCTTACGATCAATTTCAATGTTAGCCTTCTTCAGCCCAAAAATCAGCTGAGAGTAGCTCAGATCATGCTGACGGGCAGCCGCATTGATACGGACAATCCACAGAGCACGGAACTGACGCTTCTTCTGACGACGATCACGGTAGGCATACTGACCGGCCTTGGTAACA
>JAILLS010000104.1 GCA_024693025.1 Succinivibrio sp. | reverse complement strand
ACATTCATTATGGCTAAACTCTCCTCTAATGCGGAAGTTACCGCAATTCATAAATTACTCGATGATCCGCCGACCGGCTCTGAAATTCAGGAGGCTATAGTCTCCGAACTCTCCACGGTGCAGGATGTGGTCCGTTATCTTGTATCCTGCTTTGCCGCCTACGATCTCTATCTTGGGCACGGCACGGATAACTACTGGAGCGAGGCACTGGAGATCGTGCAGGCGGTGATGCATCTGACCCCGCCCTGCGATGACAGCACCTTAACCTCCCGTCTGACCCAGGAAGAGCGCAGAATCATTGCCAGAATTGCCAAGCTGCGCATTTTAGAGCGGATCCCGACGCCATATCTGACCCATCGCGCCTTCTTCTGCGGACATGAGTTTTATGTGGACAGCCGCGTCATCGTGCCGCGCTCCCCGATTGCCGAGCTCATCGAGGAAGGCTTTGCCCCGTATCTTGACCGCAATCCTGACCGGGTGCTCGATCTCTGCACCGGCTCTGGCTGTATCGCCATAGCCACGGCCCTGCAGTTTGACGGGGATGCGCAGGTTGATGCAGTCGACCTGTCAGAGGAGGCCTTAGAGGTGGCCCGCATCAATATCGAGGCCTATGGGCTTGAGCAGGTGGTAACCCCGATTCTAAGCGATCTCTTTGACAACCTGCCGCCTGGCGACAAGTACGATCTGATTGTGGCCAACCCTCCTTATGTCAACAAGGAGGATTTAGACAGCATGCCTCCTGAGTATTTCTGTGAGCCAAGCGAGGCCTTAGGCTCAGGGGATGACGGGCTTGACTGCGCCAGACGCATTCTTGCTAAGGCCGGTGATTTCCTGCAGGAGGACGGCATTCTGGTGATGGAAGTTGGCAATACCGAGGAGAATCTCATCGAGGCCTTCCCGCAGGTGCCTTTCCACTTTGTGGATCTGAAAAAGGGCGGTCTCGGGGTCTTTGTGCTCAGCTGTGAGCAGCTAAAACACTATCATGAAATTTTTGTAACAGCGCTTGAGGATGCCTAACCATGCCTTTTAATACCCTAGGTCAGCTCTTTTGCGTGACCACCTGCGGCGAGAGCCATGGTCAGGCGCTGCTGGCCATCATCGATGGCTGCCCGCCTCAGATCCCTCTTTCAGAAGAGCTCATTCAGCCTGAGCTTGACAGACGTCGCCCAGGCTCCTCCCGCTACGGCACCCCGCGCAATGAAGCAGATCAGGTGCGCATTGTCTCAGGCGTCTTTGAAGGCCTGACAACCGGCACGCCTATCGGCCTTGTGATTGAGAATACCTCACAGCGCTCTAAAGACTATGGTCCCATCAAGGATCTCTTCAGACCAGGGCATGCTGACTATACCTATCTGTATAAATACGGCATTCGCGACTATCGCGGCGGCGGACGGGCCTCGGCCCGCGAGACTGCCATGCGCGTGGCGGCAGGGGCTGTAGCCAAGCAGGTGTTAAAGACCCTCTGCAATGTCAGCTTCTCTGGCTGCGTGATGCAGATTGGCAAGGTTAAAGGCGAGGTGTTCTCAGCAGAAAATGCCCGCGAGAATGACTTCAACTTTGGAGATTTAAGCAGGCTTGACGATCTCAGGGCGCTGTTTAAAAGCCTCTACACTGAGCACAATTCTGTGGGGGCCTTGGTCGAAGTCAGAGCTCATCAGGTTCCGGTGGGCCTTGGAGATCCGGTGTTTGCAAGGCTTGATGCGCAGATTGCCTCGGCCATGATGAGTATTCCGGCGGTTAAAGGCGTGGAAATCGGCGATGGCTTCAGGCTTGCCGAGGCCTTAGGCACTGAGGCTCGCGATGAGATAAGACATGACAAGGGCTTTTTATCAAACCACAGCGGCGGCACCTTAGGCGGCATCTCTACCGGGCAGGATTTAATCGTAAGACTGGCCTTAAAACCTACCTCAAGCATTGAAACAGCAGGTCAGACCGTCAATCGCTTTGGCGAGGATGTTGAGATTGAGACGCATGGCAGGCATGACCCCTGCGTAGGGATCAGGGCAGTGCCGGTTGCCGAGGCGATGCTTGCGCTGACGCTTGCCGATGCCTATCTCTGTGCTCAGGCTCAGTGCGGGCAGGTTAAGGAGCGCTGCTTTAGAATTCCTACCTGATGACAGTAAAGCCCAGCACAAGCTGGGCTTTTTAAAATCCTTGCACCTTGCTTAAACTACCATTTCTTCTTATCGCCAAAGATTTCATCCATCTCTTTAGCTTCTTCACTCTTAGCCGCAGGCTGGGCGGACTTCTTCTTTTTGGTGCTTTTAGCCTCGGCATCAAGCCCCTTCTGCAGCTGATTTAACAGGTCGGCCTTCTCTGCAAGCCAGCCGTCCTTGACGCCTGCCTTATTGATCACATCAAGCCCCTTGACGATAAGCTGCTTGCAGGTACCGATCTGATGCAGTCTCTTCATCTCAAGCACGCGCTGTACGAGATTGGAGATATTTACCTTGAGCACCAGCATGTACAGGCGGCGGTCTTCCTTCTGAATATCACTGGGATTAAGCGGAATGCCGGCCTTAAGTTCGCTTTTAAGAATATTGCGCAGACGACGGATGGCCCGCAGCTGATTCATCGCCATGGTGTCATTCTCCGGCGGCTTGAAGGCTACGGTGTCCTTGTACTTGGCCTTGATCTCATTGATGATGCCCTGCTCTTCGGCAATGCGCTCTTTAACCTGTGCCTGCTGCTTCTGATCTAAAAGACGCTTTTTTAAGGCTCTGATAATGCGCAGATGCAGGACGAGAACCAGAGTGCGGGAGTAGGGGAGCTGATTCTGATTGAGCAGAAGCTCCTCAGTCTCAGCGATGATATTGTGGGCATGGTTGATGATAAGCCGCATATCCGCCTCACGGCGTGCAGTATAATCGCTGAACATGTTTACTATGATAAGTAAAAATGTCGCCAGCACGATAATAATGACGGCTATGGTGATAAACAACTTACAATCCCCACCTTGATCTGTTCAGGCCTCTCATTCCTAAGGCACAGCCTCAGTGCAGGGTATTAACATACCCTGTGTGCGCCTCAGACTTTGACGTGTCCTTCTCTTTATCTATCGGCACGTTGCTCATTTTTATAAGAAAAAAGCCTGATCCTCAAAATCTTACCTCTCTTTTTGACAAAAATTTGTAGTTTTGTCAAGAGTTTTTAATGATTTATACCTCTAAGCTCAAGGAATTTGCGTTTTTTTACGCAAAAAAATTGCAAAGCTGCTCACATCCGGCACTGCGTTTGCCCGCAGTCAATGCCTTTTTACGTGATCTATATAGCATTTGTCAGGGGGAGGGAGAAGGGCAAATTGTTGTATACTGATTTTTTAGATGGGTATTTTTACCTCGTGCCTGCGTATGCAGGGTAATTAAATAGCATAAGGATGCGAACACATGGCAACTTTGATTAAAACTCAAGACTTCATTGATTCTATCTTTGAGGCAATTCAGTTTATTTCCTATTATCATCCGCGCGATTTTCTAAAGGCGATGAAACATGCTTATGACATTGAGCAGAATCCGTCGGCAAAAGCTGCCATTGCGCAGATCCTGGTCAATTCCAAGATGTGTGCCATCGGCCATCGTCCGCTCTGCCAGGATACCGGTGCGGTAACCTGTTTTGTGAAGATCGGTATGGACGTGCAGTTTGAAGGCGACATGACCGTACAGGAGATGGTGGATGAGGGTACCAGAAGAGCCTACTGCTTTGAGGACAACCCGCTGCGTAAATCCATCCTCACCGATCCTATCGGTGCCCGCGTCAACACCAAGGATAATACGCCTGCCGTGGTGCATATCGAGATGGTGCACGGCAACAAGGTGGAGGTGGCCATTGCCTCTAAGGGCGGCGGCTCAGAGAACAAGACCCACCTTAAGATGCTCAATCCATCCGACTCCATCGTCGACTATGTCTTATCTGAGATCCCGCACATGGGTGCCGGCTGGTGCCCGCCAGGCATCATCGGTATCGGCGTGGGCGGTACTCCTGAAAAATCCGCAATTTTAGCCAAGGAGTCCTTAAACGATCCAATCGATATTCAGGAGCTGATTGCCCGCGGTCCTAAGACTTCCGAGGAGAAGCTCAGAGTAGAGCTTTATGAGAAGATCAACAAGCTGGGTATCGGCGCCCAGGGCTTAGGCGGCATTACCACGGTTTTGGATGTGAAGGTCAAGAGCTATCCATGCCATGCCGTCTCCAAGGCCACCACCATCATCCCTAACTGCGCGGCCACAAGACATATTGATTTTGAGCTCGACGGCTCAGGTCCTGCTCATTTTGATCCGCCGTCCCTAGATGATTATCCGGATATTGAAATCGGCGGTGCTGGCGGCAATGTCAAGCGCGTGAACCTTGATACCATCACCAAGGAGGAGATCGCCTCCTGGAAGATGGGCGATACTCTGCTCTTAACCGGCACCATTCTCACCGGCCGTGATGCTGCTCACAAGCGCATTGCCGATCTGGTTGCGCAGGGCAAGCCTCTGCCTGAGGGTGTGGACTTCAAGAAGAAGTTTATCTACTACGTAGGCCCGGTTCCAGCGGTGCGTGACGAGGTGGTAGGCCCTGCCGGTCCGACCACGTCAACCCGTATGGATAAGTTTGTGGAGACCATGCTGGCCGACTGCGGTCTGTACGGCATGATCGGCAAGTCTGAGCGCGGCCCTGAGGCCATTGCCTCCATCAAGAAGCACAAGGCTGCCTATCTCATGGCAGTCGGCGGTGCTGCCTATCTCGTGTCCAAGGCCATCAAGAGCGCCAAGGTGCTGGCCTTTGAGGACCTCGGCATGGAGGCTATCCGCGAGTACAAGGTTGTAGACATGCCGGTGACCGTAGCTGTCGACAGTGAGGGTAATTCAATCCATCATGTCGGACCTA
Source organism: Succinivibrio sp. (assembly GCA_024693025.1). Taxonomy (GTDB): domain Bacteria; phylum Pseudomonadota; class Gammaproteobacteria; order Enterobacterales; family Succinivibrionaceae; genus Succinivibrio. Next base: position 78 of record JAILLS010000104.1, on the reverse strand, counting down.
AGATCTGGGCTGACAAGATTGCCGAGATCGGCTTTAAGTATGTCTAAGCCTTAAGGCTCTGCAGGGAAACATCAGATA
>JAILLS010000093.1 GCA_024693025.1 Succinivibrio sp. | reverse complement strand
GAGCATAAACCAATCTTAGAAAAGCCAGGAGTTGAAAAGAAGTTAAAAGGCTTTCTTAGGCAGAGCATAGCTTCGCTGATTAATAATCCTCCCCACAGGATCGATCAAAATGGGATATATGTTTATAAAAGTCAGGAGTTCCGCAAGGAGTTAGAGACTAAGCTCACCAGTGCAATTCAGGATATGTCGGGTTTCCTCAAAAAGAGCACTCAGCTAAATCAGAGGGATGGGAACGTTCTAGCCGCGTTAGAAGAGCTGGATAAATCACTAGAAGAAAAGCAGACTGAGTTTGAGAATGACCAGGCAGAAGTAAGCAAGTTCATGCAGAAAATCGAAGGACAGTCGGCGGTCTTAGATGCCATTATTCAGAAACTAAACAGTGCTGAAAAAAAGTAATTCCGTCTTGAAGAGCAGCTTGAGGCAGTAAGCATGCTGACTTGGAACAGGCTGCTTTCATAGCGCGTAATCCAGCATCCTCTCTATCTGGCAAAAAAAAGCCTTCCGCAATAGGAAGGCTTGTCTTAGTCTTTACTCTAACTTAAAACAGTTTGAAGTAAATCAGAAGCTGCAGACCTAAGGTAATGAAGGCCAGGGCAGCAGCACCGCCATAGGCCATGAACCAGAACAGCTTGGTGTGGAAGCCCAGATCATGGGTGGAGTGATACATACGGTGCAGAGAATAGAAGCACAGCATGAACACAATACCAAACAGCATCGCAGCTAACAGCCAGTTGCCTAACAGTCCTTTGACCTGTTCAAAGTTCAAAAGGCCGGTAGCCAGATCTGGTGAACCTAAGCCGGCTAAAATCATAATGACCAGAATGGATGGCAGCACAATACCGGCCACCATGCCACCGGCACCAAACATCAGCCAGTAAATTGGCTCATCGGATGGAGTAGGAAGAAATTGACGCATCTTAAGCTCCTTAAATGGTTGCAACAGCGAACACCAGAATTACCACAGTAGCACCGGCTAAGGCACCATACAGACCCATCTTGACGATATAGTCCGGCAGCAGTTCAGTTGAGTTCTTGTTCATGAACAGACGTACAGCCTTTGGCATCAGGTTAAACCAGGTTACGGCATGGAATAACGAGGCAGCCAGGCAGACTAAGTTCAGGATAATTACCAGCGGATTGCCTAAAAAGTCCTGCACCCACCACAGATAAGGAGCAGCGGTTTCTGCTGTAGCAGTTTCTGCATCCAGATTGCATAAGCCGAAGAGGAAAATACCTAAGATAATTTCCAGGGCAGCAAATAAAGCGGTGACAGCAGTGCCTTCACGGATCATATAGACGGTGAAGAACTTGTTTTTAAGCCACCACAGTTTATCGACTGGGCGTTTGTACGGCTTACGGAAAGATTTAGCTTCACTCATTGTTTACTCCTCAGGCTTAATAAGCTTCAGTACGAAGTCAGTGGCGGACATCTTCTTGCCTAACTGAATGGCAGAGGCAGGATCAACCTTCTTAGGACAGACTTCAGAGCAGTAGCCTACAAAGGTACAACCCCACACACCATTCTCTTCATTGAGGAATGGTGCACGCAGCTTCTTGCCGCCGTCACGGTTGTCGATATTGTATCTGTACAACAGAGTTAAGGCAGCAGGTCCGATGTAGTCCGGATTGAGCTTATACTGCGGGCAGGCAGCATAGCAGCAGCCGCAGTTGATGCACTGGGCGAACTGCAGATAGGCAGCCATCTGCTGAGGGGTCTGAATGTAAGATTTGTTAAGCGGCATATTTCTGTCTTTTGGAGCAGGAATGATGTATGGCTTAATTCTTTCAATCTTCTCGATAAGGTCAGAAAGATCAACCACCAGATCTCTCTCGATAGGGAAGTTATCGAGTGGCTCAATCTTCATGTCCTTGCCTTCATAGTCACGCAGGAAGGTCTTGCAGGCCAGATGCGGTACACCGTTGACCATCATGCCGCAGGAACCGCACACTGCCATACGGCAGGACCAGCGGAAGGAGAGACTTGGCTCGAAGTGATCCTTGATATAGAACAAAGCTTCGAGTACAGAAGTTTCATGATGATAAGGAACATCAAAGGTCTGCTCCCATGGCTTGTCATCCTGTTCAGGACGATAGCGCAACACCGTGATCTTCATGGTCTTGTTATTTGCAGTCTGTTCCATTATTTAGCCTCCTTGGCCTTTCTGGCAGCTTCAGCAGCGTCAGCTTCAGCACCGTATACGCGCTTAGCAGGCTGGAAGGTGGTAATCTTAACTTCACTTAAAGAAATGTCTGGAAGACCAGTTTCCTTGTTGTAAATTGCCAGAGAGTGCTTGAGGAAGTTCTTGTCATCACGTTCCTTATAGGCACCGTTAGGACCGTCTAAACGCTGATGAGAACCTCTGGACTCCTTACGGTTGATAGCGGAGTGCACCATGCACTGTGCCACATCGAGAGTGTAGCCAAGCTCAATCAGGTTCATCCATTCAGTGTTGAAGATCCTGCCGCGGTCGGTCAGAGGAATGTTGACATAACGCTTCTTTAAGGCCTTTAAGGTATCGATGGTCTTCTGCATACCTTCTTCTTCACGGTAGATACCGACGCCGGCTTCCATGGAGTCACCCATTTCATCGCGGACCTTGGAGAGGGACTCATCACCCTTGACATCGAACAGGGCCAGAGCGCGCTTCTCGGCGGCTTCTGCCTGACGGGCAAGCTCTGGAGAATCGAAGTCTTTCTCTTTCTCGGCTCTCTCGGCCATGGCATCACCGCCCATCTTGCCGAACACAATGGTTTCAACCAGGGAGTTGGAACCTAAGCGGTTGGCGCCGTGAATACCTACGGAGGCGCACTCGCCGCCGGCATACAGACCAGGCATTCTGGTTTCGGTACGGCCGTTGGTCTCGATACCGCCCATGGTGTAGTGAACCACCGGACGTACAGGGACCGGAGCCTTGACCGGATCAACGCCTGAATAGGTCATGGCGAGTTCACAGATCAGAGGCAGACGCTCATGCAGATATTTCTCACCTAAGTGAGTCAGATCGAGGTGCACAGCTTCGCCTAATGGATACTTGAAGGTGCGACCCTTCTTGGACTCATTCCAGAAAGCCTGGGAGAGACGGTCACGCGGACCTAATTCCATGTATTTATTCTTTGGCTGTCCGACCGGAGTCTCAGGGCCGAGACCGTAATCCTGCAGATAACGGTAATGATCCTTGTTATACAGCACACCGCCTTCACCACGGCAGCCTTCAGTCATGAGCAGACCGCAGCCTAACAGGCCGGTTGGGTGGTACTGCACGAATTCCATATCACGGATCGGTACGCCATGTCTGTAGGCAAGAGCGATACCGTCACCGGTTACGATGCCGCCGTCAGTATTGAAGGCATAGGCACGACCGGCACCGCCAGTGGCCATGAAGACACACTTGGCATTGATCTGACGGAACACGCCGTTCTGCAGATCGTAGCAGACTACGCCGCGGCAGACGCCATCTTCTTCGAGCAGATCGAGCACGAAGTGTTCATCAAAGCGATGGATGGATGGGAACTGTACGGAAGTCTGGAAAAGGGTGTGCAGCATATGGAAGCCGGACTTATCGGCAGCGAACCAGGTACGTGGTACCTTCATACCGCCGAAACGACGGACGTTCACATTGCCGTCCGGTTTACGGCTCCATGGGCAGCCCCAGTGTTCGAGCTGATACAGCTCAGGGGTTGTGTGACGGACGAAATACTCAACCACGTCCTGTTCACAGAGCCAGTCGCCACCGGCGACTGTATCTTCAAAATGTTTCTGGTAAGAGTCGTCATCACGAACGACACCAGCGGCACCACCTTCTGCAGCCACGGTATGACTGCGCATAGGGTAGACCTTGGAAATGAGCGCGACGCGAAGCTTTGGATTAGCCTGAGCTACTGCAATAGCAGCGCGCAAACCAGTGCCACCTGCACCGACGATAGCAACATCAGCTTGATATTTTTCCACGAGATTCTCCTAAATTCCGCAAACTCATTCGGTATAACAAATAGTTATAAGTCATACCCAACAGCTGCGGACTGCAAGCAAAAAACACACTAATTATAATTGAATTTGATAAAAAAAATCAGCTAGACAGTGATCTTTGAGCAGAATTTTTTAATTCTGTGGTTTAGGTCAGATCTTTATCTTCATCGCTCAAAGCTCTGACAGAGCGCAGTTAAAAGAGCTCCTGACCTGGAGCCTCATCACGCTAATACTTAGAGTGACTCTAAAAAAATGCGGACTTTTAGACTAAAAATCGTTAGAATTCTTATTTAAGTTTCTGCCGCGGCTGTAATCCTGCAGTTTCTGCCTGGTCTGGAGATTATAAGTTTTTCATGAATCCTATCTATATTGTTCTGCCGATTATCACCTTACTGACCTATGCCTTAGGGCTTACCCTCAGGCTTGAAGATTTCAGGCTGCTTGTAAAGCGTCCGCTGCCGATGCTGGTCGGTCTTACCGGTCAGCTTATCCTGCTGCCTGCCCTGGCTTTGAGCCTTGCGGTACTCTTCAGGCTGCCTGAGGTGTTTTTTGTCGGCCTGATTTTAATTGCGCTCTGCCCGGGCGGCAGTTCCTCCAATATCTTTACCTATCTTGCCCGCGGCGATGTGGCGCTGTCCGTGGCCATGACGGCGGTAAGCTCCATCGTGACCATTTTTACCATTCCTCTTGTGATGCAGCTGGCGCTGTACTATCTGTCCTCACAGGGCGGGACGCTGGGCAACTTTGCCGCCATTCATCTGCCGGTGGGCAATCTTCTCGTGCAGAACGTGCTGCTCATGCTGCTGCCGGTGCTGCTAGGCGTGCTGACGCGGGTCCTGCTGCCGCATTTTGCGCAGCAGTTCTCTGTGCTGCTCTCTAAGGTGGCTTTTCCCAGCCTGATTATTCTGGTTTCGATTTTTTTCTGCAAGCATTATGCGCATATAGCCGAGCATCTTGATCGCCTCGGGCTGTGCGTGCTGACCCTGGTGGTGTGCTCGATTGTGCTTTCCTCGCTGCTCTCAAGACTCTTTAAGCAGTCAGGCAAGGTGAGAAGAACCATCGTCATCGAGGTGGCCATGCAGAATGCGGCACAGGCAATCGGCATTGCCTCCTCGCCTTTTGTCTTCAACTCCGAGATCATGACTATTCCGGCCATTCTCTATGCGCTGATGATGAACCTCAGTCTGCTTTGCTATGTGGCCATGTGTCAGCGCGGCTGCCGCCGTGAAGTGGCAGCCTAAAAAAATGGTGTCAGTTCAGTCTGACACCATTTTTTGAGTGAAAGGTTTCTGCCTTAGAGCAGCATTTCCTGGCCCATCTGTACGCCAAGTCCTGCCCCGAGCTCTTCCTCGAGCTCTGCAGCGTTTTCACCCCACAGGCAGATCACCGTGCTGCCATAGTTGAAATAGCCGATTTCATCGCCGCGCTGATAGTGGAACTGATCAGGATCGTAGTAGTCAATCTTCAGCTTATTGCGGTTCTCGATGGTTCCGCTCCAGGAGGTATGAATGCCGCCGACCAGGGCTGCGGCCACAAAGACCACCGCAAACTGACCGATTTCGGTGCCGAACAGGCAGACCAGACGCTCATTGTCGGTATACAGGCTCGGCAGATTGGAAATATTGCGCGGACCTACCGGAAAATGCCGGCCGGGAATATGAATCGTCTTTAAGAGCGTACCCTCAAGCGGCATATGTACGCGATGGTAGTTGGACGGGGAGAGATAGATAGTGCAGAAGCCGCCTGATTCAAAATGATCGCAGTCTCTCTGATCTCCGCCGAGCAGGGCTCTTAGCGAGTAATCTATACCTTTGGCCTGAATGAGCCTGCCATGCAGGATGTCGCCTACCTGACCGATGGTGCCGTCACAGGGCAGAATGGCCGCACAGTTTTCAGCGATAGGGCGGGCATCCGGCTTTAATTTGCGGACAAAGAAATCATTGAAGGTTTTATAGCTGCTCAGGTCCTGATTGGCACATTCTTCAAGATTAATATGATAGGACTTGATAAAGCTTCTGATCAGAAGCTGAGTCATGCCGCCTAAAGGGGCACTTGCTAGTTTGCCTGACAGCTTGGTGAGCAGACCGAAAGGGGTGACCTGCTCGGTGGCCTGCATAAATAAAGATAAAAAGGACATAACATCTCCACTTTTTAGTCTGTCGTGCTGCGCTGCAGCCTGGAGCTCATTTTCTTAGCCGCTGAATTTAACAAGACCTGCTTAAAAAATCCGCCCTGAGCCTTTGAACTTTAAGACTTAAATAAAAATCTAGCATACCTAGAGACAGCAGACAAGCGCTTACCTTTCTGCCATTATAGCGCGCACTCTATGTAACTCAACCATCTCACGGTTCAAGCGTGCACTGTTTAACAGAGCGCAAAAAAAATCGGCCTGAAAAAAGCAGCTGCTCCTGCGTAGCAGGCAGGGCAGCATTTTTTTATGCCTATGTAGGGTGCGGCAGCTGACAGAAAAGCTCCGGTAGAATCGGGATTTGGGACAGGCAGTTTTTTTTAACCTTATATATGAGTATAATGTCAGCTGTTTTTTAATTTTTTTTGCTGAAGCAGTTTTAACATGTTTATTACCACCATCGTTACTAAAATCATCGGTAGCAGCAATGAGCGTACCGTCAAGAAGCTTTCTAAGATCGTCAAGGCCATCAATGCACTGGAACCAAAATATCAGGCCTTAAAGGATGAAGAGTTCAAGGGCTTGACAAGCAGTTTCAAAGAGCAGCTGCAGGCAGGCAAAAGCCTTGAGGATATTCTGCCTGAAGTCTTTGCCGCTGTCAGAGAAGCCTGCGTGAGAACCTTAGGCTTAAGACCTTTTGATGTGCAGCTGATGGGCGGCATCGTGCTCAATGCCAATCGCATTGCGGAAATGAAGACCGGTGAAGGCAAAACCCTGACCGCTCTGATGCCCTGCTATCTGAATGCGCTGACGGGCAAGGGCGTGCACGTGGTGACGGTCAATGATTATCTGGCCCGCCGTGACTGCAACTGGTCCCGTCCTTTCTATGAATTTATGGGCATGACCGTAGGCGTCAATATTCCAGGCCTGTCAGCAGAAGAGAAGCGGGCGGCCTATAACTGTGATGTAACCTATGGTACCAATAATGAGTTCGGCTTTGACTACCTGCGCGACAACATGGCCTATCTTGCCGAGCAGCGCGTGCAGAAGCCTCTGAACTATGCCTTGGTCGACGAGGTGGACTCGGTGCTCATCGATGAGGCCCGTACGCCTTTAATCATTTCAGGTGCGGCGGAAAACGGTTCGGCACTCTATCAGGCGGTGGACAAGCTGATCCCTAATCTTACCTGGCAGGAAAAGGAAGATACCGAAGAGTATACCGGAGAGGGGGATTACACTACTGATCCTAAGATCAGACAGGCCTATCTGACCGAGCGCGGTCAGGTCAAGATTGAGAAAATGCTGACCAGCGCAGGACTTCTCCCTGAGGGTGAGAAGCTGTTCTCCTCCGAGCATATTGTGCTTCTGCATCATGTGATGGCGGCGCTGCGTGCCCATGCCCTGTTCAAGCGTGATGTCGACTATGTGGTCGATCATGACGAGGTGGTGATCATTGATGAGCACACCGGACGCAAGATGGAGGGCAGAAGATGGTCAGACGGTCTGCATCAGGCCATTGAGGCTAAAGAAGGCGTGTCCATCAAGTCTGAAAATCAGACCTTAGCTTCCATCACCTTCCAGAATTACTTCCGTATGTATAAGAAGCTTGCCGGTATGACCGGTACTGCCGATACCGAAGCTTATGAGTTCCAGCAGATCTATGGCCTGCAGACCATTGTGCTGCCGACCAACAAGCCGATGATAAGACAGGATCTGCCGGATCTTATCTATCTTACCGAGGATTCCAAATACAAGGCCATCATCGAGGATATCAAGGAGACCGTCAAGCTCGGCCGTCCGGTCCTGGTGGGTACGATTTCCATTGAAAATTCCGAGCGCCTCTCGGCCATGCTTGACGATCTGCATATTGAGCATCAGGTGCTCAATGCCAAGTTCCATGAAAAGGAAGCTCATATCGTGGCTCAGGCCGGCCGTCCGGGCACCGTGACGATTGCCACCAACATGGCAGGTCGTGGTACCGATATTATTCTAGGCGGCAACCTTGAGGCAGACCTTGCGGCCCTGGGTGAAAATCCTGCGCAGAGTGCGGTTGACAAGGCCACCCGGGAGTGGCAGGAGCGGCATGATGCGGTGATCAAGGCCGGCGGTTTACATATCATCGGCTCTGAGCGCCATGAGTCACGCCGTATTGACAATCAGCTGCGCGGCCGTGCCGGACGTCAGGGCGATCCGGGTTCATCCCGCTTCTATCTGTCGATGGATGACAATCTGATGAAGCTCTTTGGCTCCGAGAAGCTCAAGAACTTTATGAAGAAGATGGGCATGGAAGACGGTCAGCCTCTAGAGCATAAATTTATCACCCGCGCCATCGAGTCAGCGCAGCGCAAGGTGGAAACCCGCAACTTCGATATCCGTAAGAATCTGCTTGAATTTGACGATGTGGCCAATGAGCAGCGCAAGGTAATCTATGAGGAGCGCAACGGCCTGCTTGACGGTGAGGATATCAGCGAGACCATTGATACCATCTTTGAAGATGTGGTAAGAGAGTCGGTCGCCAAATTCGTGGAGCCAAACTCTCTGCAGGAGACCTGGCATCTGCCGGAACTGGAGGCCTATCTTAAGGGGCAGTTTATGCTGGAGGCTCCGGTGCAGAAGTGGCTTGCAGAAGATGAGAAGCTGGTGGAGACTGATATTGTCGAGCGCATTATCAAGCTGGCCCGCGACAATTATCATCACAAATGCGAGATCATAGGTCCTGAGAACCGCAAGAGCCTTGAGAAGAGCGTGATGCTGCAGTGCATCGATCAGCTCTGGAAAGAGCATCTGGCGGCCATGGACTATATGCGTCAGGGTATCGGTCTGCAGGGGTATGCCCAGAAGAATCCGAAGAATGAATACAAGATTCAGTCCTTCAACCTGTTCACCAAGATGCTCGACAATCTCAAATCCCAGGTGGTCTCCATGCTCTGCCGCGTCCAGGTCAGAGTCAAGACTCCTGAGGAGATAGCCGAGGAGGAGCGTCTGGCCAAGCTCAGCGCGCAGGAGCGTGAGGAAGCGGCAAGACAGCAGGCTGAAGAGGATAAGATGCGTGAGGAGGCCAAGCTCTTTGCCAATCTGCGCATCGGCCGTAATGATCCTTGTCCGTGCGGTTCCGGCAAGAAATATAAGAACTGCCATGGCCGCTTCATTTAAGCTGCTCTGAAGCGTCACAGAACTCCGTAAGCTCAAGGCTGCGGAGTTTTTTTTTAAAGATGCTTGACAGCTTTTAGATTAAATGCTTAAATATGCACCGTTGTCCAGATAGCTCAGTAGGTAGAGCAGGGGATTGAAAATCCCCGTGTCGGGGGTTCGATTCCCTCTCTGGGCACCATCTAAAGCGTCCTTGACGCAGCGAGGCATCCTGTGGGGATGCTTTTTTTATGCCTGCCGCTGCCAGCACTTTCAGGACCTTCCTGACGCTTAATCTCAGCAATTTGTGAGCTAGGTCAGACTCATAGGCTCAGCTTAAGTTTTCTCTTAGGTGCGATTAGCGTAAAATAGAAAGAACTATTCATGCATAAAACATGCGACAGACAGGAGTAATTGATGGCTAATAATCAGTCACAGGGCAACATGCGTAATTTCAGACCGCTGGAGAAACAGAAATCCTTTGCGGCTGCCTTTATGCAGAATGGCGGACAGAATGCTGCCTTACAGTGGCTTTTAGAGAATAAGGTTCCGGTCACGATCTTCTTTGTTACCGGAGTCAAGTTTGAAGGCATCATCAACAGCTTTGATCAGTACACCATTGCCATTGTCGACGTGAAGGGCAATCAGCAGCTCATTTACAAGGACAAGATTTCCACCCTGACCGTCAGAAGTGCGCAGGAGCGCAAGAGTGGCGGCAGCGGTTTCCGTCCGCGCACTCCGTCTCCTGATTATCCATCCCGCACCGAGTAAGTCCTGAAGGCTGTCTAAGTGTTAGCAGAGCGGATTAAATGCGATACCGTGGTCATCGGGGCCGGCAGCGCCGGCATTGAAGCATTTCGTCAGGCTCAGAAGGCTGGCAGTGACTGCATCCTGGTGGTCAGTGAGGTGCAGGGCCTGTCGGCCAAGCGTAAAGCCGAGATCCCCACCTCCATTCTGATGTCGGCCGGTCTCTCGATGCACCGGGCCAAGCGCATGCACAGCTATGGGATTGAGACCACAGGTGAGGTCAGCTATGACACCACCAAGGTGCTGCAGAATCTGAGAGTCTCCCGCACCCGCTCCTCCTCCGAGGTCTTATCCTTTATGTATAAGATCCCGCTTGACAAGCTTCTGATGGGCAAGGCCGCCTTTATCGATCAGCACTCGCTGAGCGTCAATGATCAGGTGGTGATCTTCAAGTCGGCTGTGATCTGCACCGGCTCCTCCCCGCGCGTCACCTTTGAGCAGTCCCGCCTGCCGGGTATTCTTAACGTGGACAGGTTTTTTGATCAGGATATGCTGCCTAAGTCAGCTGCCGTCTTCGGCTCAAGCTCGCAGGGCCTGCTGCTGGGGCAGGCTCTGTCCTATTTAGGCGTAGAGGTGATGGTGTTTGGACAGCAGCGCCTCTGGGAGCTTACTGATGAGGATGTGCTTCAGGAAGCCAAACAGCTGCTCAAGGAGCGCTTCAGCCTGGTGCTCGATTCTTTTATCACCTCCATTGAGGCCGATTCTAACGGCTATGCCATCTATTATCTTGAGGACAAGTTTGAGAACTTCATCCATTCTGACACGGTGGTGGCCGCGACAGGACGCTTCCCGAACGTGGCGGGCATGAATCTGCAGGATATCGGCATTAAGCTGGCCCGCTCCGGGCATATTCTGGTGGACGAAAAGACGCTGCAGACCTCGGTGCCGCATATTTTTGCCGCCGGAGATGTGGTGCATGAGATTCAGTCCACCACCTTAGCGCAGGCTGAAGGTCGGATTGCCGGGGACAATGCGGCGCATTTTCCGGCGCTGCGTCCTGAGCAGGCGCAGCCGGTGCGCATCCATATAGTCTATACCGATCCCGTGCTCGCGATGGTCGGGGCCTCGCTGCAGGAGCTGTTAAAGCGCAGCGAGAGCTCTGGGCAGCAGTTTGTGACAGGCAAGGTGCGTATGGATGATTTTGCCTACCGGGCACGGCATGAGGAAGAAGGGATCATCTGTCTTTATGTCGATTCAAGAAGCCATGCGCTGCTTGGCGCCGAGCTGTGCGGCTCGGGGGCTGATCATATCGCGCAGTTTCTGGCCATGGCCATTCAGAAGCAGTTTAAGGCCGAGGATTTAGCCAATTTTGTGTTCTATCACATGTCCTGTGAGAGCGTGATAGGCGAGGCCTGCAGACGTGCGCTGCAGCAGCTCTAGCCTCTTTATTAAGTAAGGATTTAAACATGCAGAAAACCATGCATAAAAAGCTGGTGCTGGCCTCAGGCAATGCCGGCAAGGCCGCGGAATTCAGAGCCATCTTAGCCCCCCTGGGCTTTGAGATCGTGCTGCAGAAGGATTTAGGGGTGATTGCCCCCGAGGAGACGGGCAAAAGCTTTGTGGAAAATGCGCTGCTCAAGGCCCGCGCTGCCTCAGAGCAGACCGGTCTGCCTGCGCTTGCCGATGACTCAGGACTGTGTGTGGACGCCTTAGGCGGACAGCCCGGCATCTATTCAGCCCGCTTTGCCGGCGAGCATGGGCATGACGGGGAGAATAACTCCAAGCTTTTGGAGCTGCTTTCCCCTTATCAGAAAGTCTCGGAGCGCACGGCCGCCTTCTGGTGCGCGCTCTGTCTGATGCATGGACCTGAGGATCCCGTCCCTCTGATTGCCCAGGCCAGCTGGCAGGGGAGCATTGCCTTTGCCCCGCGCGGTCAGAACGGCTTTGGCTATGATCCGATCTTTGAGGTGACCGGGCGGCATCTGACGGCCGCACAGCTGCCTGCGGAGGTGAAAAATCTCATTTCCCACCGCGGCCGGGCCAGTGCCATGCTCTATGCCCTGCTGCAGACTGAACTTGCCGGGAGCTAGCATGGACACGCCGCTGCCGCTGTCACTCTATATTCATTATCCCTGGTGTGTGCGCAAATGCCCTTACTGTGATTTCAACTCCCGGCCTAAAGGACAGGCCGACGAGGAGCGCTATGTCAGGGCTCTTGTTGAAGACTATCTGCAGCAGCGCGATTATCTTAACGGTCGCCTCTTACGCTCGGTCTATTTAGGCGGCGGCACGCCATCCCTGCTGCCCACAGGGCAGCTTGCCACACTGCTTGAGGCGATTATGCCTGACTGCGCGGATGACTGTGAGATTTCCATGGAGGCAAATCCCGGCACGGTGAGCTTAGAGCAGCTGCGTGAGTACAGACGCCTTGGCATCAACCGCCTGAGCCTGGGCGTGCAGTCCTTCAGTACGCAGAGTCTCAAGGCCTTAGGCAGAATCTATGACGGTGAGACCGCAAAGCTTGCCTGCAGGCAGGTACGGGAAGCTGGCTTTGAGAATTTCAATCTTGATCTGATGCATGGGACCCCGCAGCAGACGGTGGCACAGGGCCTTGACGATTTACGCACGGCTCTAGGCTTTGCGCCTGCCCATCTGTCCTGGTATGAGCTGACCATTGAGGAAGGTACGCCTTTTTATGTAAGATGCCCGCGCCTGCCCTCTGAGCAGGAGCTCTTTGAGCTTGAGCAGGAGGGCAGGGCCTGTCTTCTGGAGGCAGGCTTTGTGCACTATGAGGTCTCAGCCTACGCAAGAGAGGACAGCTTTAAGTGCCGGCATAATCTTAACTACTGGTATTTTGGCGATTATCTGGGCATCGGCGCAGGCGCACATGCCAAGCTTTTTATAGATGGAAGGACGCTCAGGCGGGCAAACCCAGAGGAGCCTGCGGCCTATGTGGCAGCACGCTCAGCATTTTTTAAGGTTAAGGATGAAGATCTGCCCTTTGAATTTCTGTTAAACCGCCTGCGCATCTTTGGCCGGGTGTCGCTAGCTGAATTTGTGCACACCACAGGCCTTGACGAGGAGCTGATAAGACCAAAGCTAAGATATGCCCAGGAGCAGGGACTTGCAGTTTTGAGTGCCGATGAAAGTGCGCTTGAGCTTACCGCGCTTGGTAAAACTATGCTAAATGATATCCTGATGTATTTCTTAGAGTAGAAAGTCAGCTACAATTAAGTATTAGCTTTGAGGATGTATAAAGATGGATAAGAATATGGTTATGGGCACAAAGCAGGAGCGCATCAAGGCTCTGCTTGCCTTGCCGCAGGCCCCCAAAGGGCCGGTAGGCAGTGATTTTAAGACGGCGCTTTATCTTGTCAGCGCCATGTACAATCTTGATTTCTCTCAGCCAAAGAATCTGGCTATCTGCGCTAATCTTTTAGGCAGTGTCGGCTTTAAGGGCAGTCTTAAGGCCGTCAGGCTTGAAGATTATCAGAAGGAGCTGCAGGTCCTCTGTGAGGACGGGGCCCTAAAGAGGCTGGGCAGCTCACAGGTCTACGGCGCGTCAGGAGAAGTGCGCACCTTCAGTGCCACGGTGCGTGCCGCCATCGACCAGACCATTCTTTTGATGGACAGAGAGAAGCATTATTATTTCTATGTGGACACCCCGGAGGGTGAGGAGTGCCTGCTGCACAGCAGCCTGATGATTCTGCCTAAGGATGAGGTGGAGGTCATGATGGTGCCTAAGAACAACGGCAAGCCTCTTGCCTATGTGAGTCATCTGCTCAAAAAGAGAATGTGCATCCTAGGCCGGGTGGCGCATGTGGGCGGCAGGCAGCGCTTTGCGACGCTGATGCCGGATGAGCCTAATCTGCAGAGCGTGCAGTTCAATTTCCTAAGTAAAGAGGATCTCGGCGTGGCCAGGGCAGGCGATGTGGTCATCACCGAAATTGTCTCGCGCACGGGCTCAAGCTGCACGGTGAAAACCCGCGAGGTGGTCAAGAATCTTGGCAATCTCAACAGCATTATTATCCGCGCGGTGCTCACGCACGATCTGCCTTCGGCCTGGCCTAAGAATCTGCTTAAGTCGCTCTCAAGGGTGCCGTCTGAGGTCAGTGATGCTGAGCTTGCCGGCAGAACCGATTTAAGGCAGCTGCCGCTTGTGACCATCGACGGGGCCGATGCCCGCGACTTTGATGATGCGGTGTACTGCACCAGGGAAGGCGCTAACTGGCGGCTGTATGTGGCCATTGCCGATGTCTCCTACTATGTTAAGCTCGGTACCCTGCTTGACAAGGAAGCTCAGCAGCGCTGCAACAGCTACTATTTCCCGAACTATGTCATTCCGATGCTGCCTGAGCAGCTCAGCAACGGGATCTGCTCTCTAAATCCGAATGTCGACAGGCTCTGCATGGTGTGCGAGATGGTGATCACCAAGAAAGGCCTCCTTGACAGCTATAAGTTCTATCCTGCGGTGATGAATTCGCATGCCAGACTTACCTATGATGAGGCCTGGACCATGATCTCCAAGGGCAGCTGTACCATCCCTGAGCATGAGGGCTGCATTCAGGATGTGCAGGAGCTCAACCGCCTCTATCAGGCTTTAAATGAGGCGCGTATCAGACGCGGCGGGATCAGCATTGAGAGCAAGGAGATCTATTTCAAATTTGACGAGAATCTGGAGATTTGCGGCATCGAGCCTCTGGTGCGCAATGATGCGCACAAGCTCATTGAGGAGTGCATGGTGATAGCCAATGTGGCCGCCGCCACCTTTGTGCTTGAGCATAAATACGAGACCCTCTTCAGAGTGCACGCCAAGCCTACCGAAAAGAAGCTTGCCGCCCTGTCAGGACAGCTGTCCAGATTCGGCCTGAGCCTCGGCACCCGTGATACCCCGACGCCGCATGACTATGCCAAGTTCTATGAGCAGGTGCAGAAGCGGCAGGACAGCGAGGTCTTAGGCGAGCTTCTGCTGCGCAGTATGTCCAAGGCCGAATATTCGCCGGTCAATATCGGCCATTTCGGTCTGTCTTTGGAGAAATATGCGCACTTTACCTCTCCGATCCGCCGCTATCCGGATCTGCAGCTGCATCGCGTGATCAAGGCCATCCTTGAGCATGAGAGCAAGAATCACAAGCCTGAGTGGGGCAAGATCGGCGCGCATACCTATGAAAAGAGCGAGCTTCTGATCCTGGGCGCCCGCTGCAATGAGCGGGAAATTGCGGCCGATGAGGCAGAACATGAGGTGGATTTTGCACTCTGCTGCGAGTATCTTAAGAACTTTATCGGCGAGGTCTTAGACGGTACCGTGACCGCCTGCACCAACTACGGGCTGTTTGTGCGCCTCGATGATTTCATGGTCGATGGTCTCATCTTCGTGGGCAATTTCCCTGACTATATGGACTATGATCCGTTCACCCAGACCCTGGTCAGCGGCCGCGGCAAGGTCTATGGCGTTGGCATGAAGCTGAAGGTCAAGATTGCGGGCATCCAGCCTGAGGAGCGCAAGATTGATCTCGTGCTTGCCCAGACTGCGGTCAGGGCGCCTAAGCCTGAGAAGCATCCGGCCAAGGCACAGGGCAAGGTGCAGGATAAGGAGGCGCTGTTTGAGCGCATCTCGGATATCTCACGCCTAAAGGAGGTCAGTGCCGCCGATGAGGTCAAACGCCACAGAAGCAGCGAGGATCTCTCAAGCGATCTGATGGTCTCGCATTTTTATTCAAATCCTCTGGCAATGCCGCACAGTGCCGCCCTTGAGCTGGGCTCACCCAAGGCAAAGCCTACGGCAGAGGAGCAGGCCGAGCGCCCAAAGCGCAAGGCAAGAAAATCAAGCCGTAAGAAACGTTAGGTAACTTTTAGCAGAACCTGAGGCAGAGCATAAAGAGCGCCTCAGGTTCAGCTTTAACAGTCAAAAAGAAATCCTGGTTTTAAGCCCGCAAAGGCTTATCTATCAGCATTAAGAGAAGAAATACTATGCAGCTTAATCGTAAGGCAAGAAGCAATCGTGAAATCGTCTATGGCATCAACTCCGTGAGTGCGGCCATTGAGGGTGAAGTTGAAAAAATTACCGCCGCCTGGGTGGTCAAGGGGCGTGAGGATAAACGCATTGTCGAGCTGGAGAACAGGCTTCTTGAGAACGGCATTCATGTGCAGCAGGCGCTGCGCCATTTTCTCGATGAGAAGACCGAGGGCGGGGTGCATCAGGGCATTGTGATCGAGATGCAGGCCACGCCTCCGCGCGATGAGCATTTCCTTGAGGATCTCGTGGAGAACGCCACCAGACCATTACTATATGTGGTGCTTGACGGCATCACCGATCCGCGCAATCTGGGCGCCTGCATGCGCTCGGCCTGGGCCTTTGGCGCCTGCTGCGTGATTGTGCCTAAGGATAAATCCGCACCTTTCTCGCCGGTTGCACGTAAAACCGCCTCCGGCGCTGCCGCCGTGGTACCGCTGGTGGCAGTTACCAATCTGTCAAGAACTCTGACCATGCTCTCAGATCACGAGGTGGAGGTCGTGGGGCTTGCAGGAGAGGCGCAAAGCGAGATCGGGGCTTATCAGTTCACCCGCTCTACCGCGGTGGTGCTGGGCTCTGAGGAGAGCGGCATGCGCAGGCTGACCCGCGAAAAATGCACCTCGATTGTCAAGATCCCGATGGCACAGGGGGTGGAGTCGCTGAATGTCTCAGTTGCCTGCGGCGTGGCTCTCTATGAGGTCTCAAAGCAGCTTGGCAGTCTGCAGGAATAAAGCAGGGGCAGGCCGTGAGCCTGCCATATCAAGAATCTTGGTTTATGACTTGCATTCTCTGCTTTTGACGTGTACAATTGCGGCCACTCAGTCGCATGAGCCACCGGTTCATGTTAGCTTCCTTGTCTGTCAATTGACTGAATTTGACAGATTTTTACCGTAAGGGGCATTATTAAATGCGAAACTACGAAATTGTATTCCTGGTACACCCGGATCAGTCCGATCAGGTTCCAGGCATGATTGAGCGCTATAAGGGCGAAATCGAAAAGAGTGGTGGCAAAGTCCATCGTCTGGAGAACTGGGGCCGCCGTCAGCTGGCTTACCCAATTCAGAAACTCCGCAAGGCACACTATGTGCTGATGAATGTTGAAGCCGAGCAGGCTGTGATCGATTCTATCGAGAACAACTTCCGCTACAACGATGCGGTGATCCGTAATTTAATTATCCGTACTAATGGTCCAGTCACTGAACCTTCACCAATGGTTAAAGTCCGTGAAGATCATCACAGCCATGACGAAGATCGTCTCCAGAAAGATTATGAAGGTGAAGATCGTCAGGCTGACGAGCAGGACGAGTCAGAGGAAGGAGCAGAATAATGGCACATTATTTTCATCGTCGTAAATTCAACCGCTTCGCTTCTGAAGGCGTTGAGGAGATCGATTACAAGGACGTGGCTCTTTTAAAGAACTATGTCACTGAATCAGGCAAGATTGTTCCTAGCCGTATCACCGGCACTAGTGCAAAGTATCAGCGCCAGCTGTCCAATGCCATTAAACGTGCCCGTTATTTAGCTCTGCTGCCTTACACAGATCTGCAGGGCCGTTAATCAATCGGGAGTTCACAATGGAAGTTATTCTCTTAGACAAAATTGGTCGTTTAGGTGGACTTGGTGACAAGGTCAAGGTCAAAAATGGTTTTGCCCGCAACTACCTTTTGCCAAACAAAAAGGCCGTGATGGCCACCAAGGAAAATCTGGCAAAGTTTGAAGCACAGCGTGCTGAGTTGGAGGCTAAGATTGCCGCTGAACTCAAAGAAGCACAGCAGCGTGCCGAGGCCCTTGCCAAGATTGAGAAATATACTATCGAAGCTTTGGCTGGTGACGAAGGCAAGCTCTTCGGTTCTGTCGGAACCCGTGATATTGCCGAGTGCGTCAGCAAGGCCGGAGTTGAGATCCACAAGAGTGAAGTACGTCTTTCAGAAGGTGTGCTGCGTGCGGTCGGTGAATACGAGATCACCATTCAGCTGCATCCAGATGTCAGAAGTACCATCAAGCTTGAGATCGTACCTCAGAAATAAGGTGGCGATCTGCAGAACGGAGGGCATACCTCCGTTTTTTTTGGTTAAAAAATAGTATAAGGCTCACGGTTAAGTGAGCCTTGTCATTTATAATAGTGAGTGGACTTGTGCAGGCACAATCCACAGCAGTAAAGTTTTTTTAAGTCCTCTGAGACTTACACGCGGCAATTTCCAGGGAGTGGGGCATGAATATTCGCGGTGATATTACAGGCGGTTTGACGGCGGGTGTGGTAGCCCTGCCGTTGTGTTTGGCATTTGGCATAGCCAGTGGACTGGGTGCGGCAGCTGGTCTGTATGGCGCGATTACCCTCAGCTTTTTTGCAGCAGTCTTTGGCGGTACCAAAACCCAGATCTCAGGACCTACAGGTCCTATGACCGTGGTTACCGCCAGCGTGGTGGTCGCCCTGGAC
The DNA here is from genome assembly GCA_024693025.1 of Succinivibrio sp. Taxonomy (GTDB): domain Bacteria; phylum Pseudomonadota; class Gammaproteobacteria; order Enterobacterales; family Succinivibrionaceae; genus Succinivibrio. The sequence goes on along the minus strand of JAILLS010000093.1, from coordinate 47,194 downwards.
GGCAATCTGTCCATGATCGCCTCGGTGTTCCTCTTTGCCGGCGTGTTTCAGATGCTCTTTGGCGTGCTGAGGGTCGGCAAGCTGATTCAGTTTATTCCATATCCTGTGATCTCAGGCTTTATGAACGGTATCGGACTCATCATCGTGCTTCTGCAGATAGGACCGCTCTTTGGTGAGCCGGCTCCGAGAAGTCCGGTGCATGCTATCCTGAATCTTGGCAATATGCAGATCGATTTTCAGAGTGCGCTGTTAGGCATCCTCGCCCTGGGCATTATCTATCTAACGCCGCGCAAGGTCAGAGGCTATTTTCCTCCGGCCCTTCTGGCGCTGATTGTGCTGACCGCCTTCTCCTATTTTGCCGGCTTTAATGTCAAGATGATCGGCGAGATCCCGTCAGGCCTGCCGACCATGTATCTGCCGCAGCTGGAGCTGAGCACTTTAGGTACTGTGCTCTCCTATGCGGTGATCCTCGCGACCTTAGGCAGCATTGACTCGCTGTTAACCTCGCTGGTGGCTGATGCTCAGACCATGACCAAGCACAATTCAAACCGTGAGCTGATAGGGCAGGGCCTTGGCAACGCGCTGTGCGGCTTCGTCTGCGGTCTGGTCGGTGCCGGTGCAACCATGCGTACCGTGACCAATATCAAGTCAGGCGGCAATTCAAGATTATCCGGCGTGGTCAGCTCGCTTTTCTTAATCTCGGTGATGTTTGCGCTCAAGGATCTGGTCGCCTATGTGCCGATCCCGGTGCTCTCCGGCATTCTCGTTAGCATCGGCATCAATATCTTTGACTACCGTCTGCTGCGTGAGCTCAAATCCGCCCCGCGCCTTGATCTGGCCATCATGGTGCTGGTCTTCATGCTCACCGTCTTCTTTGATCTGATCTTTGCCGTGCTGGTCGGCGTGCTGGCCTCCTCTCTGGTGCTGATTTACGAGGTCAACAAGTCCGTGAAGATCTGCGTCAAGCAGTGTCCTGAGCATGAGCTGTCAGTCTGCGGGATCAAGGGGGCCTTCTACTTCGGCTCAGCCTCCATGCTGGCTAAGGCAGTCTCCAATCAGCAGGCTAAGCATCTGATCATCGATATCTCCAATATGCCTTTTGTCGATCTCTCAGGCATCTATGCGCTGGAAGATGAAATCCTGCTGCAGCAGAACCGCGGCGTCAAGGTCTGCCTGGTGGCCAATCCTAAGCAGCATCTGCTCTCCTTAGAAGCACTGCTTGGCAGAGAGCGCATCTTCACCTCCTGCGAGGAGGCTGAGGCAGCTCTCGGGGTAAAGTCTGAGGCCTAATCCATGCTTAAGGTGCGGCTGACGGTCATAAAAAAGAGCTTTTATTCTGAGCTCAGCTCAAGGTATGAGCAGCCTGACGTCGCACCCTGTCCTCTTGAAGAGGGCATGGTTTTTATCTCTCAAAATGCAGAGATGCCAGCTGATATGTGTCAGAGCGCCTGGCTTAATCTTTATCCTTATGTGCTGACGCTTGCGCATGGCGGCACGGATCTTCTGGATGGCTGGATGCGCGATCCTCACAGCGCCATCATCTCCTGCAATGACGGAGTAAGACCGGTAAGCTTTCTTCTAGAGGCGCTGCCTTACGCCAGTCAGGCCTGAACCAGCTCAAGCTTAAGCGCTCTAAACGCTCTGACTCTAAAAAGGTCGGCACTCCTGATGAGTCTATAGGACTCATTACCTTCAGTGCTGAATTTTTAGAGAAGCACCCTGAACTTAAGCAGGTGAATGTCTATCGTAAGGGCAGCGGTCGCAACACCTCCTACACTTTTAAGAAAATTGATGATGAGGAAAATGAGCGTCTCCTCTCTCAGGCAAGACAGATAGTTAAGCTTCATGAAGGTGCTGCCTGGGGCTTAGATCAGGTAATTGCCGACACTCCGGTAGGCAGAGCCTTACATAGAGCTTTTCCTTTACGCAGTCATAACAAGAAATCCCTAAGGGGGAAAATCTTTGTTCAGGTCCTCGCCTGCTCGCTGGCAATTATGGTAAGAAACCACATTGCCGCCTATAACGCCTTACATCCTGCCTCCGAATCAAAGGTTCAATCTAATTTACGATGGCGATCATAAAGTCCTGGTAAAGATCAATAACCTTATGGTGACCCGCTTTAAGGATGGCTGGTATTTTGCTGAAGTGGGCTGCTATAAAAAGGAGCTGTTTAAAGCCCTTGGCATCAGCATGCCCACATCTGCAGCTGATAACGAGGCTCCTGCAGAGGACATAAGTGAGGATGAAGATGATAAGAGCCTTACTGCCTTAATAGGAGACCCCCCTCTAGACTGGCTGAGCAGGCAAACAAAAGAGCCTCTCAATTATTTTCGAGAAGCTCTATTTATCACCTCTGGTTAAACACCTTATGGTGTCAATTTGGGTTTGTGGCGAACGCTAAGGTGCCTTTAACGCCGCCTTTCTCTATTTTAGCTTAGCTGCCATATCTTTAGCCTGAGACATGATCAGGCTTTTAATCTCATTAACCGATTCCGTGTCAGTCGGCTGTATATTTTCAGCCTGTCGCTGACTCAGATCATTGAAAATCTCATCAGCTTCAGCCTTAGGTAGCAGTGTTTGCTGAATAATTACACATACGGAATGCACTCCATTGTTGGCTGAATTATAAGATCCCCACAGATTGCTGTTTCCCTTAAACTCAGGTGCTTCCGGATCATTGGCAATAAGACTATCAGCTATAGCCATGGTATTGATAAAGGTCTTCCCTTTTACCTTTTCCTTAAGCTGCTCTAATTGATCCTGAGGCAGGGAATTGATTACGATTCTGAGCATGAAATCATCTATGGACTGTTTAGCGTCTTGGGATTCATTCATGAGTTTGTATAGATCTTGATTTTTGCTCAGTTCCTTATACGCAGTATTTCTGTATGAATTCAGCTCCTTATAGATTTCCGCAGGGGTAGAAGCATTTGCAAGTTTGGCAAAATGACCTTTAAGTTTTGTCATGGCTGTATGCATATGCATAAATGCGCCACTAGGCAGAGTCTTGCCCCCCAAAAGATCGATGAGCTCATATGCCGAAGTCTTAAAATATTCGTAATTGGCTGCGACCTTATTGATCTCATCGTAGTTCTGCTTGAAGCCGTCCACCTTTTCCCTTACCTGTTCTAAAGATCTGGCCTGACCAACGGCATTTTTTAAAATAACACCGCGATGCTTCAGCAGCATGTCTTTTAACTTGCCCTCAGCATCATCACTTTTATTAAACAGGTAATTAAAGGTCTCATCGTAGGTTTGACGATTTCTACAGTAGGTGCTTTTTTCATCTTTATTATTGTCGTCCACCTGGTTTATCGTCTCAAGATAGAATGAGATTTTAGCACTGTCATTCTTGTCATTAAGCAGATTTAGTTGTTTAACATCATTCTCGTTCTCAAGCTTAAAGGTGAGCGTCTGAGTTTTGAAGATCTTATCAGTTTCCCTAACATATCCCTGCTTGATGTCAAACATTTTGGTAAACAGATAATCAAGGTACTGCTCTGTTAACATAGGTTTGCCCAGTGACTCAGAGTTTTTAAGCAGGCACAGATTCTTCAGGACCTGATCGAACATATCTTTAGCCTGCTCCTTGATTGCATCAGTCTTGACGTTGATCCCGTCTGCCTGTAAGGGAGGGTCCTTCCAGAGCTGGGTTACAGACCTTAACAGAAAATCCTCCACGTTTTTCTGTTCGTTAATATTAAGATTCAGCTTCAGAAGATTGCCATTACTATCATGGGTATAATATCCCTCTTTGTAAGCATCAAAGATAAATGCTACAACCTCATTAGCTGCTTCCTTGGCCTTACTGATGCTGACCTGGGCAAGATCCCTCTTGTGGACCTGCTTGAAGTTCGCGGCAATCTCCTTGAGGTCAGTGCCGCTGAGGAACGAGCTGCGCTGCGGGCTCAGTCTGTCTTGCAGATCTTTGTTTAAGTTCTTATTGACAGTGGCAAGCTCATTGACCATGCTTCTTTTGACCGCAGCCATCAGATTGTTGATGCCGGTTCTGACTCCGCCAACGTGGAATAAGTTCTTGATCCGGTCAAGGAAGGAAACCTCCTTGATCTGCCCGTTGCGGTCAAGATAATAACTCTTGTTATCTGAGAGCTGATTTATCTGAGCCATTGAAACTGTGCTTGCATTGTTATGTATGCCTGGCAGCATGATCTGCTCCTTAAATAGTTTTAATTGATTGTAACTGACAACTTAATCTAACTATAGTATAGAATATAATATAGTTTTTTTGTACCTACATTATAAATTCTTTGAGCTGCACCACAAAAAAGGGCCGCATCTCCTGCCCCCAATCAAAGGTTCAATCTAATTTACGATGGCGATCATAAAGTCCTGGTAAAGCTCAATAACCTTATGGTGATCCACTTTAAGGATGGCTGGTATTTTGCTGAAGTGGTCGGCTCCAAACAGGAGCTGTTTATAGCCCTTGGCGTCAGCATGCCCACATCTGCAGCTGATAACGAGGCTCCTGCAGAGGACATAAGTGAGGATGAAGATGATAAGGGTCTGACCTCTTCACTGGGAGACACGCTCTAGTCAGGCTAATCAGGCAAAACAAAAGAGCCTCTCAATTATTTTTGAGAAGCTCTATTTATCACCTCTGGTTAAACACATTATGGTGTCAATTTGCGGCGTTTATTCAGCCTGCTCCTGCTCAGCCTCTCTTTCCATCATCTCATGCTCTTCGGCAATGTTAGGGTCGATATAGGTTGAGGAGGTGCCGGTATTAAGGCTCTCTGAGGCAGCCTCCACCGCATCGGTGAGGGCCTTGACCTGTTCCTGGCGCAGGATGGCTTCCTGCAGTTTAAGATTGTTGAGCTGCTCTTCGGTAAGGGCAGGGGCCTGGACATTTTCAGCACCATTGTCTGGTACAGTGTCAGACTCAGGAGTAAGCTGCGCTCCGGCCCGGCTGAGATCCTCAAGCGGCTTGGCACCATGCTCGGCACGGTCAACCTCGGCAGCATCGACAGGAGTAAGTGTCTCAGAAGCGTCCGGCACTCTATCTCTGTGTGCGCTCACAACCTTGGTCTCTGCCGGCTGCGCACGCTGTGCTGCTGCCTCAGGCCGAGGAAGGTTATGCGCTGCGGCAGGCTCAGGCTGCGTTAAAGCCTGCTGCGCTAAAGCTCTGCTACTCTCTAAAGCGCGCTCAGCTGCCGTGCTGTCCTGAGGTTGTGCTGCGTCGCCCTGAGCAGGCTCTGGCAGCTTGTGCGCGTTAAGCTCATCTTCAGAGAGTTCAGGCTCTGCGGTATTCTGCGGGAGTCTGAGCTTTGGCACCTGCTTGCCGATGGCCTTAAGTCCTGCGATGCTCAGCCCCGGGCGCTTAGGCTTTGAGGTGGGGTGGCGCGGCTTGTTTGAGGGCAGTTTGGGCATCATGATATCGCCGATGCGGATCGGCTTACCCAGAAACTTTGGCTGGGTGTCAAAGAAATAGACATCGAGAATGCATTTGATGCGCGCGGCAAACTCGCGCAGGGTGACCTTCAGGCTGTCCCAGCCGGTCTCAGGATCGGTGGCATTATAGGCGATGGCCCTGATCCCGAAATGATCGGCAATAAACAGGGCCCGCTCATTCTGAAAGCCCTGCGAGATGATGGTCATATTGGGCAGCATGAAGACGCGGGAGGCTCTGACCACGGAATTGAGGGTATTGATGCCGGCAAAGTCCATGGTGATCTTCTCAGGCGGGATCCCGTTCTTGACGAGGGCCCGATACATCATGCGCGGCTCGTTGTAGGAATCATGGCGGTTGTCTCCTGAGACCAGGATATATTCAATGCGCCCGGAGTTATACAGCTCGGTGGCGGCCATGATGCGATAGGTGAAATAATGATTGTCCTGTCCTGGTGCCACGTTGGGCGAGGTGCCTAACAGCACACCCACCTTGTTGAAGGGGATGTTCTGGTAGCTGTCATAGGTCTGAAAGGCAAAGCTTGAGATGCGAAAGATCGCGAGCATGCAGAACAGCGCCGCAAGCAGGACGACTACCGCCACTATATAGATTAAGGTTCTAGTAAAGCTCGACAGTTCGTGGCGGAACTGCTGCTGAGTATCATCGACAAGTTTTACCACAGTCAGTCCCTATAAAACATGCAGCACACAGTCAAGTGCCGCCACTTCCCTGTAGATGCGCTCCAGGTTTTCAGCAGAGCTGATCTTAACTGGCACGGTATAGGACAGATAGCTCTGCTTTTTGCTCGCTCTTGGCGGCTTTACGAGGGGCAGCAGCCCCTCAGGCTCAATCCTTCTGATGCAGCTCTGCACCTCGTTTAAGGCCTCAGGATTTAAGGCCGTGACGATCACCTTGAATTCAAGCTGGCAGGGAAATATCAGGACCTCCCTGAAGGTCTTGAATGCGTCTGTCATTTAGGGGCCTTCTGCTCGGCACTCTCGGCACTCTGGGCCTCAGGCGTGCTGCCTTCAGCCTCGGTATCATCAGGTGAGGAGAAGAACAGCATGATGCGATCCCAGGTCTTGGAGAAGAAATTGCCCTCGGCTACGGCGTTTTTGGCCACCAGAGGAGCAGAAGCCAGCACGCGCTCGTCAAGCTTGACCTCTAAAAAGCCCAGCTCCTCGCCCTGTTCAATCGGGGCCACAAAGTATGGGGATTTGAGGCGGTAGCCGATCTTGATGCGGTTCTGCGAGGTACGCGGAATCATCAGCTGCAGAGGAGCAGCGAGTCCCAGATCTACCTTGCTCTCACTGCCCATGCGCACTTCGCGGCTTAAGAGTACCTTGTCCGCACTGAAGGGACTGTAGAGCTCAAAATAACGGAAGCCGTAGGTCAGAAGAGCCTTGCAGTCAGCAGCGCGCTGCTTGTCGGATTTGGCACCTATGACGCTGGCGATAAGACGCATGTTGTCCTCGGTGGCCGAGGCTACCAGATTATAGCCTACCTGCGAAAGGTGGCCGGTCTTGATGCCGTCGACATGCACGGAGTTGTCCCACAGCAGGCGGTTGCGGTTATACTGCTTGATGCCGTTGAAGGTGAACTCCTTCTGGCTGTAGAGCACATATTCCTCAGGCAGATCGCGGATCAGCGCGCGTCCCATCAGGGCCATGTCATAGGCGGTGGAGTAGTTCTGCTCATCATACAGACCATGCACATTGGAGAAATGGGTGTTCTTAAGACCGAGCTTCTGGGCATAGCTGTTCATCACGCCCACAAAGCCCTGCTCGGTGCCGGCAAGATGCAGCGCCATGGCCACGCAGGCATCGTTGCCTGACTGAATGATAATGCCCTTGACGAGATCTCTGACCTTGATCTCCTTGCCGACCTCGATGAACATCTTGGAGGAATCGCTGTAGTTCTTGGACCAGGCGTCCTCCGGGATCACGATGTCAGAATCAAGGTTCAGGCGTCCGGCCTTGACCTCCATGCCGATGACATAGGAGGTCATCATCTTGGTGAGCGAGGCAGGCCAGATTTTAGCCTGACTGTTATGCTCGCAGATCACATGTCCTGAGAAGTAATCGATAAGCGCCCAGGCCTGATCTTCAAGCATCGGAGGATCAGGCAGCACCATAGGCACCGGAGCCTGGGCCTGTCCGCCGGCAGCCTGAGGAGCTGCAGCCTGATTCTTCATCCCGGCAAACGGATCTGGAATACTGTTGTCTTTCTGATTGTTCGCCGCAGCCTGTGCTGCAAGCACCGTGCAGCAGCTTACCAGGCAGGCGATAAGCACATTTGAGATTCTCATGAGTGTCCCTTAATTGATTGAACTTTTTACAAAACTGTCTGGGAAGCCATGCTGCTTGGCCAGATCCTGAGCGACACGCGCATCGTTTTCACTCTGATAGGGTCCGATCATGACCCGGTAGGTATTGCCTGAGTCATTGATGACCACATTCTGCGCAAGATTCTGTCTGACCTTAGTGGCAATCTGTTTTGCCTTGCTTGAATCCTTGCTGGAGATGAGCTGGATATAGAAGGCAGAGATGCGCTGCTCCGGGGTGGAGCCGAACTGCTTGCCGTCATAGGTCGGACGATGCCCGTCAAGCGGAGCGAGGGTGCCAGGCTGGCCCATGGCATTGCTCACCAGGTTGCCGGGCTCGACCTTGAGATATTCCACGCGTACCTTGCCGGTGCCTGAGCCGATCAGGCCGATGGTGCGGGCAGCTCCCTCTGAGAGGTCGATAATCCTGGAGCTGTGGAACGGTCCGCGATCGTTGACCTTGACGATGACCTGCTTGTTGTTATTAAGATTGGTCACCTTGACATAGGAGGGCAGCGGCAGATTCTTGTGCGCTGCAGTATAGCCGCGCTGATCAAAGCGCTCACCTGAGGAGGTCGTATTGCCGTGAAAGCCCGGGCCATACCAGGAGGCCATGCCCTCCTCAACATAGGAGTCACAGCCCTTCCAGATCTTGTAATGCTTGCCGCCGACCTTATAGTCCTTGTTGCCGCGCTTGGAGATCGGGGCGTAGACGATCTTGGCCCCGCCCACTCCGGCAATATCTACCTGCTTGGACTGCGGATAGGGCCTGGTATTGTTAGGCCCTGAGCCATAGGCGGAGCTGCCTGTATCTGCCGTGTAATCCTCATCGGAGGTCGAGGAGCAGCCGTTGAGCGCCAGCCCCAGGGCTGCAGTGAGACATAGGGCGGAGGTCCTGATTAAATACTTGTTCATTATGGCAATCTCCCTTGAGGTTGAGGGTTGCCGCCCTGGGCGGCAGCCTTGTCATGCTCCATGCGGATAAACTCAGCCAGCTCATAGACGGCACGCGCATATAACGGGCTAGTATTGTAACGCATAATTACGTAAAAGTTCTTAAGGCCCACGCTGTAGCCGGTGCTGCCGTCCTCAAGAGGCCAGGCAAAAAAGCGCATCTTCTGATCAGGGCTTAGGTTAACCTTGGTGGTGGCGCCGCTGCCATAGAGCTCATCTAGGGTCAGATCCCACTTGGCATCTAAAAGCTTCTGTGCATTGGCATCGTTCAGATGGGCAGGATAGTAGATCCCATGTCCTGACTCCCAGCCGTGGGCTTTGAAATAGTTGGCGACTGAGCCGATGGCATCGACTGGATTTGAAAAGAGGTTGATTTTGCCGTCACCGTCAAAGTCCACCGCATAGCTTAAATATGAGGACGGCATGAACTGACCTAAGCCCATGGCTCCGGCATAGGAGCCCTTCACTGAGGTCAGCTGCCAGTCCTGCTCCTGGCACAGGCGCACGAAGTTGGCAAACTCCTTGGAGAAGAAAGCCTCGCGCTTAGGATAGTGAAAGCCTAAGGTGTAGAGCGCATCGAGAACCTTCCAGGTGCCCATGTTTCTGCCGAAGAAGGTCTCCACGCCGATGATGGCACACACGATTTCAGGCGGCACGCCATAGGTCTGCTCGGCCCGTTTTAACGTGTCCTCATTGTCAAAATAGAAGTCGACGCCGGCCTGAATTCTTGATTTGGTGATAAAGATCTTGCGGTATTCATACCAGGGCTTGCTCTCGCCGGGGCGGGTGATGGCATCGATAATCTTCTGCTGATAGGTGGCCATCTTCAGTGCCGCATCAAGAGACTGTCTTGAGATCTTGGCATCGGCTGCCAGTCTGTTGAGATCGGCAGCGCAGGCAGAGCCCTGAGCATACAGGCTCAGGCAGGTGATAAGGACTGTGGCAAATTTAGATAAAGGCTTTAACATAGCTTGTTCTCTTAAGTTCCGTTATTGTTCCTGAAAAATTCTAACCTTTTTGTGCGTATTGACAGACATGATCATGCCAAAGCTTATCGAGAGCGTGATCATGGCGGTGCCTCCATAGCTGATAAGAGGCAGCGGCACACCAACCACCGGCAGAATCCCGCTGACCATACCAATATTAACAAAAATATAGAAGACAAAGGTAAAAGTATAGGCCGCGCACAGAATTCTCCCGAAGCTGTCGTGGGTATTGAGGGTGATCATGATGCAGCGCCCGATGATGAAGATATAGATGGCCATCAGGATCAGAAAGCCGATAAGACCCGTTTCCTCAGAGAGCACGGCAAAAATGAAGTCGGTATGCGGTTCAGGCAGAAAGTCAAGCTGCGACTGCGAACCCTGCAGCCAGCCTTTGCCGTAGATGCCGCCTGAGCCTATGGCGATTTTGGACTGGATGATGTGATAGCCTGCGCCCAAAGGATCGGAGGTCGGATCGAGCAGGGTGTAGATACGCTGCTTCTGATAATCATGCAGCACAAAGTTCCACATCACCGGCAGCGCCGCGCCGCCGGCAATGGCGGCACAGATAATCCACCACCAGGAGAGCCCGGCGATAAAGATGGCGATAAAGCCTGAGACTGCCACCAGGGCGGCAGTGCCCAGATCAGGCTGCATCAGAATCAGCGCGGTGGGCAGACCGACTAGGATCAGCGCCAGCACGGTATTGACGGTTTTAGGCGGCAGGCGGTCCCGCGAGAGGAAGGCTGCGACCATCAGCGGCATCACCACCTTGAAGATTTCAGAGGGCTGTACTCTGACAATGCCCAGGTTCAGCCAGCGCTGCGCCCCCTTGGAGATGTCGCCGAACAGCTCCACCATGATGAGCAGCACGATGCCGATAAGATAGAGATAGATGGAAAACTTGGCGTAATACTTAGGGGAGATCTGCGCCACGATGATCATCAGAATGAGGGCCGCGCCGGTTCTGATCACCTGACGGATCAGCATGTCCATCTGCTGTCCTGAGGCTGAATAGAGCACAAACAGCGACAGACACAGAGCCAGAATCATGCCGAGAATGATCGGCATGTCGATATGATATCTGGCAAAGATATTGGTATGCGGCTGGTGATTGTTAACATGCTCAAGCGAGCTCTGTGAATTTGAATCCATCATCTTCTACTGCATCATTACGGTTCCGCCCATGCCGAGTTTGGCCTGCTGCGGAATGGTCTCTCCCATGTATCCGCCAGGATAGAGATCGACTAAATATTTATCCATGAGTTTACGCGCGACCGGGGCTGCCTTGGAGGAGCCGCCGCCCTCGTTCTCTAAAATTATGGCCACCAGAATGCGCGGCTTGAAGAACGGAGCGTAGGCTACAAACAGCGCATTGTCGCGATGCTCCACCTTCAGGGCGCGGGCATTGTATTTCTCACCCTGCTTGATGGCCACCACCTGTGCGGTACCGGATTTGCCGGCCGCCTTGTATTTGGCGCCGTAGAAGGCGCGCCTGCCGGTGCCTTCAGGGCCGTTGACCACCAGATACATGCCGGCGCGGCAGACATTCCAGTTCTCCTTGTCCTTGATCTCAAACACCGGCGGTTCCTCATGCTGCTGATATTCGCGCACCTTCTCGTTGTTCAGCGAAGGATCGGTAATAAAGCGCATCAGATGCGGCGTGCGCACCTGTCCGCGGTTGGCCAGCGTGGTATGCGCCTTGGCAAGCTGCATCAGCGTGGTAGTCCAGTAGCCCTGACCGATGCCGATAGGCACGGTGTCACCTAAATGCCAGGGCTGATTGAATCTGGCTCTCTTCCAGTCGCGGGACGGATTGATGCCCAGCGACTCTTCCTTGATATCGATGCCCGTGGAGCGGCCGAAGCCGAAGCGGTCAAGATAGCTGTGGATGGTGGAGATCCCGGCCCGGTAGGCCAGATCGTAAAAATAGGTATCTGCGGAGATCTCAATGGCGCGGTAGAGATCCATCCACCCGTGTCCCCAGGCGCGCCAGTCGCGGAAGAGGTGCGAGGAGTTGGGCAGCTTGAAGGCCGGCGGTCCGAAGAAGGAGCCTAAAGGCTTGATGAGACCCTCGTTCAGGCCCATGATGCACAACAGCGGCTTGACGGTCGAGGCCGGGGCATAGCCGCCCTGCGTGGCACGGTTGATGAGCGGGTGTCCGGAGTGATTGAGCAGACGCTTGTATTCATTGGCCCGGATGCCGCGCACGAAGAGATTGGGATCATAGGACGGGTTTGAATACATCGCGAGGATCTCGCCGCTGGAGGGTTCGATGGCGATGATGGCGCCGCGCATGGTGCCGAAGATCTCCTGCGCATAGTACTGCAGGCGGATATCCAGCGAGAGCGTCAGATCATGCCCGGGCTTAGGCGGGTTGAACTTTAAGGTGCGGATCACCTGACCATGGCTGTTGACCTCCACCTCACGCGAGCCGGTCTCGCCATGCAGCTCATCCTCATAGAATTTTTCAATGCCGAGCTTGCCGATTTCCGTGGAGCCTTCATAGTTGTCAATTTTGTTTTCGGCAGTCAGCTTGTCTACGTCAGCCTGATTGATGCGCGACACATAGCCGATGGCATGCGTGGCGATGTCGGCAAACTGATAGAAGCGCTTGAGATTGGCCTCCACCTGGGTGTTCGGGAAGCGGTAGCTGTTGACTGAGAAGGAGGCAATCTGCTCCTCGGTAAGCAGATCGGCGACCTCGATGCCGGCAAAGCGCTTGCGCGTCTTGGCCTGAAAGGCAAGATTTGAGATCTCCTTTTCTGAAAGCTCCAGGCCTAAGAGGACGTTGAGCTCCTCGATGCTCTTGCGGGTATTGATCTCCTTGTTCGGATACATGACCAGATGATAGACCGGACGGTTGTCGGCCAGCACCACATGGTTGCGGTCATAGATGATGCCGCGCGGCGGCACCACCGGCACGACCTTGATGCTGTTCTCATTGGAGCGGGTCTGATAATCCTCATAGGAGATCACCTGCAGATAATAGAGATTGATGAACAGCACAATGATGAGCAAAATGCTAAAGCCGATGCAGATGAACATTCTGCTGTGAAATAAGGCATTTTCTGCTTCGAGATTTTTTCTGACCATGCCCCCGTCATTTTCGGGACGGTGATTCTTCTTGTTTTTTTCTGGTCCGAACAGGGCACGGGTTTTATGTTTTTTCTTTGAGCCTAACACTTTGTTTTGCAGTGATCCGAATGTATCCTTCAATTGCCCTCATTGTAGCTTAAAACATGCGGTGAATACAGCCTTTGGCAAAAAAAAGCTGACGGTAAACCGCGCTCAGATGGTAATTTAGAACTATAAATGCGCCCAAAAGCCCCTCTTGGCGGGATTTTTACGCATCAGCAGTCTTCAAGGCAAAAAAAACGCAGCGTCTTTCTGGCGCTGCGGTTTTTTAATAAGCCTTAGAGCTTTTATTTCTCAGGCTTGAAGGAGAGCATGATGCGCAGACCCTGCTTGGCATCAGGCTCATGCTTGTAGATCTCGGTATCATAGTAGTTGGACAGCTTGATGCCCTGAGAAGCATAGGAATCACGGCATTTCTGCGCCAGCTCTGCGATGGTGTTCTCAAGCGGAGTCTTGCCGTCGAGCGTCACATACTGCAGACATTTGACACTGATATTGTGATTGGGCGCCGGGGCCTTGACATAGCTGTCAGGCACACTGCTGCTCACGGCACCGATGATGACTATGAGCATGAAGATGAGCAGCAAAAGACCAAACACGATTTTCTCGTTCTGTAATTTTCCAAATAAATTCATAATGACTCCATAGATGCAAGCTTAGGCAAAATCAATAGTGCCTAAGATAGCATGCTCTGTGCGTTCTGCCATCCTGAGATTGTGATTTTTGTGGTCTTGATAGGATTTTGACAAATAATCTTAAAAGATGGCCTCAGACAGCAGTACAAGTCCAAAAAAAAGACTCAGGACTGCGCTTTGTTAGTCCCTGAACTCGGCTGCGGCCGGCAGGCTGTTGGCAAAGTCATCAAGCTCAATCTTGGGGAGGGTCTTGAGAAAATCCTCACACAGGATCAGGCGTTTTTTGCGCATCTCCTCCTGAATGGCAGGACCCTTAAAACCTGCCTGGACAAATTCGGCGGCCCTGACCGTGTTCAGCAGGCAGAACAGCGCATAAATATAGTCAGAGCGGGGGAAGGGGCGGTTTTCAAAACCTCTGCGGCCTAAAAAGTCGCATTTGCAGCAGAGCAGATAGGGTTTGACCCGCTCGGGCCGGCGAAAGGCATCGAGCTTCTCAAAGAGGCGGATCAGGCCTAAAGCTCCGCCGCGGTAGACATTGTGCATATCGCTGTGATAGCGCACCACCAGGGCGGCAAAGTCACTGTAGGCCTTAGGCACGCGCAGGCGACTGCACATCTCCTGCAGCGGTTTTATACCCAGCTCCGAGTGGTTGTGATGGTGCGGCCATTCAGAGGTGGGAGTGCAGGCCTTGCCGAGATCATGACAGAGCATGGCAAAGCGCACGATGGGGTCCTGACTTTCAAGACTGATGCGGCGCAGGGTCATGACCGTATGCACGCCTGAATCGATTTCAGGATGCCACTGAGGGGGAGAGGGGACGCCATAGAGCGCATCAAGCTCCGGGAAGACCTGCTTTAAGGCCTCGCAGCGGCGCAGGACAATGATAAAGATATCGGGATTGCCTTCACAAAGAGCCTTGTTGAGCTCCTCAAAAATGCGTTCGGGCGAGAGGTATTTGAGTTCCCCCGAGGCTGAGATGCAGCGCATCAGCTCCATGGTCTCAGGCGCAATGCGAAAGCCAAGATGAAAGAATTTGGCGGCAAAGCGGGCCACGCGCAGCACCCTTAAAGGATCCTCGGCAAAGGCCGGGGAGACATGGCGCAGAACCCTCTCCTTAAGATCGTCGATGCCGTGATAGGGATCATAGAGCCTGCCTTCCTCATCCTCGGCAATGGCATTGATGGTCAGATCACGGCGTCTTAAATCCTCTTCAAGCGTGATCTCAGGATTAAAGTCGCAGACAAAGCCGGTATAGCCCACCCCGGCCTTTTTCTCGGTGCGCGCCAGGGCATATTCCTCATGGGTCTTAGGGTGCAGAAAGACCGGAAAGGCCTTGCCCACCTGCTCATAACCAAGACTTAACATCTGCTCTACCGTAGCGCCGGTCACCAGAAAGTCGCGATCATGCGGATTTTCGCCGAGCAGCTTATCGCGTACTGCTCCGCCGACGGTATAGATCTGCATTTTTTTTGGCAGGCTGGTATTCTCGGTGAGGTTGTGATCTTGGGACATCATGATAGAATGTTAGCAGAGTTTGAGCAAAAAAAATCAAATTAAATAAAAGAACCCAAAGTTTCATAATCAGTTGCTAGGTAAAGGCAGTTTTTGCATGGCTTGGTAAAGAGCTTGACATGTATACCAAATTCTTTGAGCTTGATGTGCTGCCTTTTGAAGGCCTGCCTGACAAGCGTTTTTACTTCGTGGGAGAGGCACAGCATCAGGCCTTAAATCTGCTCACCGAGAATTTATCCCGCAACGGCTCAATCTGTATTCTGACCGGAGCCTCAGGCTCCGGTAAAACCACGCTGGTACGCATGCTCATCCGCTCTCTGCCAACCCGTATGCGCATTATTGCCATCGATGATCCTAGGCTTGATGCGCATATGCTGCTTGCCACCATTCTGCGCGCGAGCGGCGTGATGGCGACCTCCTTTGAATCCATTGCCGAGCTGACCCTAAAGCTCAGGCTGTTTTTGGAAAACTCCATGCGCAGCGGGGTGCTGACCACGGTGATCTGTGATGAGGCGCAGGGCCTGTCAGATGAGGTCATCGAGCAGATCAGACTCATCAGCAATATCGAGGGTGAGCTCGGCAAGATGATAAACTTTCTGCTGGTCGGGCAGGAAGATCTCATCAGGCATATTCAGACCCCTGAGCATCAGATGTTCTGGGGCCGCGTCAAGGCCTTTGCCGCACTGCCTAAGCTCAATCAGAACGAGGTACAGGCCTATGTGAGCTTCAGGCTGCAGCAGGCAGGCTGCCATAAACCAGTGTTCACCAAAAACGCCATCGCCACTCTGACCGCTCTTACAGACGGGGTGATGAGGCTCATCAATTCCATCGCCGATCGCGCCTTAGATCTGGCGGCCGCGGATCACCGCCCGCAGGTGACCTCACGCCTTGTCAAAAAGGCCGAGAAGATCGTGCGTCACCGCCGCGGTATCCTGGTGGAGGGGGCTAGCTCGCTGGGCTTTTATCTTTTAAGACTCTGCTGCAAGCAGCTGCCCATGGTGCTTTTGGGGGCCGGTCTTGCTGTCGGAGTGTTTGCCGCCTGCTATTTCTATCTGCCGCAGACCATCACCTCTCCTGCTCTGTCAGCCGTGGTTGCTCAGGATGAGACCGTCAGGAGCGCCTATGACCAATATATACGCAGTATTTTAGGCGCCAGGCTTGAGCGTCAGAAGAGCCGCTATGAAGTGGCAGTCGGGCGCAGCCTGTTTAAAGGCGACGCTGTCGATACCTTGATCAAGGTCTGGGGCTATGCGCGGCGTGACGGAGAGCAGAACAGCTGTGCGCTGCTCTCGCCTCTGGGGCTTGAATGTGCCATAGAGCAGAATGAGCTTGACTCTCTTGAGAAGGCCAACCGTCCTGCGGTCCTAAGTCTCAGGGATGACAATCTCAATCCCTTCTATGCCGTGCTGCTGCATCTTGATGACAACAGGGCCGAGCTGATGCTCGACGGTCATATCTTTACCGTGAAAACCGCCTATTTAAGAAAGATTTATGACGGCGAGTATCTTGCGGTGCGCTATGCGCTGCACGCAAACCCCGTTGAATTTGAGGATGCCGAGGTCGCCCTGTTTGCCAAGGCTCTGCATAAAGATGAGGAGATGCCAGGCAAGCTTAGCCGCAGACGCTTAAAGGAGCTGCTTGAGAAGTTTTCAGATAATTATGAGCTTGAGGAGCAGGCAGCCTGGGAGTTTGACCGGCTCTTTGAGGGGCCGCGTCTGGAGTTTTAATGGCACAGGTTAAATCAGCACTGCTCAGGGAACGGCTGCAGGAGGTGGGCTTTACCGCCCGCAAGGCCTCACTGCTCGGGGTGTATGCCTTTATCTGTACCCTGACCGGTCTTTTATGCTTTGGCTATCTGACGCAGGGACGCTATCAGACGGTGCAGGAGCAGGTCTGCGCTCAGGTTGCAGGGGCGCTTGAGAGTGCCGCAAGGCTGAATCTTGCCTCTGACAGTCAGGTGGAGATCCTCAGCGTACGCCATTATGAGCTGCCCGTGGTGCGGGGACTTGGCAGGGGGAGAGATGCGCTTAAAACTGAGCTTGTCAGGCTGAAGGGTCAGCGCCGCAGGCTCAGTGAAGGTGTGTATGAATTCCGCTTTGTCAGAGAGCCTTAGAAGCGCTCATGCTTTTTCTGGCGTCTCGGTCTTGGAATATAGATAAAGACAATGCCGATAATGGCTCCGCCTAAGGCGATCAGGGCGCCCTGCAGCCACCAGCGCATCTGCATGTCAAGCTCCTTGGTCTGCAGTCTGTCCTCATAATTGCGGCGCTGCTTGTCAAGCTGCTGAATGGTCAGATCCTTTTCCTCGATGGCCTTCTTCATGCCCTTGTTTTCATTTTCAAGCTTTTCAAGGCGCTTCTGAGCTGTCTGATACTGGCGGTTGAGCTCGCTGTCATAATTGCTGAACTTATGCTTGAGATCTTCAATCTGCCCCTGCAGAATTTCGACGAGGGCCTTGCCGCAGGGCTCTGCCTGCACATCTTTAAGCTGCATCCAGCCTTTGCCATCGCCATCTGAAATCTCCACGAACTTGCCGTTTTCGCTGTAGCGCAGAAAGGTCAGACGGTCGCCGACATGCTTGCCGGCCAGAATGCCATGGTTGACACTGGGGCCTGAGCGCTTCCATACGCTGGCATTCTCAGAGACATAGGCCGGTCCCCCCGGATAGAAACCATGCTCATCAGCTACGGGAGCATCCGGGACACTCTCGGCAAGGGCAAGGGCAGGATCAGTGGGGGCGGCTGCAGCCTGGGCGGCCACTGTCTCGTTAGGCTCGGCCAGAGCCAGCTGCCAGGCCGTAGCAAGACTTAGGAGCAGGACTGACAGAGAGAGCTTTGAATAGGTCACGATGATTCCTTCTTTGATCTAAAACACTGATTAAGGTGCTGCTTTGAAAAAACATTGGCATTGTATCACAGAAGTGAAATTTTAGGCGCGCAAACTCATGCCCGCAAGAGAGTGGCGCTGACGTGGTGCAGAGTCTGAAGATAGCCTGCTCTAAGCGCAGGCGGTCACGGTTCTTTACGATAAACTGTGGTATAGTGCTTAAAAGCGAGGAGGCCACAGATGCGCAATAAAGAAATAGAGCTTAAATTCGGACTGCTCGGTCAGCCCCAGGACTTAGAGCAGGTGATGTCGACCTTTGGCAAGGTCACCCATGTGCAGACTGATAATCTCAACAATGTGTATTATGATACGCAGGACAATCTGCTGTTCAAGGCCGGCATCGGGATCAGGATCAGGCGCGGCAGCACCAAATGTGAGCAGACCCTCAAGCTGCGCGGCGAAAATTTAGGCGGCGTGCACGCAAGGGGTGAATACAATCTGCCCTGTGATCCTGCGCAAAAGGTGCCCGATCTGCATAAGTTCCCGCAGCAGGTGTTCCCCGAGAGCTTTACCCTCTCTGAGGTGCAGAGTCTTTTAAAGCCGGTCTGTGAAATCAATTTTGCCCGTCACAGCTTTGAGCTGCAGGCTTTGGACTGCGTGTTCGAGGTGGCCTATGATCACGGGCAGATTCAGGTGGAGGGACAGGAGAGTCTGCCTATCAATGAGCTTGAGATTGAGCTTATAGAAACCTCGCGGCAGGAAAGTGAAATCACTCTCATCTTCACCACGCTTATAAGTGCGCTTGCCGAACACGATCTGCCGCTGGTCTTAGAGCCTTTCTCGAAGATGCATCGGGCGACTCTGCTGCGCAACAATAACCGCAATCATATTGAATTTGCCCACAAGTCTGAGCTTGAGAGCTTCAGCTCCTATATCTTAAAGCTCATCAAGAGCTTTGAGGATCTCTATGGACTCTTTATCCTGCGTCATGACCCGCTGGTGTTCGGCTGCGTGATCGCCACGCTGCACACCCTGGTCAAGTCTCTGGAGATTCTAAACTCCTCAGGTATTGCCGCCTTTAGCGAAGGCGAACGCGAACCTTACAACTACAAGGATAATCTCAAGGTGATCATCAGCGTGCTGCGCTCCTTCATGTCCATGGCCAAGAAGTTTGAGAGCACCGTGCTCTACAGCTCGCTGTACAATAATCAGGATACCTTAAGGCATGTGACCGAGGATTTAAGAGAGCTTGAGCAGCAGTTCAAGATCTATGTGATTCCGCTTAAGCTCAAGGTGCTGCTGGGCATGCTCATCAGCTAGACTTCAAGTCCTCCACCCCTTCTTTTGGTTAGACCCATGCTGTTTAATAATTTTCCTAATCCTCAGGCTCTCCCCCCGCTGCCTGAGGTTTTAATGTCCCAGAGTACCTCGGCTAAGGAACGCCTGCAGCGCAGGCTGAGCCCTGAACAGTTTGCCGCTTTGAGCGCCCGCGCGGATTTTACCTATGTCCTTGGCATGTCTGACTTTATTGTCAACACCCTGTATGCCTACCCTGAACAGTGTCTTGAGCTCATTGGCAGCGGGGCGCTTGAGCAGGGCAGGGTAGAGCGGGAGAAGCTTACAAAGAAAATTGAGAGCTACCTTGCCGAGGGGCTGCCTGATGAGGAGCTTAAGCATCGGCTCAGGGTGCTGCGCCGCACCGAATACCTCGTGATTGCCTGGCGCGATCTGACGGGACGTGCCGGCCTTGATGAGGTGCTTGAGCGGCTGACCGAAACAGCCGAGCTGATCGTGCTGCGCACCTTAAAGCTTGTGCGTCAGAGTTTTCTGCGCAAATACGGGGATGCTCTTTGCGAGCAGGGCGAGCAGCTGCCGCTTCTATGCTACGGCATGGGCAAGCTTGGCGGCGGAGAGCTTAATTTCTCCTCAGATCTCGATCTTATCTTTGCCTATCCCTATGAGGGGCAGACCCAGGGCGGCATTCAGCAGGTCAGCTTCAAGGAATTCTTCACCCGCATCGTGCAGCGCTTTGCCAATCTGATGCAGGATCTGACGGTGGACGGCTTCTGCTACCGCATCGATCTGCGCCTAAGGCCCTTCGGGGATGCCGGCGCCCTGGTCAGCTCCTTTGATGCGCTCTCGCGCTATTATGAGACACAGGGCCGCACCTGGGAGCGCTATGCCCTGGTCAAGGCCAGGCTTCTAGGCTCCCATGAAGCCTATGGAGATTATGGCGACTACGGGGCAGAGCTTGTAGAAATGCTGCGTCCCTTTGTGTTCAGACGCTATCTTGACTATGGGGCCATCATGTCCCTGCGCAAGCTCAAGCACATGATTGAGGCCGAGGTCAGGCGCCGCAAGCTGACCAATAATTTCAAGCTCGGCAAGGGCGGCATTCGGGAAATCGAATTTGTGGCGCAGGTCTTTCAGCTCATGCGCGGAGGCAGGATCCCGGAGCTGCAGGAGCGCTCGCTGCGCAAGACCCTAGCTCATCTGTCTTCCCTTGAGCTGCTGCCTTATGAGGTGTGCAGGCTGCTCGACACCTGCTATCAGTATCTGCGCCGGCTTGAGAACTGCCTGCAGGAATTTGCCGATCAGCAGACGCAGGATCTGCCGGATCAGCCTCTCGGACAGGTCAGACTTGCCCTCAGCATGAACTATCCGAGCTTCTCTGAGCTGTGCCTTGATCTTGAGAAGATCATGACCGCGGTGCATGATGAGTTTGACAAGGTGGTTTCCTCGGATGAAAAGGAGGGCAGCGATAATCTCGAGGGTCTCGAGCTGTGGGAGAGTCCGCTCTCTGAGGAGGAATTAGGCGAGCTGCTGTGCCGCTATCAGATGGACACAAGCTTCATCGCCCCTTATGCCAGGGCCATTCAGACCAGCCGGGCGGCGCTTGCTGCCATGCCGGTCGGTCCGGTCGGCCGGGAGACTCTGCTGCATCTGATGCCCAAGGTGATCCTCAAGGTCAGCCGCTATCAGGAGCCGCATGTGCTGTTCAACAAGGTCTCCAGCCTGATTGCCAAGGTGGCGCTGCGCACTACCTATCTGCAGCTTCTGGATCAGCATGATCATGCGCTTGACCGTCTGATCACCCTCGTGGACAAGAATGCCTTTGCGCTTGAGCTCATCAGCGCGCATCCGATTCTGCTCGATGAGCTGATCGTGCCGCAGTATCTCGATGCTCCGCCATCAACCTCGGAGTTTCTGCAGCTGCTGCAGGAGCGGCTGGTGCGCATTCCGTCCGATGATCTTGAGGAGCAGATGGAGGAGCTGCGCCTGTTCAAGAAGATGATGGTGCTGAGAATCGCCATGTCGGATCAGTCAGAGCATCTGCCGCTGATGAAGATCAGCGACTCGCTGACCTTCCTTGCCGAGGCGATGCTGCAGGAGCTGATGGTGCTTGCCTGGGAGCAGATGACGGTAAAGTTCGGCATTCCTCCGCACTGCAGCAGTACCGATCCGGGCCTGGCCCTGATTGCCTATGGCAAGCTTGGCGGCATTGAGCTGGGCTATAAATCCGATCTCGACATGGTCTTTATCCGCGCCGTGGATGACGGCTATACCGAAGGTGAGCACAGCACTCCCTGCGGGATGTTCTATCAGCGCCTCGTGCAGCGGCTCGTGCATCTGTCTACCACCCGCACCATGGGCGGGGTGCTCTATGATCTTGATATGCGTCTGCGTCCTGACGGAGACTCAGGACTGCTCATCACCGATATTTCAGGCTATGAAAGCTATCAGCGGCAGCGCGCCTGGACCTGGGAGCATCAGGCTCTGGTCAGAGCCCGCCCGGTGGCAGGTTCCCCGGCTCTGATCGCTGAGTTCAAACGCATTCGTGAAGCGGTGCTCAGAACGCCTCGGGATCAGCACAAGCTGCGTGAGGATGTGCTGAACATGCGCGAGAAGATGCGCCGGCATTTAGACAAGAGCTCGGCAGAATGGTTTGATCTCAAGGAAGGCGCCGGCGGCATTGTGGATATCGAGTTTATCGCGCAGTATCTGACGCTGCGCGAGGCCCCGGTGCATCAGGATATGGTGCTCTGGTCTGATAATGTGCGCATTTTTGAAGAATGCGCAAGACTTGGCGTGATCACAGGCGAGGTGGCAGATACCCTGAAGGAGGCCTATCTGCAGCTGCGCGGCATCTATCACAGGCTCTCTCTGGCCGAGCAGGCCGCGCGCATCCCGCGGGAGGAAGTGCCTGCCTCTTTAGCGCAGGTCTCAGCCATCTGGCAGGAAATTTTTGGCGCCTAGTTCTCAGCCGCAGCCTGCCGCTGAGCTTCCTTGCGCCAGTCGATATTCGGAGTGCTTGCCAGTCCCTCGCCGTCGCCTATGAGCTGATCGGCTGAAGGAATTTCATACTGCTTGAAGGCCTTGGGGGCGGCAAGACGCGGACCTAAGCCCTCAGGGCAGCGGTAGGCGCGCCCTGACAGCGCCACACCGATGGTGCGCGCCGCTATCAGCGTAGGATAGGCAAACTGCTCGACCACATGCGTTGCTCCCTTCTCGGCAGCCGCCAGCTTCAGATAGAAGCGGGCATTTTCCATGATGGCACTGCCATAGGAATCCACATCCGCAATAAAGGTACAGCCTGCTACCTCATGGGGCAGGGCGGTGATCACCTGATTGGCGGCTTTGATTTCAGTTTCTGACAGACAGCCTGTCAGGCCTAACAGCAGCGCACTCACGCTGACAAGATAGAGTTTTTTCATGATTCAATCTCGGGGTAACGCTCTTTGGGATCTACTCCCGGAGGGGTAGTTTTAAACCGGCGGTGCAGCCACAGATACTGCTCTTTAGCCTCGCCTATCATCTGTTCGAGCACCTGATTGCACACTATGGTATCAGCGGTGGCATCCTTAGTAGGGAAGTTCTCCAGCGGCTTTAGGCATCTGAGCACATACTGTGAGCCTTTACGGTAGGTAAAGGAGGGCAGCACGATGGCATCTTTGATGCGCGCCAGATCGTGGGTGCCGGTAATGGTGGCAGCCTGACTGACCCCGAAGAAGGGTACAAAGACCGCGGCCCGCTCGCCATAGTCCTGATCGGGCGCGTACCAGATGGTATGTCCCTGCATGAGCGTGCGGATAATGCTTTTGGGATCCTTATGATTGACCAAAGCCAGATTGGTGCGCAGCCGGCCCTTGACCTGGGTGTATTCCCAGACCGGATGATCCGAGGGCCGATAGACTCCCACCCCCGGTTTGATGAGCAGGGCAAAGAGCCTGGCCATAATCTCCAGCGTAAACATATGACAGGTCAGCACAATGATGGGCCGGCCGCTCTGGGCAGCCTCCCTGGCAATCTGCAGATCCTCAGGCGCAATGCAGGCATGCTTGAGCAGCCGTTTATCTGACCAGAACCAGGCTATGCCGGTTTCAAAGACCGCCTTGCCGGCATTGGTCAGGATCTCATCTGACAGGCGCTCGCGCTCGGTTTCTGACAGCTTGGGAAAAGCCAGCTCCAGATTGCGCCTTAACACATAGGTGCGGCTTTTGAGATATTTTTTGACGATTTTGCCAAGACCTGCGCCCAGGGCCATCTGTATCCCATAGGGCAGGCAGGTGCATAAAAGCTTATAGGCAAACATCGCCGCCCAGTCCTTCCAGAAATAGGGATGCAGCATGCGCATGGTCAGGGTCGGTTTTTCCACCATTCCCTTGCCCCAGCCCTGTCTGACCGTATTGATGCGATGATTCTTCTTTTCATCGGCGATCTTCTGATCATAGGTACCATGTAATTTGATTTTCTGTGGCATGGATAGTATCTCTTCCTTAAGGTCTATCTCTCAAG
The DNA here is from genome assembly GCA_024693025.1 of Succinivibrio sp. Taxonomy (GTDB): domain Bacteria; phylum Pseudomonadota; class Gammaproteobacteria; order Enterobacterales; family Succinivibrionaceae; genus Succinivibrio. The sequence continues at coordinate 23,620 of JAILLS010000093.1, read as the reverse complement.
GATAGAGCGAATCAGAAGCTTTGGCAAGCTTATGGCTCAAGTAAAGCGGAGTTTAGCCGTAATTAAGAGCGCGGTCACAGGCGGCTGCTGTTGCTCTTTAAGGCTCCCTGCGTTAATTTAGCTCTGAGAGCTCACATAATTTGCCTTAAGCTGTTTTGAGAGAGCCTGTGACGTATATAATTTTAGGATCTTTACATAATGATTCTAATGACTGACAGGTATCAAGCTCAGAACCTTCATTTTCTCGGAGTGCTGAGCTTTACTTTAATCACAGGCTTGGTTGATGATGACTGAAATAGAACAAGATCTTAAGCAGTATGCAGTTAAGTTTATTGAGAAACTGGCGGGTACCGATAATGAGCCTGCACAGGAGAAGATCCGTGATCTGGCGGTGGAGGCTTTAGATAATGTCACGGATTTTGTGTTTATCTCAGACAGCATTACCAAGAACATTATCTATATGAACAAGGCGCTCTCGAGTGTACTCAAGCTTAAAGAGGGCGTGACACCCAGCTGCTATTCAGTTTTCAGAGGCAACAGGGCTCCCTGCAAAAACTGCCGCAACAATGCCTGTCAGGGACGTGGGTTTACCGTGACCCATAATAATCTGAGGCTGCTTGAGCGTTCGTTAATCTTAAAATCCACGCAGTTTACCCTCGATGGGCATGTCTATACCATCAGCATCGGCAGGCCTAAGGAGGAGAACGGCGATCTGGCGCCGAGCCTTGCGGAACTTGACGATGCGGAGATTTTAAATAAAATCCTGACCACCTTCTCCAAGCATAACGGTCAGCCTAATCTGCAGATTTTCTCTGCCATTCAGTTTATAGGTCAGCTCTGCCGTGCTGACAGCGTGGCCGTGTATGAGCCGCGTCAGGTGGATGCGCATCTTGCCGAGGAGTTTCAGCGCTCGGCCTTCTGGTCTTCAGATCAGATTTCAGATGTTTCAGACGATCCCAAGGAAAATCTGCCCTATGCGTTTATTGAGCAGGTCTGCACCAGGACTGAGGAATTTCTCTATCACACGGAGGAGCTTTTGGAGCTGCCTGAAGTCTATCAGGGCCTTAGTGAGCTTAAGATTGAGCGCGTTCTGGTGCTGCCGGTGTTTCATGGCCAGGTTTTCCTGGGCTATGTGCTGTGCCGCAATCTCTCTGAGGAGGCCTATGCCAAGCACCGCCTGACTATCGGCAGCCTGGTCGATGCCATTTCCATCATGCTCTATCTGAGAGTGCAGAGCATTGAGCTTGATAACACGAAAAATCTTGATTCACTGACGGGTCTTGGCAACCGCACGGCTCTGTCAAATGATCTCAAATCCTATGCTCAGCAGCACGATCTGGGCGTTGTGATGGTCAATATCAACGGCATGCAGGCCATCAATCAGGAGCAGGGCGTCAAGGCCGGCGATCAGGTGATCATTAAAATCGGCAATCTCATCCGGGAGATTCTGCATCTTAAGCAGGTCTATCGCATCAGCGGGGATGAGTTTGTGGGCATTTACCCGGATATTGCAGAGCAGGAATTTAACAAGAAATGCGACGTGCTCTCGTCCTTCCTGTCAAGCAAAAATACCGTGACTGCGGCCTTAGGTTCGGCCTGGGTTGCGGCAGGTCATCAGGTCCTCGAGGCCATGACGCAGGCTGAAAAAAAGATGATTGAGCGCAAGAAGGCTTTCTATCGGGAAAATCCGCATGTGCAGCGCTATCGGATGGGGCATGATCAGATGCTCGATATCATGTCCCCTGAGCATATCCATAAGCTGATTGACGACGGGAATTTCAGGGTGTTCTATCAGCCTAAGTTCAGCCTGAAGGACGGTAGTCTGTGCGGGGCTGAGGCTCTTATCAGACTGTTTTTAAACGGCAGCATGGTGCCGCCGGATGCCTTCATTCCTCCTTTAGATGCGGCTCACTATACCTATCTTATCGATCTCTTCGTGCTCGAGCATGTCTGCAAGGTGATGCGCGCGCGGCTCGATGCCGGGCTTGAAATCAGACCGGTGTCCTGCAATTTCTCACGGCATACCTTCATCATGTCGGATTTTGCTAAACGGCTGAGCGCGATTTTGCAGCAGTATCAGATCTCAAATGATCTCATCACCCTGGAAATTTCTGAGCAGTCCAATACCGATTTCCGTAAGGAGCTGATTGAAACTGCCAGCTATCTGGCCTCACGCGGCTTCAAGATCTCCATCGATGATTTCGGTGTGGCGCATTCTAATATCTGGGAGCTTGCCGAGCTGCCCGTCAATGAGGTGAAGTTTGACAAGAAGCTCATTGATGCGCTGCTGCTTGGCGATAATGCCAAAATCGTGACCATTTTGAATGTGATGATGACCATGTGCCGCGATCTGCACATCAAGACCGTGGCAGAAGGGGTAGAGAAGGAAAGTCAGGAGCAAATTCTGAAAAATTTAGGCTGCGATGAGCTGCAGGGCTATCTGCGCGGACGTCCGGTGGATGAAGAGAGCTATTATACACAGCTTGAAAAGACGCCAAAGCTTGCTTAAGCACCTTGTCCTACTCAGATCCGCAGTTTGAGCGGATCTGAGATGCTGACCTGACTTAAACAAGACTAGTGCCACTCGTGGATTGACTGCGTAAATTTCTGCGAGAGCGAATAGTCCTGAATTTCCGGCCACTCCTTGGTTAAATCAAGAGTGATGGTCTGTGTTAGGACCACCTGTCCTAAGGTGCGGTCAGAGCCATAGATCGCATCAATGTTTGAGGATATGCTGGGATTGCGGTAGTAGGTTAGCTTGCAGGTTTTGCCATCCTCGCCAAGTTCAAAGCGCACATCTGACACGGCATGCTCGTTAGCAAGACTCTGATATGGAAAGCCAGGTTCATTTGGACTGCCTGTGTTATGGATTAACTGATAGCAGCCCTGCTGGTTCTCCCACGAGGCTTTCTTGGCAGAGAAGGACACCAGCTCCGCAAAAGCTCCCTGCTGCAGAAGACCCGTGATGACATAGATCTGCCGTTTGAGACGCTGCTGCCTGGTTTTTTCATCAAGCGCATCTAATTCATGATTATGCTGCAAAATGTCGGTCAGCTGTTTTATGGAGACGTCGGCCTGCTCGTGATTGTGCAGGCTGCCCTGAATAGTGACATAACTTCTTGGAGCGTCAGCCACAAAGGTAGAGTGGCAGCCGGTGTCCTTATCAGCATAATTGCTGAACTGGTTCATAAGATTGCTGAGCATATGCTTGCTCTGCATGGTCAGATACTGCTTAAGATCGTCAGGGCAGCTGTGCGCATCAAAGTTTTTCCATTTGCTGATATCATTGACAAAGTATTCAATATACTCGGTTGCCTCTGTTCTGCGGTTGTCAGCAAAACTGCGGCTGCCGATGAGATGCCGGAATACGCTGTGCAGATTCTTTGGGATCTTATCCTTATGCCTGTTAAACAGCTCGGTGCCGTAGGTCATGACATTATCAAAATGCTGCTGCACATCTTTCGTGGCCGTATGAGTCTGAATTTCCTCTCTGTATTTTACAGGCAGGTAGCTGTCGGCGATAAAGGCGCGCGCGTAACTGATGAGCTTACAGGTCTCCTGTCCGAGGTTTGCTTCAAGCCTGCTCAGATCCTGATAGCTGATCTTAGCGAGCTGTTCAGCTAGCTGCGGATTCTGCTGCATCAGGATCTGACAGGTTAAGTCCTGCAGCTTCGTGTTGCGCTCAAGCGTCCCCTCTGGTAATGCAAGGTCGGGAGCTTCAGACTGCGTCGGAAAATTCTGCTGCAGAAACTGATTAAACCCGGTCAGAGCTTTACGGAGCTTGTTGGCATTAGGAGCAGTGCCTGGTCTGAGGCCTTTAAACACCTGCTCTAAAGCGCTGGTGTCAAACATATGGGCAGCCAGCTGAGCAGTTTTGAGATTATCACGATCAGAAGGCGTAAGGCTGCCGTCTAAAGCCTGATTTAGCATGGCCTGTTTGAGATGCTCCGGCAGAGAGCGGTTATCAGCAAGGCCCTTAAGGAGGGAGGCGCGCCTCGTGAATTCCTCCTTAAGCTGCCCACTTATGAACTTATCAAACTCCTCGCTGTTTACCGCCATCTTTTCAGGCAGGCTGCGATAGGCGGTCTGCAGTTTCTGCATCAGCATCTGACGGGTGTTATGCAGATTAGCGATGATGCGGTTGCGCGGGATGCCAGAGTCCTTTAAGACCTCGGTATAGATAGGCAGGGCATCATTGACTGCAGCCTGTCTTATTTTCAGCTGCAGATCAAGTTCAGAGAGCGTGTCAGGATTGTTCATTAACGCTGTCAGCTCCTCCCTGTTGTGCACCTGAGCGATCTTATCCTGCAGAACACTCTGCAGCTGCACGGCTATGGTTTTGCGGTCTGCGTTAATACCCAGGCCCAGAGTCTGAGCCCGCTGTTCAATGAAACCTGTGATGAGATCTGATTTGGCAATAGTCTGACTTTCTGCGCTAATCCTTTGCTTGAATTGCTCTGCATCAAACTGCTTAAGCCTGGATAATTCATCAAGGAGGAGATCCGGCGCTCCTTCGCGGCTGCCTGCATTTCTTAGCTTATGGATAAAGCCGTCAAAGCTTAATTTATCGTCAAAATCCTGCTTATACTGAGCGTACACAGGAGCGAGAGCCTGCAGAATGAGCCCCGAGATCTGCTTGTCCGAGTTCCTGAGCCCGGCCATCAGGGTCTCAGGACTGTCAAAGACAGCATTGCGCAGAAGAGCTGCGCCAGGAGCCTCTGCGTTTGCCCTGGCTAAGGCCTGATGACTGGATAGACTGGTCTTTAGATTACTATCGCGGTCAAACATGATAAGACAGGTCAGATCCTGCAGCAGCTGACGCGAAGCAGCGGGCAGCTGCTGCCATTTAGCTTCACTGCCAAGATCGTTCATATAACACTGATCGATGAGTTTTGCGGCACTGTTAAGGTCTTCAAGCAGCTGGGCATCTGGCAGATTGCTGAGGGCAACTGAGGCGCTGAGCATCTGTGCGATTCCGCCCTGAGCATGGGCCTCAATCTGTCCCTTTAACCTGATCCCATCCGGCAGAGGAGTTCTGAGCAGCAGGGCATACATCTGAGTGGCGGCTGCCTCAGAAAGCTTGAGATCTTTAACCTCGCTGAGTACTTCAAGATGCTTGCCTAGAAAATTCTCGGTAAACTGCTTAAAGTAGCTGGCAGGATCTCCTTGCATGTCTCCGGCATAGAACTTCTCGATTTCCTGATTGACGGCAGCGATCAGCGCGGTTGCATCAAAGCTTGCGGCCACGAAGTTTCGGTCAAGGTTAAGTTTACTGCTTAGAAGATCAAGAGCCTGCTGTCTGCAGGCAGATGTCATGTCCTTAACCTTCAGGAAGTATGCACAATGCTGCTCGATGAGCTGGGTATGCTGGGTAAGAAAGTTTTCAAGCTTGGCGCGTGTATCGCATTGTTCAAGTTCCTGCGGGTTTTTCATCAGCGTACGGATAATCGCCTTGCAGATTTTGGGCGCTTCAGACGTGCTGAGTGCACCTGACTTGGTGACGAGTTTTGCAAGGTTCTCCTGAAGCACCTGTTCAATCTTGGCCTGGCGGCAGTATTTATCCACGAGCTTGGGTAATCCCTGCTGCAGCTCCTCACTTGAGAGCGCGCTCAGCTCCTTGATAAAACTGTTATGTGATTTCACATCCAGGAATTTTTGGAGGGTCTGGCGGTCGGCCGTCAGATTCTTATAGGTGTCAGACCAGTTCTTAAGATTGTTCTCGACGGCATTGAGAAAGACCTCTGGCAGAGCGTTTCTCTGGGTATTGGGATTTTGCAGTAAATCTGCAAGTCCTTTGCCGGTGAGCTGCTCTGAAACCTGAGGTGCAGGAGCCTGCAGCGGCTGTGCTCCTGCCAGTGAGGCGGCCATTGGCGCAGATCCCTGATGGGACAGGCTTGAGTGGATGGGGGAGTTTACCGCAGCTGCAGATTGTAAGTTGTCTGGCAGCGGCTTTGTATCTTTGGTGTTCTGAAGTTCTGCAGGATTGATACTGGTACTGACCGGATGGGTCGAGGTAATCTTGTTTTCTGACATGGGGCCTTCCTGTTTTGACGCTAGGTTACACTCTGAAATTAAAAAGGCTCAGCTGGGCATCAGTACTCTCTTTAGAGGACTGTGAATTACTCAGCTGCAGTTTATAATGGCGTGCCACTCCGACAAACTCGCTGAGTATCTGGACAAATTGCTCATAGTTAAGATTCAGGCAGAGAATCTTATGCAGTACAAAGGTGTCATGCAGCTCATCGTAGCTCAGTACGGCATTGCCTGTATGTTTGCCGAGGTAATTGGCAGACATGAAGAGCACGCAGGCTTCTTCCTGGTCTGACGCACTTCCTAGCTCACAGATGAGATAAAGCTGCTGGTCATACTCTTCGAAGACCACTGTTTCATTGCCGAATTTAATGGCACAGGTTTTATCTTTGGAAAAGCTAAGTTCAATCCCGAGATTAAAGGCTAACTCTAAAAGCAGTGTCTGTGCGTCCATATTCATCTTCTTGTCTGCGTTGTATTGGTAAAACCTGTACTCCTGAGGCTGTGAAGTGTCAGAGGGTAATTCTAGGCTCTGCTGCGGGATCAGGATGCAGATCACGCTTTGGGCAGGATTTCCTTTATCAAGCTTAGGTCAGCTGACAGCCGCAGGCTGCGCTTCTTCTGGTGCACAGAGCCTGACGGTTTAACTCTGTCAGCTCCTCTGAAGAGTACTCATAGTCTATTTATAGATCTATTATTCAAATATTACATCTACATTATGCTAAATATGCAGGATGATTCTCAAAAATTATGACATGTGGATGGATAAGTTCTGATGGCAGAAAGGTGGCAGCGCTAGAGCATCTTCTCAAGTCACCTGCTGTTGTGCTCAGACTCTGCAGATGTTAACAGGCATGTGCAGGATTCACACAATACTGTTAGCTTGTTCTCAATTAAGTGTCTACAGCTAGCTGTACTGCGCTGTTCTTCTGAACTCACAGACTATTGTGTCACCTCATGGAACACTCAGCTAGCAAAGACAGGCTGGAAAACTTCTGCCTGTCCTAAGTTTTTTTCAGCGCCGCAGCGTTATATACAGCAGCTGCAGAAGTTCTGGGCATTTTCTCTTAGTCAGGAGGCTGTGGCAGCGGCAGGGCCCAGAGCTGTACTTAGTCAGGACGGCATCTAAGGTGGTGGCCAGAAAACGGCTCAGGCTTACTGCGCCAGTCCCTCAAGCCTGGTTTCACGCTGGTAGAAATCGCTGATGATGTTCTCCCAGACGCCCTGAGCCTTTAAGATAAATTCTAACAGCTCGCGTACTGCGCCATGTCCGCCTGTATAACCTGAGATCAGAGCTGCTTCCTTGCGCACTTCAAAGCAGGCGTCCTTGACTGCCATGGGCAGCCCCACCTGCAAAAAGATCGGCAGATCTATGAGATCATCGGCAATATAGCCTATCTCTGCATCGCCAAGTCCCGTACGTGCCTTGAGTTCGCGGTAGGCAGCCCGCTTGTCCATCTGGCCCTGAAAGACCTCTGAAATTTTCAGCTCGTTAGCCCGATAGGCAAGCTGCTTTGAGTTGCGGCCGGTGATAATGGCCGTCTTAAGTCCCGCCTTATGGGCCAGGGTGATCCCCAGTCCGTCACGGCAGAAAAAAGGCTTGTACAGTTCTCCTGACTCACCGATGTAAATGCCGCCGTCGGTTAATACGCCATCGACATCAAAGATAATCAGCTTGATGTTCTTCGCCCGTTCAAAGGCTCCCTGCTTCTGATCCATATGCTCTATACGACTCCATGTCTCAATAAATCCGTCAGATGTATAAGGCCTAGCGGTCTGTGCTGTTCATCTATGACCGGCAGCACGGTGATAGGTCTGGGCTGATGCTTCTCCATCACCGACAGCGCCGTAGCGGCTAATTCATCCTGTCTGATTGTCAGAGGATGCTGACACATAATCCTGCTCACCTTTTCATCCAGACAGCGGTAATCCTGTTCTACCGCACGGCGGATAATGCCGTCGGTTACAAGACCTACAAATCTGCCCTGCTCATCGAGCACTGAGGTGGCGCCCAGACCTTTTTCAGTCATGACGAATATCGCATCCTTAACCGTTTTATCCTGCGTGATCAGAGGATTGTCCTCTCCTGTGTGCATCACATCGGCCACGGTCAGCAGCAGCTTGCGTCCAAGCGAGCCGCCCGGATGGAAGAGCGCAAAGTCCTGTCTGGTGAAATTGCGTGAGGACATCAGGGCAACTGCCAGCGCATCGCCCATGGCCAGCGTGGCGGTGGTGCTCGCAGTAGGGGCAAGGCCTAACGGACAGGCCTCCCTGGTTACTCCGATATTCAGAAAATAATCACAGTTACGTCCTAGTGCTGAATCCTCCTTGCCGGACATGGCGATAATCTTAGCACCGATGCGTCTTATGATGGGCAGAATATTGACCACTTCGGTGGATTCGCCGCTGTTGGAAATGGCGATGACCACATCCTTGTCTGTAACCATGCCAAGGTCTCCATGAAAGGCCTCAGCAGGGTGCATGAAAAAAGACGGGGTGCCGGTCGAAGCAAGAGTGGCGGCAATCTTGCGGCCTATATGCCCAGACTTGCCCATGCCGGTGACAATGACGCGGCCATGGCAGGCTAAGATACATGCTACAGCCTGTATAAAAGCTGAGTCGATGCGCTCTTTAAGCGCTAAAACCGCTTCTGCCTCGATCTCCAGAGTTTCTATGGCCTTCTGTACTATGAGTTTGTCCATCTGACTGCCTCGCTTAATGGTTTAAAAGTGGTTTGTGACGCACCAGCTCGTGGATCGCCACCGCGTCTTTAAGCAGCGCTTCAAGACGGTTAAGATAAACCATATTGGCACTGTCCGATAAGCCTTCAGGCGGATTGTCATGCACCTCAAGGAACAGGGCATCCACTCCGACTGCCACCGCCGCACGCACCAGATATTCCACAAATTCGCGCCTGCCGGAGGAGGAAGAGCCATTCCCGCCAGGCAGCTGTACGCTGTGCGTCCCGTCCATCACTACAGGATAACCAAAAGCGCGCATGATCGGCAGAGCACGCATATCTACCACGAGATTGTGATAGCCAAACGAAGAGCCTCTTTCCGTCAACAGGATCTGCTGACAGCCTGAAGCTTCAAGCTTGTCTATCACATTCACCATATCCTCAGGAGCTAAAAACTGTCCCTTCTTCACATTGACCACCCGTCCGGTTTTAGCTGCTGCGACCAGCAGATCGGTCTGACGGCATAAAAAGGCAGGGATCTGCAGGATCTCTGCCACCTCTGCAGCTTTTTCAGCCTGGGCACACTCATGAATATCGGTCATAACCGGGACTTTAAGTTCATCGCGGATGATCCTGAGCATTTCAAGTCCCTGTTCAAGTCCCGGACCGCGGTAGCTCTCAACCGAGGAGCGATTGGCCTTGTCAAAGGAGGCTTTGAACACATAGTTTATCTTCAGTCTCTCACAGATGTCCTTTGCGGTGCGTCCAATCATCAGACTGCGCTCAAGACCCTCCAGCACGCAGGGACCGGCGAGGAGCGTCAGCCTCTCAGCGCCGCCGATCTCAAAATTGCCAACCTTTACCTTATGCATTGTATTTCTCCCACAAAAAGCTCGGCTCTGTCAGAGGGGATCCGGGCAGGGCCTGATCTAGGCTATCTATTTTAGTTATTTTCAGCACAAATAGGAATATTTTTACTTTTGCCTCTGAATCAGAATGCATTTTTTAGACGGGCACGTGAAGAATTCCTTATAAGTCTAAGAAAACAGTCAGAAACTCTCTTTAACCGTATTTTTCATATTGTCTCCGGAGCTCCCGACGTCAGCGCGTACGTATTTATCCTTGAGAATCATTGAGGAAGCAGTGAGGCAGGGCCGACAGTGGCCAGACTTTAAGCGCATACGCTTAATTTTGGTTAGATAAGGAAATTCAAAAAAAATATTAAAATTCCAGATGATGCATAGAATATATATATCAGTATTACTTTATCTTATTTAAAGCTTAACTGGTTAATTCCTTAAAAAATATTAAGGAGTGATGAGGGGGCTGTATCTCCTATCCTGCATGTTTTTGGGGAGTCTGTCACAAAAAAAAGCAGCTTTTAAGCTAATCTGTTGAAAAAAAACAAGTGCTTTATAAACCCGCGCAGCCCTGCCTAACCTAATTGGTGCGGCACTGTTTTTGTCAGTTTCTGGTCTAAAACGGTGAGCATAAAAAACTGAATATTATCAAGGTACTATAAAAACGTCTAATCGATAAGACAAATTTTGTTTGAGATTTTGAGAGGTTATTATGAAGTACTCATTCACCAAGCTGGCATTGGCAGCCATGTTTTCCTTAAATGTCTTTTGCAGCGTCCAGGCTGCCGATGACACCATCAAGGTCGGCATTATGCATTCACTTTCTGGCACCATGGCCATCAGTGAGGCATCATTGAAAGATGAAATGCTGATGCTCATCGATGAGCAGAACAAAAAAGGCGGTCTTCTGGGCAAGAAACTTGAAGCTGTAGTAGTCGACCCGGCTTCTGACTGGCCGCTGTTTGCCGAGAAAAGCCGCGAGCTGTTAACCAAGGATAAAGTTGCGGTAGTCTTCGGCTGCTGGACTTCCGTGTCGAGAAAAGCTGTTCTGCCGGTATTTGAAGAGCTCAACGGACTGCTGTTCTATCCTGTGCAGTATGAGGGTGAGGAATCCTCCCGCAACATTATCTATACCGGCGCAGCCCCTAATCAGCAGTCTATTCCGGCCATCGATTATCTGATGAAGGATATCGGGGTTAAAAGATGGTTTTTAGCCGGTACGGACTATGTATTTCCGCGTACCGCCAACAAGATCATTGAGGCTTATCTGAAGCAGCATGGGGTTGCAGATGAAGATATCATGATCAATTACACTCCTTTTGGTCACTCTGACTGGCAGTCCATTGTCTCCGAAATTAAGGCCTTCGGCAGTGCAGGTAAAAAGACCGCGGTGGTATCTACCTTAAATGGTGATGCCAACGTGCCGTTCTACAAGGAACTGGCTAATCAGGGCATCAGTGCGGCGGATATTCCGGTGATGGCTTTCTCAGTTGGCGAGGAAGAGCTCTCCGGTATTGATACGACCCCGCTTGAAGGCCATCTTGCCGCCTGGAACTATTTCCAGAGCGTAGACAATAAGGATAATGCTGAATTCATCAAGCAGTTCCGTGCCTTCACCAAGAATCCAAAGCGTGTAACCAACGATCCTATGGAAGCTCACTATATCGGCTTTAATCTGTGGGTCAAGGCGGTTGAAAAAGCCGGCAGTACTGATGTGAACAAGGTTCTGGACGCTATTGTCGGGGTGAAGACACCAAACCTGACCGGCGGCATGGCAGAGGTTCTGCCCAATCACCACATCACCAAGCCTGTGCTGATCGGTGAAATTCAGTCCGACGGTCAGTTCCAGGTCGTCTGGGAAACCGAGCAGGAGGTTAAAGGCGATGCCTGGAGTGACTATCTTGAGGGCTCAAAAGATCTGATCTCTGACTGGACCGCTCCGGTTAAGTGCGGGAATTTCAACGTCAAGACCAAGAAATGTCTGGGTTCTCAGAGTAAATAGTCTGGTGGATAAAAAATGAGATTGAGCATGCGCAAGGCTTTCTGCATGCTGGCAGCAGTGCTCTTGATGAGCACTGCATATGCAGGGGAGCCAAATTATGAGTTAAGTGAAAGCTTAAAAGCCTCACTTGCTGACAGCAAGGTAAAGAGCAGGGATCAAGCAATTGCAATGTTAGCTGAGGATCTCAGCGAACAGCATATCAGCCTGCTGGGTAAACTCAAAAGCGGGCTGGTCTATGCTGATGCTGCAACTTCTGAGATCTATATCCGTGAAGATGCGGCAAGCGATTGCTATATCAGGCTTGCAGATGCGCAGCAAATCTGCGGTATCAAGCTGCGGCGCAGTGGAGTGAGTACGCTGCAGAAGAAAAAGATTGAAGCTCTGCTGCTGTCCTCTTCTCTGTCAAGCTCCGATCCTGAGAAAAGAGCTGCAGCGGTGAAAAATCTGCTGGAGAGCGAGGCTCAGAGTGAAATCCCCTCCGAGCAGATCCTCGAGCAGATTATCAGTAAAGAGAACCGGCGTGATATCTATCTTAATCTTAAGGTGGCAATGGCTCTTATAAAAAGTGCGGATGAAAAGACGGGGCCTCAGGAGCTGATTGACTGCATTGATATTTTAGAGGACTACGGCAATGCCAGATGCATAAGCGCCCTTGCTGCACTTAAAAATCATCCCAACCCTGAAGTGGCCAGTCATGCAGCAAGTGCAGCAGCCAACCTCGAGTTTAAGCAGGAAGTAGCCGATTTTTTTGAAAAGATTTTCTTTGGTCTGAGCTTAGGTTCAGTCCTGGTGCTGGCCGCGGTGGGGCTGGCTATAACCTTCGGCGTGATGGGTGTGATCAACATGGCTCATGGCGAGCTGATTATGCTCGGAGCCTATACGGTGTGGGGGCTGCAGCAGCTGATGCCGCAGTCTCTGTCCACCGCACTGTTTCTCTCCATTCCCTGTGCCTTTATGGTAAGTGCCAGTGTAGGCATGCTGATTGAGCATCTGGTGATAAGACATCTGAGCGGCAGACCTTTGGAGACACTGCTGGCTACTTTCGGGATCAGTCTGATTCTGCAGCAGCTGGTCAGAACCCTGTTTTCACCGCTTAACCGTGCGGTGGCCACACCTGAATTTCTGCAAGGCTCGGTACAGATAGCTGATAATCTCAGCATTACCTGCAACCGGCTGAGCATTATCTTTTTCTGCCTGTTCGTTTTTGCGGTCATCCTCCTTGTCATGAAGAAAACCAGACTGGGTCTGGAGGTAAGAGCGGTCTCTCAGAATCGTCCGATTGCCCGCGCCATGGGGATCAGAGCCCAGAGAGTGGATCTTATGACCTTTGGTCTTGGCTCAGGCATTGCTGGCGTCGCCGGGGTCGCTCTCAGCCAGATCACCAATGTAGGACCTAATCTGGGGCAGTCCTACATTATTGACTCCTTTATGGTAGTGGTATTCGGCGGTTCGGGCAATCTGTTCGGCACTCTAGCCGGCGGCTTTATCATGGGAATTGCCAATAAGCTGCTGGAGCCTGTCAGCGGAGCCATGCTGTCTAAGATCATAATTCTAATCGCCCTGATTCTGTTTATTCAGAAACATCCGCGCGGTTTGTTCCCGCAGCGCGGCAGAGCAGCAGAGGACTGATACAATGAATGAGTTAACTGTACAGGAAAAATTCTTATCCGGGGAAACTAAGAGCTTTATTCTGGTTACCGCGCTGTTAGGCGCTGTAGTGGTGATGTTAAGCCTTATGCCAGAAGGCAGTTTTATACATCTTCCCGTCTATGTAGTCAATCTTTTGGGCAAGTATGTAACCTATGCCATACTGGCGCTGTCAGTGGATCTGGTCTGGGGGTATCTGGGCATTCTCACGTTGGGACACTGCGTGTTCTTTGCTCTGGGTGGCTATGTGATGGGCATGTATCTGACCCGTTCCATAGGTGCTCAGGGAGTGTATGGTGATCCGCTGCTGCCGGATTTCATGGTTTTTTTAAACTGGCATGAACTGCCCTGGTACTGGCAGGGGCTGCAGTATTTTCCGCTGGCTGCGCTGCTGATAATCTGTGTGCCGGCGCTTCTGGCCTATGTCTTCGGCAGGCTAGCCTTCTTCTCCAGAGTCTCAGGAGTCTATCTTTCCATTATTACCCAGGCTTTGACCTATGCGATGATGCTGGCCTTCTTTCTGAATGAGCTGGGCTTTGGCGGCAACAACGGTCTTACTGATTTTAAAACTCTCCTGGGCTTCAGTCTGCAGACTGACGGGATGAGAATCCTGCTTTTTGCGCTGTCGGTGGTGACTCTGTGCCTTTGCTATCTGCTGTGCCGCTCCGTGGTGGTTTCAAAGCTTGGCAGACTGTGTATTGCCGTGCGTGATGCTGAAAACCGGGTCCGCTTTATCGGTTACCGGGTTGAAAACATCAAGCTGCTTATCTTTGTGCTCTCGGCTGTCATCGCCGGGATAGCAGGGGCTCTGTATGTGCCTCAGGTGGGAATTATCAACCCCAGCGAATTCTCACCGGTAAACTCCATAGAAATCATTGTCTGCGTGGCTTTAGGAGGCCGAGGCAGACTTTACGGTGCGGTGATCGGCGCTTTTTTAGTGCACATCGCCAAGACCATGTTCACCAATCTGATGCCTGAATTCTGGCTGTTTGCGCTGGGAGCTCTGTTTGTACTCGTTACTCTGTTTTTAAAGGATGGCGTGGCAGGCCTGCTCTGTGTGCACCTGAAAACAGGCAGCACAGAGACTCTGACCGATAAGGCTTAGGAGATTGCATGATTAGTTTAGAAAAACAGGTTGCACAAGCTTCCCTGAAACTCAAAAATCTGGCCCAGAAAAGTCATCTTGCTCATAAGCACAGGCAGCAGCCGCCTGCTAGGCTCAAAAAGCAGGATATTGTCCTGTATGTGGAGAATCTGACGGTAAGCTTTGATGGATTTAAGGCGCTCAACGATCTGACCTTTTATCTGAACAGCGGTGAGCTGCGCTGTTTTATCGGTCCTAACGGCGCCGGCAAGTCCACCATGATGGATGTACTGACGGGAAAGACCAAGGTAGATTCGGGCTCCGCGTGGTTTGTGCCGGATCCAGGCGATCCCAATCCGAGTCATATGTTAAACCTGCTGGAAATGGATGAGGTCAGTATCGCCAATGCGGGCATCGGGCGCAAGTTTCAGAAGCCTTCAGTGTTTGAGACTCTGAGCGTGGCACAGAATCTTGAGCTGGCACTGAGCATGAACCGCAGTGTGTTTAAGACCTATCGCTCCAGACTTAACGGCGAGCAGCAGGATTTTATGATGGCTACGCTTGAGAAAATCAGACTTTCTTCTCTAGCTAATGCCCTGGCAGCCTCGCTTTCGCATGGACAGAAACAGTGGCTTGAAATCGGCATGCTGCTGATGCAGAAACCCAGTCTGATCATGCTCGATGAGCCGGTGGCAGGCATGACACCTGAGGAAATTGAGATGACCATCGCTCTGCTCCATGAGCTGAAAGGTCAGCATACCATCATGGTGGTAGAGCATGATATGGATTTTATCCGTGCCATCGCCAATCAGGTGGTGGTGTTGAATCAGGGCACCGTACTTGCAGAAGGGAATATGGACAGTATTCAGTCTGATCCCAGAGTAATCAAGGCCTATCTAGGCGAGGGACTGTAGCATGAACAGCTGTATGGTTTTTGAAGGCTTGCATCAGTATTACGATGAAAGCCATATTCTTAATGAGGTAAATCTTGAGGTTGAAGAGGGCAAATGCACCTGTATCATGGGGCGCAACGGAGTCGGCAAGACCACTCTGCTCAAATGTCTGATGGGGCTGCTGCCCGTCAGAAGCGGCAGGATTATCTTCAATGGCCAGGATATAACCTCATGCAGTCCGGAGCAGCGTGCCGCTCTGGGCATCGGCTATGTACCTCAGGGGCGTCAGATTTTTCCGCTGCTTACGGTGGAGGAGAATCTACTGACTGGTCTTGCCATGCGTAAAGACCGGTTAGGATATATCCCTGATTATATTTTTGATTATTTTCCGGTGCTAAAGCAGATGGAGCATCGCCTTGGAGGAGATCTTTCAGGCGGACAGCAGCAACAGCTGGCTATTGGGCGGGCTCTCGTAGAGCAGCCTTCCTTTCTGGTGCTTGACGAGCCTACCGAAGGTATTCAGCCGAATATCGTGCGGGAGATCGCCGATACCATAAGCGATCTGAATGCCAAATTAGGACTGACCGTCCTGCTGGTAGAACAGAAGGTGCCTTTTGCCAAAAGAGTGGCAGACAGCTATGCGGTCATGAATCGCGGCCATATTGTGGCTACAGGCAGTATGGCGGGGCTGGATACGGATACTATCAAAGAGTTTCTGAGTGTGTAAGATGACGACTGCTGGTTTAGCTGACTGCATGTCCTATGATGAAAGACGGCAATGGAACGCCTCCATGCAGCTTACGTTCAAAAACTCCTGCGGCACAAGTGTGCTTGAGGATCTGAAAAGTTATGGACCCTTAAGGGTGCTTAACCTGTTTTATCCTGAGCCCTGTGACGGTTTGAGCAGAACCTGTCACTGCTATCTGCTCCATCCTCCTGGTGGGCTGGTATCAGGGGATTGCCTTAATATAGGGATTAAGGGGCTCAGAGACAGCAGGGTGCTGATAACCACTCCAGCTGCCACGAAGATCTATCATGCCGACTCTAAGGGAAACTGTCAGCGGCAGCAGGTCAGAATCGAGCTGTGCGGTTCTGATCTGGAGTGGCTGCCGCAGGAGACCATCCTGTATAACGGGGCAAGACCACAGCTCTCCCTGGAAGTTAGACTAAGCGCGGATTCTTCCTTTATAGGCTCGGAGATTATCTGCTATGGACGCAAAGCCTGTCAGGAAGAATACCTGGAGGGGCTCACTACTCAGCGGGTGTCAATTTATCTTGAAGATAACCCCGTCTGTCTTGAACAGTTAAGGCTTGAAGGCGGCAGCAGGCTGCTTAAGGCCCCATACGGCATGCGCGGCAGGAACTGTATCGCCTCCGTATATGCCTACTCATCTAGGGTAGAGGAACTGAGCTCAGGCTGCCATACGCTTGCATCCAGGCTTGAGTCTTTTGCCCGGGAATATGGCTGTGATGCTGCGGTAAGCTTTCGTAATCAGCTGTGTGTGGTTAAGTTTATCGGCGATAATTCGCGCATTGCCCGTAAGTTTGTGCTTAAAGTCTTAGCGTATCTGAGACCTGTGGTTTCAAAAAGGACCTTGTGCGTGCCTAGGATCTGGTATAGCTAGAGTCAGCGGTCTGATTCATCATCAGATCCGCAGCATTAAGCTGCGGATCGTCAGGCGCCGGGAAACTCTTAGACACTTACATTGTTGGGCTTCCGCTGACTATAGAGCAGGCTCGCAGCCCAGAGCACGGCGCCGCATCCTGCAACCAGAAGACCGAGTTTGAAATCATCGAAGGAGAGATTGAAGAATGACTCACCTTCACTAAGGCTGACCCAGCCGTCTACGCACCACATCAGGGTGGCACCTATGAAATAGAAAAAGGCCGTTGAGGTCTTGAACTTATTGTCTCTGTCCATAGCATAGTGCGCGCCTATAAAAAGCAGGGCGCAGATAAATGAGATAATCAGGCACATGTTTTATTCTCCATACTTCTGCTGACAAGGCCAGTGATCAGGAGCCCCAGTCCCCAGCCAGCGGTGACCAGCAGATCCATGCCAACGCCCACCGTCAGAATCTCATGTAGCATCTCATTGAGTCCCTCGCTGCTCTGAGCCCTGGTAAAGAAAGGAAAGACAGCGCTGATCTCTCCATGCCAGATATGCTCTATAAGCAGCAGAGCCGAACCGCCTAAAAGCATGGTCTGCAGCGAGCCAAGTTTATGTTCAAGAGCGGGAGCATGGTGATGAGCTCTTAGCCTTCCTCTGAGCAGATAAACTGCGAACCCCTCAGCCAGACATGCTGTAAAACAAGCCATAAAAATATCCTCCGATTGTGAATTTAAACATAACTTAACACGAAGTTTGCTGACAGCGGACATTTTCTCTTTTATGGGGCGTATGCACTAAAAAGAACAGCAAAAACAAATTTTACTGTGCGCTTATTTGGGTAGTTAGGTCCATTTGAGTGCAAAGGTTGACGCTTAAGTTATTTGAGCGTTTTATAAAAGGAACATGAATATTTTACAAGAGAGGTTTGTATGGATCTGCTGCCAAGAGAAAAGGACAAGCTGCTGCTGTTTGCCGCAGGGCTGCTTGCCGAGCGGAGAAAATTACGCGGGCTTAAGCTTAACTATCCTGAGAGTGTCGCCTATATCAGTCTGGCGATCATGGAGGGGGCCAGAGACGGCAAGAGTGTTGCTGAGCTGATGAGTGAAGGCAGGAAGATTCTCAGCCGTGCTGAGGTAATGGATGGGGTGGCTGAAATGGTGCATGAGGTTCAGGTGGAGGCTACCTTTCCTGATGGCACCAAGCTTGTGACTGTCCACGATCCGATAGTTTAGGAGGTCGGTATGATCCCAGGTGAATTAGTGATTAAACAGGGTGAGATCTGTCTGAATGCTGACCGCAGTGCGGTAAAAATTCTGGTTGTAAATAAAGCGGATCGTCCCATTCAGGTCGGCTCTCACTTCCATTTTTATGAGGTCAATCCCGCGCTGATTTTTGATCGCAGGCTGGCCTATGGCAGAAGACTGGATATTCCTGCCGGTACCGCGGTACGCTTTGAGCCAGGACAGGAGCGTGAGGTGGCGCTGATAAGTTATGCGGGACTCAGAAGAGTCTATGGTTTCAGAGCCCAGGTTCAGGGTCAGCTTGAGGAGGAAGAGAGGTCATGATCAGCATTTCAAGAGAGCAGTATGCTCAGCTCTATGGACCGACCGTGGGAGATAAAATCAGACTTGCCGATACCTCACTGGTCATTGAGATTGAGAAGGATTATACCGTCTACGGGGAAGAGGCCGTTTTCGGCGGAGGCAAGGTCATCCGTGATGGCATGGGACAGAGTCAGCAAAGCTGCAGCTCAGCATGTGACACGGTGCTGACCAATGCCGTGATTTTAGATGCAGGCGGGATCTATAAGGCTGATATCGGGATCAAGGATGGAATTATTCACAAAATAGGCAAGGCCGGCAATCCTGATATCATGCCAGGCGTGGATATCATTATCGGTGCGGGGACTGAAATCATGTCAGCCGAGGGCATGATTGTCACCTATGGCGGCATGGACAGTCATGTGCATCTGATCTGTCCGCAGCAGGCAGAAGAGGCTTTTGCCAGCGGAATTACCACCATGGTTGGAGGTGGTACCGGACCTGCTACAGGCACCAATGCCACCACCTGTACTCCAGGCCCCTGGCATCTGCAGAAAATGATGCTGGCCTGTGACGGTATGCCGATGAACTTCGGTTTTCTGGGCAAAGGCAACAGCTCATCGGCGCAATCTTTGGAGGAACAGGTACTGTGGGGAGCCTGCGGTTTAAAGCTGCATGAGGACTGGGGCAGTACTCCAGCCGCCATTGATTGCTGTCTGGGTGTGGCTGAAAACTATGATGTACAGGTGGCAATCCATACTGATACTCTCAATGAGGGCGGTTTTGTTGAGGACACGCTCAAGGCTTTCCGGGGCAGAACCATTCACACCTATCATACGGAAGGTGCAGGGGGCGGCCATGCTCCGGATATTATCAAAGCCTGCTCGTATGACAATGTACTGCCTTCTTCAACCAATCCAACGAGACCCTTTACCGTCAACACCATTGATGAGCATCTGGATATGCTGATGGTCTGCCACCATCTCAATCCTCAGCTTCCGGAGGATATTGCCTTTGCCGATTCACGTATTCGCCGCGAAACCATCGCCGCTGAGGATATTTTGCATGATATGGGGGTTCTCTCCATGTATTCTTCTGATTCTCAGGCCATGGGTCGGGTGGGAGAAGTAATCCTGCGCTGCTGGCAGACTGCTTCTAAAATGAAGGATCAGCGCGGAGCTCTGCCTGAGGATTATGGCCATGACAATGATAACATCAGATGTCGCCGCTATATCGCCAAATATACGCTCAACCCGGCAATTGCCCATGGTATGTCGCATATCATAGGTTCGGTCAGTGAAGGCAAACTTGCCGATCTGGTCTTGTGGAAGCCTGCCTTTTTTGGCATTAAGCCGGCGATGATCATCAAGGGCGGACAGATTGCTATGGCAAGCATGGGCGATATCAATGCCTCTATTCCTACCCCGCAGCCGATGCACTACCGCATGATGTTCGGCGGTACTGGTCTTGCCGCGGCCAAAAACTCCATTACTTTTGTGTCCAAAGCTTTTTTAAACAGTGATGCTTTTCTCTCCTTAAGGGAGCAAGGCAGTCTGAGACGCTATGAAGGCTGTTTCAACACCCGCAGTATCGGTAAAAAGGATATGGTGTTAAATAACGCCACACCTCATATCGATGTCGACCCTCAGTCCTATGAGGTGCGTGCTGACGGCGAGCTGTTGTGCTGTGAACCGGCTAAGGTGCTGCCTATGGCCCAGAGATATTTTCTGTTTTAGGAGTTAGCCATGCTTGAGTTTATCAAAAAAGAAAAAAGATCTGGTCCTGACAGTACGCTGTTAAAGCTTGAACTCACCTCCGAGCGCCGCCTTGTCGTGCGACAGAAGGTTATGCTTTCAGATGGCAGGGAGGCGGGAATATTTCTCAATCGCGGCGAACAGCTCGAGCCCTTTGACGTGCTGTGTGACAGTTCGGGAGTCCGGGCTCAGGTAATTGCAAAGGATGAGGAGGTCATCTGCGCTGGCACTGACAGCCATGAGCTTTTTGCCAAGGCCTGCTATCATCTTGGCAACCGCCATGTGCCCCTGCAGATTGAGGACAGAAAGCTGTATTTTCTGCCTGACAAGGTGCTAGAGCAGCTGTGTGTGCTGTTAGGCCTTAAAGTAAGCTATGACTGCAGACCTTTCATACCTGAAGCAGGCGCTTATGCTCATCATGAGCATCATGAGCATCATGAACATCAGATCTGATAAGCACGAGCATAGAGATGAGCTGTGATAAAGCCCAGGATGTTCTGACTGCCTGTATGTGGCTGTCATCCCCTGCTCTGCCTGTAGGTGGATTTTCCTGGTCGCAGGGGCTTGAGAGCGCGGTGGAAAGTGCTACGGTCAGAGATTATGCAAGCCTGTTAGATTATCTTGAAGGCATGCTTGAATTTGCTCTGACTCGCTGGGATTTACCTTTGCTCTGCCGGTTTCTGCAGTGCTGTATCAAGCAGGATGGTACGGCTTTTTTAAAGCTTGATGCTGTGCTTAAGGCAGGGCGCGGCACTGAAGAGCTTTATGCAGAGGAGTGTGCAATGGGCAGGGCGCTTAAAAGTCTTGTAAGGTCCTTAGGTCTTTTTCCTGACTGGCTTGATTTAAATGAGGAGTTCGGTTATGTGAGCATGTTTGCCCTCTCAGGTTTTATGCGGATCAAGGACTATGAGGAGTGCTTTACACCGTACCTTATGCATGCCTATGCCTTTGGCTGGCTACAGAATCAGACTTCGGTCGCCTGCAAGGCAGTTCCATTAGGGCAGACGGACGCTCAGAGAGTACTTATTGCGTTACAGGATAAACTTAAGCGCGCAGTGCAGCAGGCGCTGGTGCTTGAGGATAATGATTTAGGCTGCGCACTGGCTGGCAGCTTTATGTTCAGCGCACAGCATGAACATCAGTATTCAAGGCTATTTAGAAGCTGACAGAGGTTTAGATATGAATTCAAAAGAATGTTTAAGAGTCGGTATCGGCGGACCAGTGGGCTCAGGCAAGACTGCGCTGCTGCTCAAACTATGTGAATATTTTCGCGATACCTACAATATGGCAGTGGTAACCAACGATATTTATACCAAGGAAGATGCGGAGTTTTTGTTAAAAAATCATGCTTTAGAGGCCGATAGGATCCGTGGAGTTGAGACAGGAGGATGTCCTCATACCGCCATCAGAGAGGATGCCTCGATGAATCTTGCGGCTATCGAAGATCTGCAGCAAGCGCATCCCGGACTTGAGCTTATCTTTGTGGAAAGCGGCGGTGACAATCTCTCGGCAACCTTTAGTCCAGAGCTTGCGGATCTGACCCTGTATATAATTGATGTCAGCGAGGGGGACAAGATCCCCAGAAAAGGAGGACCAGGCATCACCAAATCTGATCTTCTGGTCATCAACAAGATCGATCTGGCTCCTTTGGTGGGAGCCTCGCTTGAGGTTATGGAGCGTGATTCAAAACGCATGCGCAAAGATAAGAAGTTCGTCTTTGCCAATATGATGACGGGACTTGGTCTGCAGGAAATTGCAGATTTTATTGTCAGGGAAGGAATGCTGCAGCAAAGAGCGCCTAAAAAGTCAGACTGACCATGCCGTAGTATTTTTCCAATCAAGAGACCGCAGTGTTAATCGCAGGAGTAGCTTTAGGACGGTAAGAAAAGTTTCTTTTTCTCCCCCGACCCCCCTTTTTTTCTTAAAAAGAAAAATGTGACATAATCTGCAAAGAAGTCACAAACTACTTGTACACTAAGCGGTATTCTGAAAATCAGAACATGCTCTCATGACTTGCAATGGATTAAAGCAGGTTATGAACCTACTCGTGAATCTCCAGCGGCAGGTTGTCAGGATCTCTGAAAAAGGTCATTTTCTTTTGGGTGAAGGTATCCTTTCTTACAGGCTCGGTTTCTATCCCCAGGGCATTAAGTTCAGCCACAGTTTTATCCACGCTCTCTACCTTAAAGGCCAGATGGCGAAGACCGGCATTTTCAGGTCCAGGAACTCTTTTAGGCGCATCTTTCTTTATGAAAAGCTCTAATTCCATATCTTCAAGCATGAGATCGATTTTCCAGTCCCCGATGTTTTCACGGTAATTCTCTCTAATGACTTTAAAGCCCAAAAGCTCGACGTAGAAGTGTCTTGATTTCTCGTAGTCTGTGCCGATGATGGCGATATGATGCACCTTTGATAAATTCATGAACAGATCTATTAAGTGGAACAGGTGGCAAGTTGTGGAATAATTAATCCCAATATTTTTATCTAAAATCAGAACAAAACATTGTTCCTATATTGATATGGTGACCTCATCCCTAAAGCAGAATGTGGTCTGAAGCCATTATAATAAGAAATCCATTTCCTGATTACTTTTATTCCCTCATTTCGTGATGAGAATGTACCAGAAATAGGCAGACATTCTTTTTTTAGAGTTGCCCAGAACGATTCAGCCAGCGCATTGTCCCGGCATTGCCCTTTACGACTCATGGAGCATCTAAAACCCATTGTCTGAAGCAGCTCCTGAAATTTATGAGAGCAGTATTGTGATCCTTGATCTGAATGAAATATCGTGCCTGCAGAGGGGCTTTCAGATTTTACTGCCATAAGTAAAGCATTAATTATCAAATCAGTATCCATGCTGGAACCAAACTGATATCCGATAAGGCAGCGAGAGCAGATATCTACGACAGAAGCTAAGTAGAGCCAGCCTTCATCTGTTGGTATATAGGTAATATCTCCGCACCAGGCTTCATTTACTGCAAAGGAATTAAATTTTCTATCTATAAGATTTTCTGCTCTGGCCAGATTATGACTGCTATCGGTTGTGGCAATATATTTGCGATGGTATTTATGGTAAATACCGTTCTGCCTCATAATCGAAACCAGTCTTTTATGAGAAACTCTAAAGCTTTTTATGTTCAGCTCATGATGTAATCTGACTGCTCCTGGCACATTGCTGTTAGAGTTCTTTATTACTTCCCTGACTGCAGCTAGAACTTCAACATCACAGTGAATAACTCCATTATGATGTTCTCTGTCTGAATTTAGCCATTTATAAAAGCCACTGACACTAATGTCTAAAAGCTCTATGGCTCGTCTTAAGGGAATTACGGTTCCTCTGCCTATTAGCCTGTCATCAAGAAATTTTTGGATGAAAGCGTACTTTGTTACAGGCTCTTTGCAAAGAACGCTGCAGCTTTTTTTAAGAATTCATTCTCGGCTTTGGCTTTTGCCAGTTCCTTTTTCAGTCTGATTATTTCTTCTGCTTCTGAAAGTTCTTCTGAACTAAGATCGGCTT
>JAILLS010000065.1 GCA_024693025.1 Succinivibrio sp. | reverse complement strand
TTTGTTTTGCTATTAAAACAATACCGGATTGAAATGGTCTTTTCAATTCAAGTTTTCAAAGAGCTCTTTTCAGATCGGTAAAAGGTCTAAAAAGGAAAAGAACTAAGACTTAGTGTTACCCACACATATGCACGAAGTCTCCTTTAATTTCGTTAATACGGATTTCTCAGATTGTCCTGTTCAAACCGCAGATGAGTTGAAAGGACTTAAACCAAGGCAAGAGGTACATGATGAATTCTACAGACCAGTGAAGAGGTCAGTGCATCTACGCCTTGATGCAGATGTTTTGGCTTGGTTTAAAGCTCAAGGAAAAGGCTATCAAACCAGGATCAATAAAATTCTGCGTGACTATGCTTTTAAATCAGCCGCAGATCCTGATTAATATTTCCTCGCAGCATTGCTATACCGAAGTAAAAGACAATTTTCAGGTTACTAATGTAGTAAAGATTAGCAGTTGTTGAAAATCCGATTTTCGACAGTAAAAATGCACTGTTTTAGAACTTAGACTGGCAGAAGCAGGCTCTGCACAAAAAAAACTTTTAATACTCAGTACGGCATTATTTTTATAAAATTAAATAAATTAAAAATAAACTGCTGTCTTTTTTTACAGAATATTAAAAAAAATTATTGCAAAGCGAAAAAAAGCCTGCTTATAATTAAGCCATCGACAAGGAGATAGATTATGAACAATTGCTTTTTTAACAGCTGGTGGCGCCTCGCAGAATAGCGGGGTTTTAGCGTTAGAGCAATTTTTCTGATTTAAATTCTAAAGGCCCGCTTGAAAGCGGGTTTTTTAGTTTTCAAGCGGGATAAATTTCACAACTTAAGGACATAAGCTATGAATAACCTACTTGAAAAACTTTACCTGGGCACCTCTTTAAATTCTGCCGAAACCAATTCCATCTTCAATGATATCTTCTCCGGCAAATATGATCCGGTCGCATTAAGTTCCCTCTTAACCGCGCTGAAGATGAACGGCTACTCCTCCGAGGAAATCGGCGGTGCCGCATCTGCCATGCTGCATGCGGCCATGCCTTTTGAGCGCAACCGCGAAATCTATACCGGTGAAATTGTCGGTACCGGCGGTGACTGCCTGAAGACCATCAATATTTCCACTCTGGCCGGTATTATCTGCGCCACCTTAGGTCTGCATATCGCCAAACATGGCAGTTCTGCGGTATCCTCTAAGACCGGAGCCTCCGATGTACTTTCAGTGCTGGGCTACAATCTCTTTGCTGATGCTGAATGCACCCGCCGGAATCTTGAAGAGGAAGGCTTTGCGTTCTTCTTTGCACCTCACTACCACAAGGGCATGCGCTTTGTCACCCCGGTGCGTAAAGCCTTAGGCACCAGCACCATCTTCAATATTCTCGGACCTCTGACCAACCCGGCTCACGTCGATTATCAGCTCCTAGGCTGCTATGATGCCGATCTGCTCGAGATCATGATCCGCGCTCTGAAGATCACAGGCGTTAAGAGAGCCATGGTGGTCAACGGCAACGGCATGGATGAGATCTCCATCTTCGGTCACACCAACTATACCGAGCTGTTTGAAGACGGCCACATCGAAAGCGGCATCCTCAACAACGACAACTTCGGCATTAAAGGCAACTTCACGCAGGAGCAGCTTGAAGGCGGCAGCCCTGAGGATAACGCGAGAATCGCCCGCGAAGTGCTCTCAGGCAAAGGCACCGAAGCTCAGCAGTTTGTGGTCGCGGCCAATGCCGCAGCCCTGCTCAGACTCTCAGGCCTTGAGCATAACCTCAAACTCGGCTTTGAGATGGCCTTAGATGCCATCAGATCCGGCAAGGGTGAAGCTAAACTTGCGGCAGTCTGCAGAATTTCTCAGCTCAGTGCCCAGCCTTAAAAAGGAGCAGTGTGACGCTGCACTTGCACAGCGTCCGCTTCTTTTCAATAATACAGACTTTCAGGAATAAGATTATCATGCTGCACTCAGAACCATTATCACAGGCGGCCCTGGACTTTGAGGGCATTAAGCATCAGGAGCTTGAAGGCACGGTGCTCTCGACTATTATCAATGCAAAGATAAAATCCCTCGCCCTAAAGCGCCAGAGCAAACTTCCTGTACGCAGCTGTGCGCATGTTTCGCTCTATGAGGCTTTGGCAAAGAGCGGGCGCCACTTTATTCTCGAGTGTAAGAAAGCTTCACCAAGTCTGGGCGATTTTGCCCATGATTTTAATCTTGACCGGCTTATCGACTGCTATAACGCACGTGCCAGCGCCATCTCCGTACTCTGTGAGGAACATTTCTTCAAGGGCTCGCTTGACTATCTGAGCTATGTCAAGGCGCGCACCCCTCTGCCGGTTATCTGTAAGGATTTTATCCTCTGCACGCAGCAGCTTGACGAGGCCTGCGCAGCCGGAGCTGATGCAGTGCTGCTGATGCTCTCGGTGCTTGAGGAGGAAAAGTTTAAAGAGCTGTATGCCTATGCCAGAGCCCTGGGCCTTGACGTGCTCTGCGAGGTAGCCACTGAGGCAGAGGCTGAGTTTGCCAAAGCATCAGGGATCAGGATCTGCGGCATCAATAATCGGGATCTGAAGACCCTGCAGATTGATCTGAGCCGCGCCCCTTCACTAAGCAGATTATTCAGCTCTCCAACCGTGGTGGTCTCTGAATCAGGACTGTCACGGCACAGTGAGCTCAGGAAACTTGAGCCAATCCATAATTATCTGGTCGGCTCAAGTCTTACCGGGGCAGCTTCACTTTATTTTGCCGCCAACTCCCTGCTCTACGGCGTCAACAAGGTCTGCGGCCTGACCACCCCTGAGGCGGTGCTTGCCTGTGTCAGAAGCAAGGTAGCCTTAGGCGGGCTGATTTTTGTCAGAAACTCGCCGCGCTATGTCAGTCTTAAGACGGCACAGCATCTCATTAAGTGCGCCGAGGGCAGGCTTTTGTTTGTCGGAGTCTTTGCCGATGCAGATCAGGATGAACTCATCAGGACAGTAACAGAGTGTCAGCTGAGCATGGTGCAGCTGCACGGCAGCGAAAGCCCGGCCTATATTGAAGCCTTAAAAGCCCGGCTGCCTGATCTGCAGATCATCAAGGCGCTCAATCCTGATAAAACTGCACTTATGGCAGAGCTTGAACGCTATAAAGAGCTGTGTACCTATCTGCTGCTCGACTCCAGCCGTCCAGGCTCTGGTTTGAGCCTTGATTTTGCGGCTATTCCTGACAGTCTGCCGCGGGACAGAACTCTGCTTGCCGGAGGCATCGGTTTAGATAATCTGCAGGAAGCCTTAAGCCTTGGCTTTGCCGGCTTAGATCTCAACTCCAAGCT
This sequence comes from Succinivibrio sp., assembly GCA_024693025.1. GTDB lineage: Bacteria > Pseudomonadota > Gammaproteobacteria > Enterobacterales > Succinivibrionaceae > Succinivibrio. The sequence continues at coordinate 21,708 of JAILLS010000065.1, read as the reverse complement.
TGAACTTGAACGCGGCCGCAAGGAGCCGCAGCTCATCGAGCAGGCCTTTGAGCTTATCAATAATTTTTAGAGGTAATCACATGACACAATTAAATCCTTTTTTTGGTAAATATGGCGGTCAGTATGTGCCTGAAGTGCTGGTGCCGGCTTTAGATGAGCTAGAACAGGCCTTTATCGATGCACGTAATGATCCTGAGTTTAAGCAGGAGCTTAGCTGTCTGCTCAATAAATATGCCGGCAGACCTACTCCTCTGACCCTGTGCCGCAATCTGACCCGCGGTACGAAGACCAAAATCTATCTTAAACGCGAAGACCTCCTGCACGGCGGTGCGCACAAGACCAATCAGGTGATTGGTCAGGCGCTGCTGGCCAAAAGAATGGGCAAAACCAGGATTATCGCCGAGACCGGCGCCGGACAGCACGGTGTGGCCACCGCCCTAATCTGTGCGCTGTTGGGCTTTAAATGCACCATCTATATGGGTGCGGTGGATACCGAGCGGCAGAAACCGAATGTCTTCAGAATGAGACTGATGGGAGCTGAGGTCAAGCCGGTCACGGTGGGAGCCTCCACGCTTAAAGAGGCCTGCAACGAGGCTCTGCGCGACTATGCTGCCAACTTTGAGCATACCCACTATATGATCGGCACTGCGGCAGGACCGCATCCGTTCCCGACCATTGTCAGGGAATTTCAGAAGATCATAGGCGAGGAGATCCATCAGCAGATCCTCGAGGAAAACGGACGTCTGCCGGATGCCTGCATCGCCTGTGTCGGCGGCGGCTCCAATGCTATCGGGATGTTTACCGATTTTCTTGAGACTAAGGTGCCGCTCTATGGTGTAGAGCCGGCCGGTCTGGGTATCAACACTCCCAAGAACGGCGCTACACTCAGAAATGGTCAGCAGGGGATCTTCTTTGGCGCCTATTCCTATAATCTGCAGACCGAGGATGGTCAGATCAATGAATCCTATTCAATTTCAGCAGGTCTTGACTTCCCGTCCGTAGGACCGCAGCATGCCTATTTAAAGGACAGCGGCCGCGTCAGCTATGTCAGCGCCACGGATGACGAGGCTCTGGAGGCTTTTGTCCTGCTCTCGCAGCAGGAAGGCATCATCCCGGCCATGGAATCCTCACATGCCCTGGCCTATGCCATCCGCATGATGCGTGAACATCCGGATAAAGAGCAGGTGCTGGTCGTCAACCTGTCAGGCCGCGGCGACAAGGACATCTTCAATGTCTCAAACATTCTCGAGCAGCGCGGCGTGAGCACCGCTGACGGTTTCCATTTAGACAGACTCAAGCTTTCATACTAAGGGGGTACAGCATGTCACAGCGTTTTGCCGATAAATTTTCTGAGCTTTCACTCAAGCATGAAGGCGCCTTTGTGCCTTTTGTCACCCTCTGTGATCCGGATTACGAGACCTCGCTGAGTATTTTAAAGACCCTGGTTGAGTCTGGTGCGGATGCTCTGGAATTAGGGTTTCCCTTCTCGGATCCCTGCGCCGACGGCCCGGTGATTCAGAAAGCCAACAAGCGGGCTCTCTCAAGCGGGGCCAGAACCGCTGACTTCTTCCATCTGATCGGACAGATTAGACAGCTCTATCCGACCCTGCCCATCTCCATCCTGGTGTATTCCAACGTGGTGGTGGCCCGCGGCATCGATAAATTCTATGCTGACGCGCAGGCAGTAGGCCTCGATGCCGTGCTAATTCCGGATGTGCCGTTCAATATGCTCAGCACTCAGGATGATTTCTGTGCCTGTGCGAGACGCCATGAGGTCAATGTGGTGCTGATCTGTCCGCCAAATGCCAGTGATCATACCATCCGCAGCATCTCAGGGATCACGCAGGGCTATACCTATATGCTCTCAAGGTTCGGCATCACCGGCACTGACTACAGCTTCGGCCAGCCGGTAGAGGTGATTAAAAAGCTTAAGGAGTATGGAGCGGCCCCTAGCCTGCTGGGCTTTGGCATCTCGACGCCTGAGGATGCAAAAATTGCCATGCAGACCGGAGTCGCCGGCATCATCGCAGGCTCGGCCTGTGAAAAGATCATCGAGCGGCAGCTTGAGAACAAGACTGCGCTGCTCTCTGAGCTCTCAGCTTATGTCAAAGCCATGAAGGCTGCCACCAGACTCAGCTAAAAACCTCATCCAGCCGCAGACCCGGCTGGATGCCCCATCCTGGCGCCCTGCCGGCGCCTTAAGGCTTATTCAAAAATATTCTCGACCGCCTCACCGCCGCCTTCGCTCTGCGCATCTTTAGCGGCAGGATCTACAGGTTTGCCGTCAGGACCGATCTGCATCGGACCCTGTGCCTTGCCCAGACTTTCATCCTGCGGCTTCATCAGAGGCTTGCCGTCAGGGCCAATGCTCGCAGCCCCGCCGCCCGGCTCAAAATAGACAGTCTCAGGCTTAGGCTCCTCGGCTGGTTTTGGCTCAGGTTTTGGCTCAGGAGGCGGCGGTGTCAGGCCGTCCTCATTTTTAGGAATGATTTTGAGCGTATATTTCTCAGGCGCCTTATCCTTAGGCTCCTCGGTCAGATAATCAGGCAGCAGCTTGACCTCGCCCTGATAACTGCCAGCCTTGGTGTTTAAATTCTGACAGTCTGAGATCACCTTGTCAGACAGCTCAATAAAGCCTTTAAGCGGAATGGTAAACTCCCGCGGCGCACTGTTTTTTCCCTGCAGTATGGCCATTTTAAGCTCGCCGCCCTCACGCATCTGCAGCAGCAGATTGGAGAGTTTTTTATCCTGACTCTGCGTCAGAGGCAGGAACACCAGGCGTCCCGGCGGAGTATATTCACCGCGCAGGCTGAATTCCTGAGTGTTGTCGATGATAAATCGCACAAAGGCAAAGCCGTCGAACTGATCCTGAATGCTGATGTCCAGAGGCTGAGTCTGCAGCTCAAAGACCGGAGTCTTGCTCTGAAAGACACAGCCGACCTTAAAGCTCACCACATTGGTCAGGGAATTACGCAGGGTGTATTTGGCCTGATGATTGAGAATGCGCCGGTCAACCTCATAGATTTTAGCCGGAGTACCCTTGGTAAAGGCATAGTCAGGGTCCTCGTTAAGGCGCCACATATATGCCTGACCAAGACTCCAGCCGCTCTGCAGCTGACCTGCCCCATAGGTTGCGGGGCTCATTCCAAACAGCACTCCAAGACACAGGAGTATGCAAGCTTTTCCTGCCATTTATCATATCCTCTTGTCTAAAATATACCATGAAATAGGCTCACTCCTTGCGGCAAGGCGTAAAGTTGTGCCTGCCCTCAAACAAATTGTCTAAAAAAATCCTGAAAATTTAAAATGTTATCCAAAACTTGATCTTGTTCACAAAATCTGTATAATGAGCCTGTCTCGGTTAAAGAGATTTTATATGTATAACAATAAGAAGTAATCAAAGGAGGCCAGTGTGTTACGCCTGAGCGTAAACCCTGAGTTAAGCTTGACCAAACTTAAAATTAAACCACATCAGTTCGCAAAAGAACTGCCCGAGGAGAGTGCCACACTCAGACCAAAGGATAAGACAGGCTCAGCGGATAAAGAAGAAAGCTTCATAGCTCCCCGCTCCTGTCACGGTCGCTCCTAAAACAACAAAGCCTGCTTGCGCAGGCTTTGCTGTTTTTTAAGAGGAGCTATCCTCCATGCATCATGTCCGGGACGAACGTGATGATGACCGGGAAGTAGGTCAGCAGCAGCAGGTCCACGAGGAACATGGCAAGATACGGCAGAATCTTCGCGGTAACCTTATCCACAGACAGACCGGTAATCGAGGAGACCACGAACAGGTCAAGGCCCACCGGAGGGGTCACACAGCCGATAGCCAGGTTCACCACCATCAGCACACCGAAGAACATCGGATCAATGCCCATGCCGGTTGCCACCGGCAGCAGAATCGGGGTCAGAATCACCACGGCTGCAGAAGCGTTCACCAGCGTACCGATAATCAGCAGCAGTACGTTGATCATCATCAGGAACACGAACTTGTTATCGGTGAGGCTGGCAAACATTTCAGCCAGCATGTGAGGTACCTGAGCATTGGTCAGAATCCAGCCGAACAGGTTGGCGGCACCTACCACGAACATAATCATGGTGGTATTATAGGCAGCGCTCAGCAGAGTCTTTGGCAGATCCTTCCATTTAAGCTCTTTATAAATGAACAGACCGACCAGAGCACCATAGACAGCGGCAGCAGCGGCTGCTTCAGTCGGAGTGAAGATACCAAGATAAATACCGCCGAGAATGATCACCGGCATGAGCAGAGCCCAGAAGCATTCCTTGAAGGAACGGATCACGCGCATGATCGAGAAGGTACCCTCGCCCTTGTAGCCCTTGCGCTTGGAGATAAACCAGCTGACCATACACATGGTAATGCCCATCAGAATACCTGGGGCAAAGCCTGCCATGAACAGATCGGCCACCGAGACGTTGGCGATGGAGCCATAGACCACCATGGTAATGGACGGCGGAATAATAATACCCACGGTACCGCCCGACGCGACCACGGCCGCGGCAAACGCTCGAGGATAGCCCCGCTTTTCCATCTCATCGATCATGGAAGCACCGATGGCTGCGGTAGTAGCAGCTGAGGAACCGGACAGAGCGGCAAAGAACATGCCTGCCACTGACACCACCAGAGCCAGACCGCCTGAGAGTGAACCTACCAGCGACATGGAGAAGTCCACGATTCTCTTGGTCACACCGCCATCCGACATGAAGGCGCCAGCCAGCATGAAGAACGGTACAGCCATGAAGGAAAAGGAATCCACCGAGGTAAACATACGCTGCACGATCACGAGGAGCGGCGGCATGTGCTCACCAAACATCAGTCCGGCGGCTGAAGCAAGACCCAGGCCTACACCAATGGAGGCACCCGTGGCCAGAATGACACCGAACGAGACTAAAACAACTATTAACAGCATCTATCTCTCCTTACTCAACTGCATTCTTGTGCACGACCTGATCAGCAGGAGTCTTAAGCAGCTTTATTAGATTGAGCACGACATAAAGCAGCATCACTGCGCAGCCAAACGGGATCACGACATAGACCCAGGACATCGGGATCTGCATGGCAGGAGAAGTCTGGAAGCTGGTACGGGACACCATAATGCACCCGTAGTACACCATAATGCCCAGAAAAACAATGGAGAACGCATCTGCCACGATGTTTAAGAATTTTAACGTGGCTCCATGCACACGGCTGGTGAGAGTCTCAATACACATGTGGCCGCCATAGCTGGCAACCAGAGGCAAGGACAGAAACACCACCCACACGAACAGATAGCGTGACAGCTCTTCGCCCCAGGCCGGAGTCCAGGCAAAGATATAACGGGTGATCACCTGACCGAACACCAGCAGGAGCATCAAACCGTTTGCCACTATTACTATCGCTTTTAGAAATTTTTCTAATGCTTGTAAAAGTGCGAGCATATTTATCCCTTAAAGTCTGAAAATTAAAACAGCTTCCCTGCCTATTGATCTGCGGGGAAGCTGTCGACTCTGAAATTATTTGAGATCTACGATGGCCTTGACCGTATCTTCACCAAACTTGTCGGTATAGAGTTTCCAGACACCCTTGGTGGCTTCGATGAAGGCAGCCTTGTCCACATCATCGTTGATCTTAGCGCCGCCATCGGTGATGGTCTTGGCAAACTTGCCCTCTAACTCACGGCAGAGGTTACGCTGCCAGTCCTTGGTCTCAACTGCAGCCTTGGTCAGAATCTCCTTCTGGGCATCTGACAGTCCGCCCCAGGCATAGGAGCTGATCAGCACCACTTCAGGAGCATAGGTATGACCGGTTAAGGAGATATATTTCTGCACTTCGTAGAAATGCTTGGTGGCGATCTGGCTCAATGGGTTTTCCTGACCATCGATCACGCCTTTCTGCAGAGCGGTATACAGCTCACTCATTGCCATTGGGGTTGGGCTGGCCTTTAAGGATTTCATCAGCTCAATATACACCGGCTGTTCCATCACACGCATCTTCAGACCTTCCATATCCTTAGGGGTCTTGATCGGACCGCGGTTATTGGTCATGTGGCGGACACCGTTCTCCCAGATGGCCAGGGTGATCATGCCCTTAGGCTCTACATATTTTTTGCACAGATCCATACCGATGGTATCCAAGGCCTTATAGGCATGCTGTACATCTCTGAACAGGAATGGCAGGTCAAACACACTGACTTCAGGGGCAAAGTTGCCTAACACCGCAGTACCGGTCAGAGTCATCTCCACGGTACCCAGGGTTAAGCCTTCCACCAGATCACGCTGGTTGCCTAACTGTGAGGATGGGAAGACCTGAACATCAATGTCTCCGTTGGAATATTTCTTAACGAGCTCAGCAAAATGATCAGCGCCCATACCATAAGGGTTGGAAGGCTCTGCAATATGACCAAGCTTGAGGGTAACCGAAGCAGCATTGGCTGCATTTAAACTGAAAAAGCATGCAGCTAAGCATGATGCCAACACACGAAACTTCATAATCGCTCCTATGATGATTGATGGTAAACAGTCTTACGACTTAATATGCAGTACCAGCTTCGAACCCGCTCCGTGCTTTTCGGCATTGCACTCAAAGCCCAAATGAGCAAAACATGGCACATAAGCCTAAATTAGGAGTAACGCTCTGATAAGTCAAGGTAAACACGCGACAGGATAGTCATTCTGATACTATTCTCACACTTCAGTCAAAAGAATTTTACGGCGACAGCCTGACTGAGGCACACAGCGCCCTGGCTTGGAACTTCTGGCTAGCGAGAAAAGAAGAGCTGCAGATACAGTTGCAGAAGAGAGAGCGGCGTCCGTCAGGAACTGACAGACGCCTGCCTTAGATTTAGTAGAGCACGCGGCACTTTAAGGTGCAGTCGATTTCCTTGAGCTCAGGGATCACTTTCTCCGGCTCATCAGAGTGAATATCCATCACCACATAGCCGATTTCAGGCGTGGTCTGCAGATACTGCGCGGCCACATTGATGTCAAATTTGGCAAAGACCTCATTGATCTTGCGCATGATGCCAGGCACATTCTTATGCACGTGCAAAAGGCGGGTGACATTCTCACGCTTGGTCGGCAGCGAGACCTCAGGGAAGTTTACCGCAGTGAGCGTAGAGCCGTTGTCTGAATAGAGCGCCAGCTTCTCGGACACCTCGATGCCGATGTTGCGCTGTGCTTCTTCCGTGGAGGCACCGATATGCGGAGTAAGGATCACGTTTTCAAACTCGCGTAGCGGGCTGACAAATTCCTCGCCGTTAGCAGCCGGCTCCTTAGGGAACACGTCGCAGGCCGCCCCTGCCACCTGCCCTGACTTTAAGGCCTCGGCCAGAGCCTCTACATCCACCACCGTGCCTCTGGAGGCATTGAGCAGGAAGACGCCCGGCTTCATCTGATAGAGGGTTTTGGCATTGATCATCTGTTTGGTCAGCTCAGTCTCAGGCACATGCAGAGTCACAATATCAGCCCTGGCAAACAGCTCCTCTAGAGACTCAACCTGACGGGCATTGCCCAGAGCCAGCTTGTGCTCAATATCATAGAACACCACCTTCAGGCCCAGACTCTCGGCGATAATTCCGACCTGAGTGCCGATATGACCATAGCCGATAATCCCCAGGGTTTTACCGCGGGCCTCATAGCAGCCGTGAGCGGCCTTCTTCCAGCCGCCGCGATGCAGCAGGGCATTGCGGGCAGGAATATCGCGCAGCAGCTGCAGATATTCACCGGTCACCAGTTCTGCCACAGAGCGGGTATTGGAGAAAGGTGCATTGAACACCGGAATGCCCAGATCCGCAGCAGCCTCCAGATCCACCTGATTGGTACCGATACAGTAGCAGCCTACTGCGACCAGCTTTTTAGCCTGCTCCAGCACTTCACGGGTTAAATGAGTGCGCGAACGAATGCCCAGAAAATGCACATCGGCAATGCGCTCAAGCAGCTCCTGCCCGTCTAAAGCCTTTTTCTCATACTCCACATTGGTGTAGCCAGACTTTTTCAGGGTTTCCACAGAACTAGGATCCACGCCCTCCAACAGTAAGATCTTGATCTTGCTTTTGGCTAAGGATAAAGAAGGATGCATATTTACCTCTAAAAAATAAAATGCCCAGCAAAGGCTGAGCATCTGCAAGCTTAATGATGATTAATCCGACGGCGCTCAAGTACGGCTTCGTTAAGAGAAGCGAGTACCTTCTGCGTATCCTCAAAGGAAATACAGGCATCGGTGACCGACTGACCATAGACGAGTTTGGAAAGATCCTTGCACAGATCCTGCCTGCCCTCGACGAGATTGCTCTCGATCATGACTCCGAAGATTCTGTCTTCACCACTGCGCAGCTGTGAGGCGATATCGGCTGCCACGTCCAGCTGACGCTTGTACTGCTTTTGGGAATTGGAGTGAGACATATCGATCATGACGCGCGGCGACAGCTTGGCCTTGCTCAGACCGTCACAGGCTTCGCTCACGTCCTGATGTGAATAATTAGGTTTCTTGCCGCCGCGCAGGATGATATGACAGTCCTGATTGCCGCGGGTATGCACAATCGCCACATGTCCCATCTTGGTAACCGACATGAAGGTATGCTCATGCTGTGCTGCCACTACCGCATCTACCGCAATCTGCATGGAGCCATCGGTAGCATTCTTAAAGCCTATAGGCATCGACAGACCCGAGGCCAGCTGACGGTGCAGCTGAGATTCTGTGGTTCTGGCACCCACGGCACCCCAGGAGATAAACTCATCAATATACTGTACCGTAATCGGATCTAAGAACTCGGTCGCAGCCGGCATACCTAAGGTATTGACATCACACAGCAGCTTGCGCGCAATCTTTAGTCCGCGGTTGATATCATGGGAATCATCAAGACCCGGATCATTGATGAGTCCCTTCCAGCCTACGGTAGTACGCGGTTTCTCAAAGTAAACGCGCATGATCACCAGCAGCTGCTCCTTATACCGCTCTCTGAGCTCTAAAAGACGCTGAGCATACTCTAAGGCAGCCTTTGGATCATGAATGGAACATGGACCTGAGATCACCACCAGGCGATCATCAAGGCCGTTGAAAATATTATGAATCTCCTGACGGGTACTGGACACCAGCTGTTCAGTAAATTCCGTAGTTGGATATTTTTCTGTCAAAGCGACAGGAGGAAGTACCTGGTACATTTCGCTGATTCTCGTATCAACGATTCCGCCTCGCGCCTCATTAGGAGGAGGCGGAACCAAAATTTCATTAAAAGTCATATAGACCGCCTCTTTATTTAATCAAGATAAGTAAAATAGTAACGCCAATAGGAATCAGTGAAGACAGGGCTGACTGAAAACTTAACGGATGGTTTGCAACTGTTTGCCTGTGCAAGTTGGCCTAAGCTTTTTGCATTCACGATTATCACCTATTGTGTTATTAAAAATGTCCGCTGATGCGGGAGTTTTTTTAGTCTACGACTTTATGGCAGCAGATGCAAGCACGGCACCTTTGACGATCTGCTCCCGAGAGAAGAATCACTCTGACGTAAGCTTTGGCAGAGTTATGCCCTAGTATGCTAATAATTCTCAGTTTTCCACTCTATATCAGCATCTGTTTTCATGCTAGACTTAGACTATGTATTGAAAGCTCAGCCAAGCTTGACCTGTTTTTACTCAATTCTGACTCAGGAGTTGCCCATGCGTCGTATCCTTACCTGCTTTGCCTCCCTAGCCGCAGCCTGTCTGCTCTGCTGTTCTGCGCAGGCTAAGGTGCCCACGGTCACCATCAGTGTGCCCGATCCGGTCAACTCCTATGTCTACCAGATAGCGGCCAAATTCGGACAGAGCGCCTCCACCTATGCTGACGGAACGCTGACCTTCAAGGTGATCCCTGACGGTACGCTCTATAACGGCAATTCGACCCTGGGGGCCAAGCTGCTCGGCTCCGGCGACCTGCCCATCATGCTGATGGCCTCGAGCGTTTACGCCAATCTCCTCCCCAGCTTCAACCTGCTCGCCCTGCCCTTTCTGTTCAAGGATCAGGAGCAGCTGAGCGCCTATCTGCAGAGTGAGCTGGGCACAAGACTCTATAACAAGCTCAACCGGCTCGGCATTACCGTGATTGCCAGACTGCCGCGCTCCTTCAGAGTGATTACCAGCTCCGTAAAACCAGTGACCTGCCCTGAAGATTTAGAGAATCTCAGGCTGCGCGTGCCCAACAACGCCCTGTTTGTGGATTTCTTTCAAAGTCTGGGAGCCTCGCCTGTCCCCATGGATTTTGCTGAGGTCTACAATGCGCTGCAGCTAGGGGTGCTGGAGGCACAGGAAAACCCCATCGATGTGCCCTGCGATGCCCGTTTTTATGAGGTGCAGAAATATGTTTCGCTCACCAATCATATGGCAGATGCCTGGATTTTAGGCATAAATACCAAGTTCTTTGAGAGCCTGACTGACAAGCAGCGTCAGGCACTGCAGAAGGCAGGAGATGAGCTGCATGGCTGGAATGCCGAGAAGCTCCAAGGCAACACTCAGGAAAAAATCAGGATCCTTGAAAGGCACGGCATGCAGATCAATGAGCTTACGCCGCAGCAGAAGCAGCAGTTCAGCGAGCTTGCCGCAGGCAGCTATGCGCATCTGCGCAATCTGATTGAGGATAACGAGCTTTTTGATGCCACGCTTAAGTTTATCAGTACCGCTAAGCCTTGACCATGCCAGACGCGCGGTGGTCAGGGTCTAGGCCTGTGGCAGCTTGGTATAGCGCAGAGCAAGCATGGTGATATCATCAGACTGCTCAGCCTTGCCCACAAATTCATGCACGGCCCTGAGCACCCGGTCACTCTGCGGCTTTAATGCCCCCTCAGGATTGGCATTGAGCACCTTGAGGAGACGCTCCTCGCCAAACTGTCTGCCCTCAGCATCCATAGCCTCAGTAACGCCATCAGTATACATGAAGATGGTGTCGCCATCTGACAGTCTGACCGTCTGCTGCACATAGCTGATGTCATCGAGCACACCTAACATCGGACGATTGTCATCCGAGGTCATATACTCGTACACACCGCTCTGCTTTCTGCCGAGCAGCGGCGGATTATGACCGGCACTGACATAGGTGAACTCGCCCGTGTTAAGATCGAGCACTCCGATAAAGACCGTCACAAACATATCCTCATGATTATCCTGATACAGCTGCAGATTGGCCCGGTCCACGGCCCTGGCCAGGCTATCTCCCGGCTTGAGTATCAGGGTGATATTCTTGAGAATGGTTTTGGAAATCACCATAAAGAGCGCCGCCGGCACACCCTTGCCTGACACATCGGCAATGGTTACCGCCAGACGGTCAGCATCTATCGGATAAAAATCATAGAAGTCACCTCCCACTTCCTTGGCCGGAATGGAGCGCGCATAGAGATCATAGCGCTCATGGGTAAGCGGGAAATTCTGCGGCAGCATGCTCTGCTGAATTCTGGTGGCCACGTTAAGCTCAGTGGCAATATGCTCTTTTTCCGCGGTGACCCTTTTGGTATCGAGCATGTGTTTTTTCAGTTCGGCAGTCATGGTGTTAAAGCTGTCAGCCAGCTGTTCAAACTCATCGCCGGTCTTAATTGCGATGCGGCGATCAAGTTTGCCCTTTGAGACCTCATCAGCTCTGGCAACCAGCAGCAGAATAGGTTTGAGGAAGCGATTGGACTGCTTGATGGAGGCATAGATGATCACCGCCATCAGCACCACGAGCAGGCCGGCCAGCAGATAATCAAGATTAGCAAGAGCGTTATTGAGGGTCTCTCTCAGACCTTTCAGTCTGCCTGAAAGCTGTACCTGCGAGTGATGCACCAGACTCTGGGCTTCCTCGATCTTCTCAAGCACCGCAAAATTCCAGCCGGTATTGCCAATCGGGGCATGGGACAGATAATAGCCCGTCCCGTCAACCACAATCTCGAGATTTCCCAGCTTGCTGTTCTGCATGGTGCGCGCCAGGACTGCCAGCGGCTCCTTAGACAGAGGATCCTTGTCAAGCAGCACGCGTCCTTCGCTCAGAGAACCGCTGTTCTGCGAAGAATAGATGATCTTGCCGGCATGATTGAGCACAAAATAGTCCACCCCTTGCAGTAACTTGCTCATCAGAGGAGTGCTGAAGACGGAGGAAATTTTCTGATCGAGTCCTGCTACCCCCGCAAAGCCCTGATCGTCATAATAAGGCACACAGATGGAGAGCAGACGTTCATTAAAAAAAGGCTCGAAGCTTTCACTGATCACCGTGGAGTTGGTTTTCTGAGCCTGGATATAGGTGTCCCAGTCTCTCAGATCATAGTCAGCCTGCAGTTCTTCAGGATCAAGATTCAGAGGCTCCACCAGATTCGGATCTTGCACATCCATGTTAATGCTGTATCCATGCTTGGAGCACATATAAAAGCTCAGCGGATGGATCTCATAGAACTCCAGCTGCAGTCTCAGATAGTCGGCAATATTGGAGAGGATGGCAATATCCTGTTTGACCTCGGGGCTCAAAGATTTCTTACGCAGCAGCCCATAATTGACATAGACCTCGCCTGAATGAATAACCTGGTCTTTAACTTCAGGCAGGTTGCGCGGCCTGAACAGATCAGGATGCTTGCTGTACAGCGTCAGTCTATTCGCCATAAACTCCACATAAGAAATTCTGACCCACAGCCGTTCGGAAAAATTTCTGGCTACCACACCGGCGATAATATTGAGGCTGTGTTTGGCCTGCACTGACGAGAGATTCTCGAGGGTGGTAGAAGCTGAAACATTCGACTGCTTCTCCCATTCAAGCAGCTTGTCGGAAATATTGATCAGGCCGTAGAAAGAGCTGGTGCCAAAGGCCAGAATAGCCATGGCTCCTGTCACTAAGGTCAGGCAGAGAATCTTCTGTTTAATCTTAAGCTTGAACACTTGCTTCCACCTGCTTCGTTGCACTGAACTCCAGATCGCTGCCCTGCTTGCCCAGATACCGCAGAGACAGCATGGTAATGTCATCTGACTGCTCAGCCTCTCCCACATATCCATGGATGGCCTGCAGCACTTCTGCACTCTGCTGCTTTAAAGCCAGCTGAGTTCCGGCATTGAGCACCTCCTGCAGCCTCTCGGTACCAAACTGCTCTCCCTGAAGATCCATAGCCTCAGTTACCCCGTCAGTATAGAGGAACAGTGTATCACCGTATTCTAAATGCAGCTGCTGCTGCACATAACTAATATCATCGAGCACGCCCAGCATCGGACGGTTATCCTCTGCAGGCAGATACTGATACCTGCCGTCACGTACCCGTCCGAGCAGCGGAGGGTTATGACCGGCACTCACATAGTCAAACTCACCCGTATTCAGATTCAGTACTCCGATAAAGACCGTCACAAACATTTCTTCCTGGTTGTCCTGGTAGAGCTGCAGGTTGGCTCGGTCTACCGCTTTGGCAAGATTAGTTACAGAGCCCATCGACAGGGTACAGTTCTTTAAAATCGTTTTGGAGATCACCATGAATAAGGCAGCCGGCACCCCCTTGCCAGACACATCGGCGATAGTCACGGCCAAATGATCCTGATCGAGACGATAGAAATCATAAAAGTCACCGCCCACTTCTTTTGCCGGAATCGAGGTAGCATAGAGATCATAGCTTTCTCGGTCGCTCGGGAAATCATGCGGCAGCATGCTCAGCTGAATCCCCGTGGCCACATTCAGCTCTGTGGAAATGCGCTCCTTTTCAGCCGTCACGGCTTTAAGCTCGGAGATCTGCCGGTTTACGGCATGAGACATCTTTTCAAAATTCCTGGCTAAAAGCTCAATCTCATCGCCGGTTTTAACCTCGGCATGAAAGTTGAAGTCGCCTTTGGCCAGATCTGCTACACCTTTAGTCAGTCTTACGACAGGATGCGAAAGATTGCCGGCAAATCTGCTGGCAATAAAATAGATCAGGATCAGCAGTAAAGGCAGCAGCATCAGTGCACGCACCAGATCAAACTCAAAGGTTCTGAGCATGAACTGATCGAGGGTGGCCAGGAGCTCCTTGACCATTAAACTGGCCTTGCGGGCAGGCTTGAAGACCTCCTCAGGGTCAATCAGCATGCCGATGCTCCAGTCGGCCTCAGCAATAGGCGCATAGGCCAGATAATAATCCTTGCCGTCAAGATTATAGCGTTTTAAACCGTTGCGTCCTCTGACCATGGCCGTGACCGTCACAATCGTCTGCAGATCATCATCCCTGAGCAGACTGTCCCGTCTCTCATTGCTCAGTCTGCCGCTGCCAAGAGTCGAGAAAATGATCTGTCCTTTGGAGTTGATGATGAAGTAGTTGCCGTTTTTGGCCCTAAGCTCGGTATCCTTGAGCTGCATAAAATAAGCGTAATTGACATCGACTCCTACCACCCCGGCTACCCCATATTCATCATAATACGGCATGACCACGGATACCGCCGTATGCGTGCCGAGATTATCCTTGTAAAGCTCGGTGAAGGTAAGCTTGTTCTGTGTCATGCCGAACTTATACCAGGGGCGGTTCAGAGTATCGTAGACATCCGCCTTCCTGTGTTCTAAAACCTCGGGCTCGATATGATACTCAGGATATTTATAGGTCAGAATCGCATAACCATTCTTAGAACCGAAAAAAACGCTGTCATAGAAAGCGCTGAAGGACTCAAAGGTTTCCTTAAGATTGCCTAAGATGGCGATTTCATCCTGAGCCTTGGCATAGGCCTCCGTAGAGCCAATCAGATCCCGATTCATTCTCAAGAGTGGCACGTTTTTAAAGCTGGTGGCAGTGGCGACGGTCTGGATTTCGCGCGGCTTGTAGTATTTGCGGTTCATCAAAAGATGGGTGATTTCTCCTGACAAGAACTGCACGTCCCCTTTAATCTCACGTGTCAACAAGGAGATCTGCGCTGCCTTGGATCTCACCATCAGATCGAGCTGCTGCAGTTCGGCATTGCGGGTAAAGATCCCGGTATATTCTGAAGCCAGCTTGGAAATTTCACGGCTATGATTGGAGGTAATATTCCACAGATAGATTACGGTAAGCACGCTGACAAACAAAAAGATCAGAAAGGTCAGCAGACTGCCAGAAAGAGCCAGCAATAACAACCTATTACGAATCTTTATTTTCACAGAACTAACCTTAAAACCTATATCCTGAGCGTGCTTTACCACCTCGGCTGCGGCAATATACCGCTCCCCTGCTTATTTTAAACTGTGCATTGCAATAAATTAAGCTAAAATTCATAAATATTTAAAATATTGACCAAGCAAAAGGCAGTTTTAGAGCTCTGTCATATGGCACCGCCCCGTTCTGGAGCTGTCACAGGCATTTTTGGGGGAGACTTGGGCATGCAGCTAACAAATTTAGAGTATCATGAGAGCTCATCCTGGTACTATTTTGAGCACTTCGCACCTGACCGGCCCCTGTTCATAGTAAGCGATCTGCATGGCTGTGCTCAAAGTCTAAAGCAGCTGCTAAAGTTTAAGCCTCCGCACAGTTTGCTTATAAGTCTTGGTGATGCGCTGGATGCAGGCCCTGACAGTGTCGGCGTGGTGCGCCTGCTGCTTGCAGAGCACAGCCTCAGTCTGTGGGGCAATCATGAGGCGCTCTGCCGCGCAGTGCTCTTTGCTGCAGAGCATAAAATCTCAAATGAGCTTATGCTCAACTGGCAGTGCAACGGAGGGCTTGCCACGCTGAAAAGCCTTAAGAGCGCGCCCTTTGGACTGAAGCTTTTCTGGCAGTATTATAATGAGCTTAAGACTCATCTGCTCTGCGGCAGTATCCTGCTCTGTCATGCCGGCATTCCTCAGAACTGTACGTCTGAGTATTTCTCGCTTAAGACCATTCTCAAGGAACCTCTGAATACAAAGAGCTTTGTGTGGCGGCGCCAGCTGCCAGCTGCCTCTGCGCACCGCTTTGACGGACAGGAGGTCCTGGTTATAGCAGGCCATACCCCGGTTAAGCGAGAGGAGATTATAAGTCCTTTCGATCTGAGGCTTGATTTAGGTGATGAGTATAAGGCCGCCCTGGAGCTTGAGCCCTATGCGCAGGGTCTGCGCTGCCGCGTGCACTGCATCAGAGCGCCGGAGTTTGGCACAAAGGCTGTGCACACTCTGGCACAATAGGCTAAAATTCAGGTAAGACACCTGTGTTTGACTATTTAACTGAGAAGGTCTGCCCATGCTAGCTTGTGAACCGCGTCTGCCCCTGACTGTCATTGTTCTTGCCAGAAATGAAGAGGATCATCTGGATGACTGTCTTAATTCGGCTGCCTTTGCCGCTGAAATTCTGCTCATCAACAACAATTCCACGGACCGGACGGCAGAGCTGGCACTTGCGCATCAGGCCAGAGTGTTAAACCGCGATCTTGACAATGATTTTGCCGCACAGCGCAATTTTGCCCTGTCCAAAGCCACCTATGACTGGGTGTTCATGCTCGATGCCGATGAGCGCATCACCCCTGAACTTGAACAGGAAATCTGCCGGGCAGTAGAGGCCAATGAGGATCGCTGCTACTGTATCTGCCGGGAGAATCACTTTGTGCAGGGTAAGGTTCTGCATGGCGACTTAAGACCTGATCATGTCGAGCGCCTGTTTCGCAAAGCGGTATCCCATTATGAAGGCCGTGTGCACGAAAGACTGCACACCAGCTCCCCCAGGCAGAAGCTGAATGGGCGCCTGATTCATTTCCCTTACCGCAGCTGGGAAGCCCACTTGAACAAGCTCAATGTCTATTCAAGTCTGGTGGCTCAGAAATACTATGAGCAGGGCAAATCCTGCTCATATCCTGTGGATATTGCCTTAAAGCCGCTGTGGGCCTGTTTCAAGATGTACGTCATCCACCGCGGTTTTCTTGACGGCCGCCTCGGTCTGGTGTTTGCCGTGCTGCACTATTTCTATACCCTGGAAAAGTATCTTAAGCTCTACAGCCTCATCCACTACGGCGGCAGAATGTAGCTATCAGACAGGACTGAAGTTAAGCAGATCCCTTACGAGGTTAGGGAAATTGTACACCCTGGCCGCACGCTCCATTTCAGCCTGATAATGCGGATATTTTTCCTTGAAGGTATCGATGAATTCTACCACCTCGGCCTTGAGCCTGTCCTCGTTCTCAAAATCGAGGATCATCCCCATGTCATAGCTCTCCAGCAGCTGCGGATTGACATTAGGCGAGATCATCACCGGTTTTCTGAAGCCCAGGGCGTTAAAGCACATGGCGCTGTAGGCATAGTAATACTGTCTGGCCGCATAGGGTACGAGCATGATATCCACCCGCGCCATCGCCTCCTGCCAGGATTTGGCAAACAGGAAGTCGTCAAAAAAGCAGAAGCGCGGATTGTCCTGATAGGCAGTGATAAGTTCGTCGCAGGAGGCCTTGTCCCTGGCATTATTGGTCACAGTCTGCATTCTGACCTGAATCGGCGTCTTGAACTCGGCTTTAGCGAACACCTCAAGCAGCTTATGCGTATTGGGATCTGTACGGTAGACTCCGTAAAGACCGATCACCAGCGGCTCATGTCCGTCATAACGTCCCGGGTCATCAATCAGGGTCGGACCGTAGAAAGGCGGATTGACATAGGAGACATTGGGAATGTCTCTGATCATGTGGTAATGCGTGCAGAAGGTAATATGAATGTTCTTATAGGGCAGCATTTTTTGGGCAAGAGCTCTGAACTGCTCAAGCCGCCCTCTGATCCCGAAATTATAGATCTGATGGTTGACCACTACCGGTACCCTGGAGTTGCGCAGTGAGCTTAGGCGCAGCGATCTTAAATAGCGCGGCGATGCGGAGGGGATGAGCACATAGTCAAAATGCTCTGCCTCAACAATTTTATGGGCACTGTTGAACCACTGAATACGCCGGTACTCGCGCAGGACAGAAAGGCAAAGCTTTTTAAAAAAGCCGGCCTTGCGGTAGGAGATCGGCTCCCCGCCCTCGAGCACCAGGCGCGGAGCCCCGTAATCATCCCTGAAGGTTAAATTTTCAGGAGTGAGAAAGTAAGGCTCATGCCCCTGTCTTAGCATCTCCGTATAGATGCCGCGGTTATACTCTACCTCATGCCCTGAAGGCACGATGGTCTCTAAAATTGCAACTTTCATGCGCTTATCCTTGATATGCGTTCAGAGCATCCACTACCTGCACAATTTCCTGCTCCGTCAGCACCGGAGACATCGGAATTGACATAATGGTGCGATGGATCTCCTCGCTGTTAGGATAATGGAGATGCTGCCATTCCTGATAGGCAAGCTGCTGATGCGGCGGAATAGGATAATGGATGTTGGTCTGGATCCCCCGCTCATTCAGATACGCACACAGCCTGTCCCGCTGCTCGGTGCGCAGTGTGAATACATGCCACACATGCGATTTCTCCGCATAGGTCTTAGGCAGAATGAGCAGCGGATTGTGAATTTCATGCCGATAGAAGGAGGCTATTTCCCGTCTGCGCTGATTGTCCTCATCCAGATGCTTAAGCTTAATCTCCAGAACCGCAGCCTGCAGCTCATCGAGGCGGCTGTTCACGCCCTTATAGATGTGATGATATTTATAATCGGAGCCGTAATTGGCCAGCGCCTTGACCTTCTCGTACAGGGCTTCATCATTGGTCACCACCGCCCCGCCGTCACCCAGACAGCCGAGGTTTTTCCCGGGATAGAAGGAGAAGGCGGCACCATCAGAGAGACTGCCCACGCGTCTGTCCTCATAATAGGCGCCATGGGCCTGAGCACAGTCCTCAAATACCTTGAGCTGATATTTTTCGGCCAGTTCCCAGACCTTCTGCATCTGCACGGCCTGACCATAGAGATGAACCACCATGATGGCGCGCGTCTTAGGCGTAATCAGAGCCTCCAGTCTGTCCACATCAAGATTGTAGGTCTCAAGACTTGGCTCGGCGAGCACCGGCGTACAGCCCTGCTGTGAAATCGCCAGGATCGTGGCAATATAGGTATTGGCAGGCACAATGATCTCATCGCCTGGTCCGAAATCCGAGGCCCTGATCAGCAGACTTAAGGCATCCAGACCGTTGGCTACGCCTACACAGTACTTGGCTCCGCAGTAGGCCGCAAAATCCTGCGTAAACCGGGCATTCTCCTCCCCCTGCAGATACCAGCCTTTATCTAAAATTTCCTTGAATTTGGCATCAATTTCATTGCGGAAACGATTATTTACTTTACTTAAATCTAGAAAACTGACCATAGCCACTCTCGCTCCAGATGACAGAAGAAGGGATTGCTCTGAGACCAAAGAGCTCAGAAGCCCTAGTTTATTGTAAAACGGTACAGGCAGAAAAACAAATGCTATCACGCCCAGACTGACAGCATTTTTACTGAAAAAACAAACAGCTCAATTTAGAGTCTGCCGCAGTAAGAGCTCTTTGAGCTCAGTCCTGCCTGATTTTGGCTATATAGTTTTTAAAGGAGGTATAGTCGCGCAGATAGTCAGCCTCAGTATAGTAATCCGAGGCGGCCACCACCAGCACGGAATTTTTCTCAAGCCACAGCATTTCCCGCCACACCGGCCTGTCGATCAGAATCCCGATGGAAGGATCATTGAGGGTGATCTCCTCACGCTGACTGCCCTCTGCTCCGTCATCGAGCACCAGCTGAATGCTGCCGTAAGGACAGAACAGCAGCTGCTTGAGCTGCTTGTGGGCATGAAAGCCGCGTCTGGCGCCCTCAGGCACCTTGGAAATATAATAGATGCGCCGGATCTCAAAGGGGAGATCCTTTGAGCCTTCAAAAAAAGACAGCGCCCCGGCCTCCAGGGTCGGCACCGTCTTGATTTTGACAATGCGGCAGTGGCAGATCTCCTTGCGCGAGAGGGCTACGTTTTCATAGTCATCATGCCTGAGCACCGCAAACCACAGTAGCCGGCCCCGCCCTGTGTGCCGCTGCGCTAAAGCCTCCGGAATATCCTCATCCAGAGTATTAAAACCATGTTTTTTAAAGAATCTTACCGCGCGCTCATTGCTCTCTTCCACACACCAGTAGACCCGTTCCAGATTAAGCCGGTCAAAGGCCAGATGCAGGCCCTCAAGCAGCCCCTGCCAGGCATAGCCCTTGCTTCTGGCGCTCTCTCTGACAATCACAGACAGTTCGGCGCTCTGATCAGCTGCGGCCTGATGACGCAGAAACACCAGACCTTCAAGCTCATCTTCTGAGCTTACGATCACCTGATGATGCTCATCCTCAAGCGCGCCTAGACTCTCAATAAAAGACTCCAGCTGCGCGGCATTCTGCGGATAATTGCTGTCAGGCAGCCTCTGCATGTCCTCACTCTGACACAGAGCTGCAAGACTCTGAGCATCCCTGCTCTCTATGCTTCTAAGCTTCATTTAACCTTCCTGTACTCTCTGGTTGTCACGCCTTAAGACTACACATCAAGACACAGATAAACGGGGCAGTGATCTGAGCCTGTCACCGTACTCTCGATGCCTGCATCCACAATTGCTCCTGAAAGCTCCTCGGAGACCAGAAAATAGTCGATTCTCCATCCGATGTTCCGTTCACGCGCCCGCGTTTTATAGGACCACCAGGTGTACTGATCCTTCAGATCTCCATGCACCCTGCGGAAGGTATCGATAAATCCCGCCCCGAGCAGCTCATCAAAAAATGCCCGCTCCTCAGGCAGAAAGCCGGTATTGCTGATATTCTGCTGCGGATGGGCTAGATCGATAGGCCGATGCGCGATATTGAAGTCACCGCACACCACTACCGGCTTGTGCCGGCGCAGCTGCTGGGCATAGTCAAGAAAGCTTCTGAAAAAGCCCATCTTATAGGGCACCCGCTTGAACTGTCCTGTCGGTCTGCCCTGCTCATCAAGCACGGCCGCTCCGCCGTTGGGGAAATAGCCGTTGAAGAAATGAAACCTGTCAAATTCAAGGTGCACAATGCGCCCTTCGCCCTGATAGGTTGGATCTGGCAGCTCAATTTCAACCTTGAGCGGCTTGAGCCTTGAGTAGACCGCGGTGCCTGAATAGCCTTTCTTGACGATGGAGCTGGCAAAATAGGACTCAAAGCCACTCTTGTGCGTCAGCTTGTCAGACAGCTGCTCAGGCGAGGCCTTGGTCTCCTGCAGACCGATAAGATCAAACTTGCCGTCCTCAAAGAAGGACCAGCCCTCTTTACCGCTTGCGGCACGGATCCCGTTGACATTCCAGGACACTAATTTTAGCTGCATAAACTATCGCTCCTCAATCTTGTGCATCTTGTCGGTATCACCGCCTAAGGCTACGAGCAGGCCCATCACTGACTCGAGCGCATCCCGCTTGACATTCAGATGGCTCAGCTCCGTAGAGCGCAGCGTATCGGCAGCATCGAGCAGATCAGAAAGCGAGGCGCCGCCCTGCGCATAGCGATCATAATAGGCGGTATAGTTGCGTCTGGCAACCTTCAGCGTCTTTGCCGTGAGCTTGACGCTCTTGCGGTAATAATCGATGGCGCTGACCTGATCATAGACCTCCTTGACCGCCGTAAGATAGGTGTTGACAAAGTTCACTGCGGCAAGCTCCTCGCTCTTGTACGCACTCTGCTCCTTAAGCTTAAGCTTGTGCCAGTTAAGAAAAGGCATGGTCAGAGCTGCTCCTAAGGAGGCCAGAGGATTGCTTAAAAACCTGCCGAAGCTCACGCTGTCTCCGCTGCTCAGGCCTAAAGTCAGGGTAAAGTCAGGATAGAAGGCAAGTCTTGCGCTGTCATAGTCAGACAGAGCCTTGCGCAGGAGCGCTTCCTTGGCCATCAGATCCGGCCTTCTGGAGAGCAGTCTGGCCGGCACATCCAG
>JAILLS010000008.1 GCA_024693025.1 Succinivibrio sp. | reverse complement strand
GACAGTCCTTTGACGTGCAGCAGGTTACTGCATAAAAATAGTGGAGATATAAATGACCAAAGTTACCGATTTACCATTCGTACAGAGCTTCATCGAAGTCTGCGAGGAAGGCTACCGCAAAGGCTGGCATGAGCGCAACGGAGGCAACCTCAGTTATCGCATGACCGCAGAGGAAGTTGCCAGTGTTCAGGCTGAACTTAACGAGGAGCAGTCCTGGCAGCCTATCGGCACCGAAGTGCCCAAACTTGGTGGAGAATATTTCCTGGTGACAGGCTCCGGCAAGTACATGCGCAATGTCAAAAAGGATCCTGAAAACAACATCTGCATTGCTAAGCTTGATGAGCCTGGCGAAAACTTTAAAGTGGTATGGGGCCTGAAATCTGGCGGCCGCCCTACCTCTGAATTCCCGACTCACCTGATGAATCATGAGATCAAAAAGGAATTAACCCAGGGTAAGTTCAGAGTGATCTATCATGCCCACCCTGCCAATGTGATCGCCCTGACCTTTGTACTGCCGCTTGAAGACAAGGCTTTTACGCACGAGATCTGGGAGATGGCCACCGAAAATCCTGTAATTATTCCGCGCGGGATCGGTGTAGTGCCGTGGATGGTACCAGGTGGACGCGAGATTGCCGTTGCCACCTCCAAACTCATGCATCAGTATGATGTGGCTATCTGGGCTCATCATGGGGTGTTCTGCTCAGGTGCGGACTTTGACGAGACCTTTGCCTTAATGGAAACCTTAGAGAAAGGTGCGGAAATCTGCGTCAAGGTGCATTCTATGGAAGGCAAGCGTCAGACCATCCCAGAGCAGGGTTTTATCGATCTGGCTCGCGATTTTAAGATTGATCTGAATCAGGATTTTCTGAATCTCTAAGTCTGATAATTATAATAAAACTACTCGCAAATTTTATCCGCAGTCTGTACTGCGGATTTTTTTTAATCTTCAGCTCTGACTCCGGCAAGCCGGGAACTACTCAGGGAGGTAAAAAGCATAGGCATCGCGAAGATTTAACTTAAAATCCACCAAAAACCACTTATTTTTGCTAAGATCAGTCAGCTTATTTTTAAGGATCCCACATGCTTGCCATCGAACGTAAACAGCGCATTGTCGCATTATTGAAGGAACATAAACGCGTCTATGTGTCTTTGCTCAGCGAAGAGCTTAACGTAGCAGAAGAAACAATCAGGCGTGATCTTAAAGAGATTGAAAAAAAAGGCATTGCCATTAAATGCTATGGCGGAGCAATTCTCAAATCCGGCTCTGAGAACTTTTCCTTTCTCGAACGTGTTACCCAGAATTTTGAGGCCAAACGCGAGATTGCCCGCTGCGTCATGACCATGATTCACGATGGCATGACCCTGATGGTCGACACCTCCACCACGGCCAAGGCTGTGATAGACAGTATCAAGAACCTCAAGGACATCACGGTCATCACCAATTCCTACAAGCTTATCAGTGATAATGCTGACTCCCAGATCCGCTTTATCGGCACGGGCGGTGAAGCCATTCAGAAATATCAGGCTTTTGTGGGTTCGGATGCTGGTGCTACCATTCGCCGCTATAACGCCGATCTGGCGATTTTAGGCTGCAGCGGAGTAACCATGGAGAAAGGCTTTATGGAGACCAATATTTACGAGGCCACCTTAAAGTCCATCATGGTTGAATATGCCAAAGAGACGGTGATTGTCGCCGATCACAACAAATTTGAGCGCATCAGCAAGATCAATAACTTCCGCTTCAGTGATATTGATTATTTTGCGACGGATCTGAGACCAACCGAAGCCTGGTGCAGTTTCCTTGAGCATGAGAATATCTCCCTGCTCTACCCAGGCTGTGAGCCTCTGGATAAAGCCTAAGCCAGACCTCGGTCTGAAAAAGAGGTCCGGCCTGTACGTCAGGGGCCTGATGCGGCAAGGATCTAGGACAGCAGCTGACGGATAAAGGCGGTGTCCTCCTTGCCATGCTGCGGATCCTGCTCTTCACGGATAAGCACCGGCAGATGGGTGGTATGCTTAAGATACTCGCGTACCTTGTCAAAGCGCATCTGCCCTGTGCCTAAGGCGACAGGATGATAGCCATCATCCGGGTCGAGCCTGAAATCCTTAAGATGCATCACCTCGATTAGAGGTTCAAACTCGGCAAACCAGCGCGCATAAATCTCATCCTGCTGAGTAAGCCGCCTGAAGATAATCTGATTGGCAGGATCAAAACAGAGCTTCAGATAGGTACTGTCACGCACCTCATAATGCAGCTGCGCCATCAGCTCTAAGCTGTTTAAACAGTGACAGTGCACTGACTCAATGGCATAGGCCACATTCAGCTCGCGCCCGTGTGCCACCACCTTTTTGATAAGAGCAACCACGTGCGGGAAGGCTTCCTCCCGCTCAGACTGCGTGATGGCACCAAAGGTCGATTCTGAGGCGATGAAAGGCACATTCAGAGCATGCGCGCACTCCACGGTTTTAAGCTGAGTCTCAAGGGCACTTTCTCGTACGGCAGGATCCGGATTGGACAGATCCTGATAGGCTGAGAGCACCTTAATGCTCACACCTGCTGCGCGGAAGGCTGAGTCAATGCGCTTAAGACAGGCCTCATCAACCTCTCTGATATCCTCAATGCCTTTGATGGCCTTAGGTATCGCCAGCTGTACGGCGTTAAAACCATCTGCGGCAATCAGCTGAGCTAACAGCTCAGGCTCATGCTTGCCATAATCATGAGCTCTCACTCCAATATCCACCATTATCTGCTCCTAGCGATTATCATAGCTGTCAAGACGCGGATCGTTAGGCTCGCAAGCCGCGATCTCCACATTATCCAAGGTCAGCTGCTCCACCCCGCAGAGTCGGCCAAATTCCGTCACCTTAAGCTCTGCGTTACGCAGGCTTAATCTCAGAATGGGATTATCCTGCCTTGCACAGATATCAAAGGCGCGCGTGCGACCTTTGAAGTCATGCGTGGTGGTAGCCTTGAGATTATAGATCTCAAGATCTGACACCTTGGTCTCACCCTCAGCTTTAGGCACCTTGATCAGCAGCTTCTCCCAGTGCTCAGGAATTGAGCCGGTATAGCCCTCAGGCAGGCTGCAGCTTGAGTACAGAGGATGCCAGAAGAGGTTAAAATGCACCGCATAGCGGACATTCTCAAGATTAAGATCATGAATCTTAATCCTGCGGACAAAGCCTCCCCGTCCGGGTGCGGACTTTAATCTGACCCCGCAGTCAGTGCCCTTGAAGGAGAGGTTGCGAATTTCAACGTCCTCGATGCCGCCTGCGGTCTCAGAGCCAATCGTCACTCCACAGCCGCGCCTGATGAGGCAGTCTTCAATCAGGATCTGCCGGCACACCCGCTTGACTCTCAGTCCATCTGCATCCCGTCCTGACTTTAGGCTGATGCAGTCATCATTGCAGTCAATTTCACCGCCGCGCAGAGTCACCTCGCAGCAGGAATCAACATCAATTCCGTCTGTACTCGGACCGCGATTCTCGAGAATATGCAGATTCTCACAGAGCACCTTATTAGAATACAGCAGATGGATATTCCAGAAACCGGAACTGCTCGAGGTAAAATCTCTTAAGACAATCTGTTCGCTGTCCTTGACCACGACATTGCGCAGACGGATACAGTCATAATCACACACCCAGCGCAGCCCCTTGGCATCATACTCACGCCGCATGCCGCTCTGGCAGTCATCCCCCCAGTATTTGCGCCACCAGTAGGGGCCCTGACCATCAATCACCCCGCGCCCGCTGACTGTGACCTGCCTTTCCTGTTCAATGTTGAGGAGACCCGGGTACCAGTCCATCTCTATCCCGGCTACCCTGGTTCTGACCAGCGGGTAGAGGGACTCGTCGGTCGAGGCCCGCAGGATCGCGCCTTCCTGCAGTTCAAGCTCAAGATAGGATTTAAGATAGATAGGAGTAATGAGGTAGATACCGGCAGGAACAGTCACCTTGCAGGGAGCCTCGGCAGAGGCCTGCGCTGCCGCCTTATCGATGGTCTGCTGAATAGCCTCTGTATCAAGAAGAGTACCAGAGCCCGTAGCACCAAAATCTTTTACGTTATAGGTTTTCATAAGCACAAGAAGTCAGGGACAGGCCCTGACTTTAACTGAAATTAACACTCACATCCAGGTCTCTTAGACCAGACCCAAAGCCTGCGGCACATAGTCAGACATGGCCGGCACAAAGGTAATGAAGAGCAGGGCCACGATAATCGCCATGAAGAACGGAAGCAGACGCTTGACCACATCTTCAACCTGCAGCTTCGCTACCGAGCAGCCGACAAACAGAGTGTTGCCCACTGGAGGAGTAATGGTACCCAAGGCCAGATTCATCACAATCATCACACCGAACTGAATATTGCTCATGCCCAGCTGATGGCAGATCGGCAGGAAGATCGGGGTAAAGATCATCAGTGCCGGAGCCATATCCATAAAGGTACCGATCAGCAACAGCAGCAGATTGATGATGAGGAAAATGCAGATAGGATTATCGGAAATGCCCAGCATGATGGCGCTGATGCGCTGAGGCAGACCGGTGAATGACATCACAAAGGAGAGCACGGTAGATGCACCGATAATCAGCATCACCACACAGGTCATCACCGCGGTTTCAGTCAGGATAGGCATCAGATCCTTAAGCTTAATGGAGCGATAGACAAAACAGGCCAGAATAAAGGCATAGATCACCGCAACTCCTGAAGCTTCTGTCGGAGTGAAGTAGCCTGACAGAATACCGCCGATAATAATCACGATTAAGAACAGGCTGGGAATGGCTTCGAGCAGATACTTGAAGACCAGGCTGCAGTTGGTCTGCTCAGAATTGAAGACATAGCCATGCTTCTTGGCATAGAAAAACGCCACCAGACCGCAGGTCACTGCCCACAGAATACCCGGGATCCAGCCTGCCATAAAGAGGGCTGCCACTGAGGTACCGCCTGAGGCTGCCGAATAGATAATGAAGGCAGTGGTAGGAGGGATGAGCTGACCTACCGGTGCGGTAGCCACATTCACGGCAGCGGAAAATTTCTCATCATAGCCTGCATCCTTCTCAAGAGGGAGCATCACTCCACCGATGGCGGTAGCGGCTGCAATACCGGAACCTGAGATAGCGCCGAACATGGTGTTGCCAGCAATGTTGGTCAGAGCCAGAGCACCCGGCACCTTGCCCAGAAACACCATAGCTAGATTGATGAGGCGCTTGGCAATACCGCCATTACTCATCAGCACACCAGCCAGAATAAAGAACGGCACGGCAATCAGCGAGAAGCTGTCAATGCCTGACACCATCTTCTGCGCTGAAATGAACAGCCCGAATTCCGGAGTTAAAAACATCGTAATGGTGAGCAGAGCTGCGCCGATGATGCTGAAGGATACCGGAATAGCATACCCAAGCAGCAGGAAAAATACTAAAACCAATACGGTTGCGGCCTGAAGTTCCATTATTTGCCCTCCTTCAGATTCTTAAGTTCATCAATAATGCGTGGGATACTGTAGAACAGCAGAAGTATTCCGCCTAAAGGCAGGCACATATAATACAGTTCCATCGGCATGCCCATGGCAGGAGAGGTCTGATCGGCTGCGTTCTGAGTGACCATAAGGCCGCCGATTACCATGACAAAGAAGGTAAGCGCGCTGACTAAGAGATCTACACATAAAGCGTTAACCTTTTTGCCCTGCTCTGAAAACATATGAGTGATGAAGTTGATGACCAGATGACGATTCTGCCCATAGGTATAAGGAACCCCCAGCATGGTCAGCCAGATGAGCAGATAGCGCACCAGCTCTTCCGTATACTTACTGGCATCGTTTAACACGAAGCGGGTAAAGATCTGCCAGGCGCAGGTTAAAACCATCAGGACCAGAATTAAAGCTAACAGCCCTGCCAGGATTTTATCTATAACTTTCATGGATTACTCCCTAGTTCTGATATTTCTGAATGTCGTCATACAGGGCGCTGTAGGACTGACCTTTTTCTTTAAACTCGGCATGCATCGGCTGCACAGCTTTGATAAAAGCGGTCTTGTCGATATTGCGGTAGATGGTGACCCCATGCTCCTCTGCTTCCTTAATGGCATCAGCCATCATGCCGTTGTACAGCTTCTTGAAGTTGGCATTGGCCTTATTGATTGCATCAATAAGAGTCTGCTTTTGCAGATCGCTAAGCTTGTTCCACACCTTGGTACTGATGAGGTAAATATCTGGTGAATACTGATGCTCAGTATAGGTATAGGACTTAACCAGATCCTCATGACCATTGACGGTCAGAGCAAGCTCAGTGTTCTCAGCGCCATCTACCACACCCTGCTGCAGAGCGGTATAGGTTTCACCTGCACTCATTGGTACCGGAGAGCCGCCCATTTTCTCAATCATCAGCATGGAGGTGGCCGAAGGAGTTGAGCGGATCTTCTTGCCCTTTAGCACCTCAGGAGAATCACAGGCGCGCTGCTCCTTAATATAGAAGTTACGTGAGCCGTTGGCATAGTAGCCAATGGCGATATAGCCCTGATCTGCAGTGGACTCAAAGAGTTTTTTGACTTCCTCGCTCTGCTCCATGGCCTTGTAGTAGTGATCCTGACTGACAAACAGATAAGGCATGGAGAAAATTGAATACTCATTCTTAAACTGCACCATGGTATTCGAACCGACCTTGGCCATATCCAGAACCCCGGCCTTGACCATTTCAATGGTCTCTTTTTCTGTGCCTAACACCCCGCTTGGGTAAATAATCACCTTGAGCTTGGCATCCTTATTTTCTGCCGCAAAGTCAGAAATCTTATCGATTGATTTAGATATGTCAGAAGAGCCTGCCGCGGCATGGGCCATTCTGAGTTCCACCACACCTCCTAAACGCGGAGACATGACCCCGAACAGATTGTAGGCTACCACACCTACAGCAAGGACCACAGCAGTGATTCCTACGGTTTTTCTAATACTCATTATTTTGCTCGACCTTTTATGTTTGGTTATTATTCAAAGAAAATCGGTTCTTGTGTCTCTACAGCATGGCTGTAAAAATGTACTGCGCTGTCATTGAGCTTAGGATGGCTGCAGGAGAGCAGCTCGAGTACCGCAGAGCCGGCTAACAGAGCTGGACCATAGCCATGAGCTGCAAACTCATGCACCGGACGACAGGCATAAAAAGCCCGATCAAAGCCCATGCCTGTGCCTACACAGGTATTGAGCACATGACCTGCCTCGGTAATGCAGGAGGACACCGCCTGCCAGCCTAACAGAGCCACCGGACCGAACACTGATGCCTCAAGATACCCTTTAGCTATGCCATGTGCAAAACAGTACACATAGATGGCAGTGGCAGAGCCTTCAAGGAAGGTGGTTCTGTCATCTAAAAGCTGATTGAAGAAACCTGATTTGTCCTGGGCCTGCGAGAGGGCAAAAGCATGGGTCTTAAACTGCTGCAGTACATATGCATAATCAGGATCATCCTGATCAAGAGCATCGAGAAGTTCACAGGCAGTCAGCAGTGCCCAGCCATTAGCCCGCGCCCAGAAGAAAGCCGGGTGGACTGACATGGAGTCCACATAGCCATGCCGATACAGGCCCTTGTCCTGCACAAACATATGCTTGTTGAACAGCCTGAACTGCTGCTTGGCCTTGCCAAGCAGTTCATCCTTGCGCTCCTTGAGATAATGAGCCATCGCAGCATATGCAGGAATGGCCATAAACATGTCATCGAGCCACAGGGTATCCTTAAAAGGTCTGGTCCTTGCCAGAGTGCCATCCTTTAAAAAGACCTGCCAGTTATCGAGACATTTAAAATAGTTGGCAATCAGCTCATCAAGCTTGGCATCCTTAGCCTCGAGGTTAAAGGCCGCCGCACTTCTTAAGATGGCGCCGCAGTCATCTAAAGTTCTGGAGGCCACCACCTGTTCAATCTGCGGATCAAGAGCTGACTCTGTTTTAAACTTAGCAAAGGCCTGCTGAATCTCAGCTAGGAATTCAAGTCTTGCTTTGACATAAGCAGAATACTTATGTTCACCCGTAACTCTGGCAACCTGCTGCAGAGCATAATAAGTTACGCCCCACTCATAGCTGGTCAGCCTAAAGGCGCCGCGTCTAATCTGATCAGCTGCACTAACCTTGTCAAGCTTGGTGACGGTCTCATGGGTAGCAGCATGCTCTACCTCACAGGGCGTTACCTTGTCGATAAAGTTCAGCACAGCCTCAAGCTTAGCTCTTACCTCAGCCTCCGTCGGAATACCATACCCGTTGGAGTACTGGGCCTGCAGTAAATGAAGCGGTGTCGTTGAATCATTTACCTGTTGAGTCTCATTCTGTTCTTTCATAAAGAAACCTTGCTGTTAAAAGTAATCATAAACAAACAAAAACAATGTTACTTTATGTGAGATTATAGGTGACTTTCAAAAAAATTAAAGTTAATAAAAACCAAATTAAGCGGTCAATCTTTAAGTTTGAGAGATTTATCACATTCTAAAAAAGCACTACAATTTCCTGTTTTTACTTAAAAATCAAAATATACATTTTGAATAATCAAGAAATTAGCTAAATTTAGCTAAGCTCGAACTGCAGAATTATGTACTGCTGGACATTTTCATTCCGAATTGACCGATTTTGACCGATTATCAACTGAAGGTGAGGAGCAAGAGTAAAACTGCGGCGACAAGCGGCAGATCGGGACAGATGGTGAGCCACCTCTCAGCACATCCCAAAGAGGGATAAAGCTCTGCCTGAGACAGCTAATAAAAAACCCGGGCCTACGTAAATAAGCCCGAGTCTTACAATGTTTAACGCTAAGATGCTGCTTTATTTAATTAAAGCAAGCTTAGCTAAGCATTCAGGAGTAGTGTCATCACCGATGCAGATAAGCTCTGTGCCGGTTAATCTGGCAAAGAGAGCAATATCCTCACGGGTCAGAGCGGTTGAGACCACACTGTGATGTGCACCGCCTGCCAGACACCAGCCTTCCGTGCCAATGCTGAAGTTTGGTTTATGACGGTACATGATTCTGGCTACCGGCAGCTTAGGCATTGGCTGCGGCTGCTTAACGAGCTCAATATCCGCACAGATCAGACGGAAATGAGTGCCCATATCGACCATGGTCACCTGAATACCATCACCCTGTACGCCATCAAAAATCAGACGGGCAGGATCTTCCTTGCCGCCAATGCCTAAAGGCAGCACGTCGATTTCTGGCTTGGTTGCGGCAAAGGCCACCGGAACCTCCAGCATATGAGAGGCCAGCTCCAGCTCCTGACCGGAAGTCAGATCATAGGTGTAATCTTCAATAAAGCCGGTAGCACCAGGACGGCCTTCAGCCATCTTCATCAGCACTGCAGATAAGGCAGAAATCTTATAGTCACCCTCAGGGCCAAAGCCGATGCCCTTGCCCATCAGGTTCTGAGCGGCAATACCCGGCAGCTGCTTGAAGCCGTGCAGATCCTGGAAAGTATCGGCAAAAGCCTGAATACCGCGTAAAGACATGAACTTCTCAAGACCCACTTCATATTTGGCCTGCTCTCTGACCGCTGCCACATTGGAAGTCTTCATGGTGTACTTGGAGGTATATTCTGCCATCTTGGCATCGATTTCAGCTTCGGTAACCTTGTTGATGGTAGCCACCAGATCGCCCACCGCAAAATAGTTGCACTCCCAGCCATAACGGATCTGGGACTCAACTCTGTCACCATCGGTCACCGCCACTTCGCGCATATTGTTGCCGAATGATGCCACCTTGAGGTGCTTGGAGAAATGAATGGCTCTGGCTACATCGATGAACTGCTTAATTCTTTCAAGCACATCCTTATGCTCATAATAGCCTGCCACCACCTGATGCGGGATGCGCATTCTGGAGAGGATGAAGCCGTATTCACGATCACCGTGAGCGGCCTGATTGAGGTTCATGAAATCCATGTCAATGGAGTCATAAGGCAGCTTTTCATTAGCCTGGGTATGCAGATGCAGCAGTGGCTTGCGCAGCTCCTGCAGGCCCTTGATCCACATCTTTGCAGGGGAGAAGGTGTGCATCCAGGTCATCACGCCGATACAGTCATCATCACAGCTGACCTGACGCAGATCAGCAATACAGGTAGCTGAGTTGACTACGGTCGGCAGCAGCTTAACCTGCACATCCTTGCCAAACTGCTCATTGAAGAATGCGGTCATGCGCTGGGCATCGGCAGCCACCTGTCTTAAGCACTCATCTCCATATAAATCCTGTGAGCCTACGACAAAATATAAGGTATACATATTTTTAATACTCCCTAAGTATTATTACTTAATCACGTGAATGGCCTTACGATCAGCGAAAATAGCCACAAACACTAAGAACACCACACCCTGAATCAACTGCATCATCTGAGTGGTAAAGCCAATCATGGTTAAACCGGAGCTTAAGATGACATACAGTAGAGATCCGACAATGACATTATAGAATCTTGCCATGGCACCGCCTGAAATCGGCATACCGCCCAGCACAAGAGCGATCAGAATCTGGGTTTCCAGCTGATTACCGCCCGAGGAAGTCACGGAGCCGACCTTGATGGCACTGATAAAAGCAGCAAAGCCGGTGATCGCACCTGACAGCACGTACACCCAGAACTTCATGCGATCGGTGGAAATACCCGCAAACATGGCAGCTTTTTCACCTGCACCAATAGCTTTAAGATAGGTGCCGAACTTGGTATAGCTGAAGCAGACAAAACCAATGCCCACCACCACTACGGTACAGGTAACCTTGAACGCGGTGCTGTCAATCTCTAACAGCTCAGCTGAGCCTGCTACCGGAGAGTTGGTCGTCAGAAACTTAATCAGCCCCCGGAACAGGAACATGGTACAGATCGTCACAATGAAGGACTTAATCTTGCGGTTCACATAGAAATAGCCATTAATAGCTCCGATCGCCGCGCCCGTCAGGATTCCGCCGCAGATTGCCAGAGGAATGCTGTAATGCGAAAGCGTACAGCAGACAATGGCCGACAGACCCAGAATCGAGCCCTGCGAGAAGTCAAGTCCGCCCATGGTCATGATGAAAAACACGCCCATCGAGGCAATCATGGTGACATAGACAGTCGACAGAGCTAAAGGCAGATGTTTGATAATTCTGCCATTAGTCAGAAAATTGAACAGCAGGAAGACTAAAATCAGCCCCACAATCGGCAGCAGAGATCTGATTAGTCTCATCTTATGCAATTTTTTTAACTCTTGCTCTTTATCGTTTTCTACAACAGCATTAGCCATAAATGCCTCCTTTAAACCATCATTGAAATGAGGCTGTTTTCATTGACCTCTTGACTGCGGGAAATTTCACCGTTCAGTTTACCGTCTTTAAGAATGATTATCCGATCGCACATACCGATAAGTTCCATCAGCTCCTCGGAAATCATAATGATGGACTTGCCTTCCTTGCGCATTCTGTCCATCAGCTGGTAAATATCCTGTTTGACCTTGATGTCAATACCACGGGTTGGTGAATCGAGCACCACAATATCCGAACCTCTGCCAATCCAGCGGGCCAGCACGACCTTCTGCTTGTTACCGCCGGAGAGTTCTGAGACAAACTGTTCAGTATTGACCATCTTAACTGACATTTCCTTGGCGAACTTGTCAGCAAAGGTCCTAACCTTGGACCAGTCTAAGAACATGCTCTTGCCATAGGTAAGATGGCTTAGAGAAGGTAAGGCGATATTGTCGCCGATGGACTGGTTTATCACCACCGACTCGTTGTCTCTGTCCTTTGAGGTATAGGCAATGGAATGCCTGATGGCCGTCTGAATATCATTGATCTGAGTGCCGTCAGCAAGCTCAACCTGCCCCTGTCTGCCGTAGCTTGCTCCGAAGATGGCTTTACCCACCTCATGCATACCGCTCTCTGACAGACCGCCAAAGCCTAAAATCTCACCCTTGTGCAATTCAAAGCTGACATCCTCAATCTTGCCCGGCACTGTGACATTTTTGACCTTCAGCACCACTTCCTGTGAAACTTCTTCGCCATAGTCAGCGCGATAATAATTACCGGTTACCTCGCGTCCCACCATGAGTTTCTTCAGATCATCTTCCGTAATATCAGCGCTCTTGACCGTGGTGATGTATTCACCGTCACGCAGCACGGTAATGGTGTCAGATTTTGCCAAGACCTCAGGCAGGTCGTGAGAGATGAAGATCACCGTATTGCCTTCGGCTCTGATGCGATCCATATGCTTGTAGAGCTCTTCACGCCCTTCCTGGGACAGAGCGGTGGTCGTCTCATCGATGACCACAATCTTAGGCTTAAAGTAGGTAGCCTTTACAATCTCGATGAGCTTGCGGTCTTCGAAATTATAGTCATCCACAAGAGAAGATGCCTTGATCCGATCAAAGCCATATTCCTTCAGCAGACGGTTAGCTTCAGCGTTCATGGCGTTGGTATTTCTAAATCCTGCCGTAATAAAACGTTCTTCATGTCCAAGAAAAATGTTTTCTGCCACGGTCAGACCCGAAAGCGTACCTAATTCCTGCACAATGATGGAGACGCCATGATTATTGGCATCCACCTGATTCTTAGGATGGATTTCTACCCCGTCGAGAGTAAAGGTGCCGCTGTCAATCGGATAGATACCGCACAGCATATTGGTTAGGGTTGATTTACCGGAACCATTTTCACCGATCAGGGCATGTACTTCGCCTTTATTAATGTTAAAGGACACATCTTTCAGAGCTTTGGTAATACCAAAGTTCTTGATCATATGGCTGACCTGTAATCTTACTTCGTCCATGTCCCACTTCCTTATTTAACAATCTCACCAGGGTTAACCTTGGTAGTGAGGGTAATAATGATCAGCAGCGCCAGACCTGTAATCACGTCCTGAATGGCAGTTGGTGCGCCTAACGAAATAAAGCCAAAGAAAATGATATTGACGATAAACTCGCCGAGGATAATTGCCTGCAGCGGAATACCGTATTTCATAAAAGCCAGACCAAAGAAGCAGCCCATGGTCGGAATAAAGTTGCGGCTCATGGATGCCATGCCTGTCACAGCCACCATGGATGAACCGTAGCTGATGGTTAACACGGCCATAGCCCCGAAGAATGCCCCACTGAGGATAAAAGCGAGCACTTTATACTTATCTACGTTAATACCCATATTCTTGGCCACGAATTCATCTGAACCGATAGCATAGGTATAAGTACCAAACTTGGTGTAATTGAGCACTAAATAGGCAATGATAAAGGTAATAAAGGCCAGAATAATGTTGCCCGGCATCTGTCCGAAGGCTCGCAGATCAGAAGGCAGAGTCTGCTCCACACCGCCAGCCATGTAGTTGGCAATTGACTCGTAAATCAATGCCAGACCTGCCGTCACAATCATGGATGGGATACGCAGCTTGACATAAAAATAACCATTGCACAGTCCCACCAGCGCACCTGTGGCGATACTGCCGAAAATCAGGCCAAAATAGCCCAGCTCAAACTGATTGGCCAGCTGGCAGCCGATAATGGCCGACAGGATGATATTGGCACCGATCGAGAAATCGAACATGCCCATATCCATCACAAAGTAAAAGCCGATTGCTCCTACGGTAGCAATCAAGCTAGCCTGGAAATAACTGATCAGGTTATTGTAAGAACCAAAATTATCAGGCGTTAAAAATTTAAAAACGGCCCATGAGAGGAAGACTAGTGAAATCAGGACGATATAGCCCTTGGTTGCACCAGACAACTGGTTAAATCCATTCATAAAATCAAAGCCTCAAGTACTAATAAAAAAAGGAGTCAAAATCTCCAAACCATTACGTAGTCTAAAAAGACTTGAGGTTTTTCTTCACGCAATCGTTTTCAATATTTGATCTCGATCGACGGTTTTCAGATAAAAATCCCTGTCACTGTGAACAGGCTCACAAAACATTTTATTGCTCCTAGATTTTAGGATAAATGTTACATACAAGATCCCGAATGTACTCGACCTAACTCCTAATCTATAGTTAATTCTCTGAATTTATTTCAGGCCCTGACAAAAAATAGATTTTAAATTTCCCCTCCCCACTCTTATGAGTCTTCAGAGCAGAAACAGCCCCGGTCAGATTTTATGATTTGTGATCTCAGCACACGTTTGCCTGCCAAAAAGAAGGTATGATGCCTCTGTTGATGATTTAAGAGCCTTTTTTGCTCTTAAGCTGTTGATTGAACTATATTTACTTATAAGGGATAAACTATGAAGTTGATGAAAATGGCCAAGGCAGTTGCTTTTACTGCTTTGTTTACAGGTCTGTCCTCTTTCAGCATGAGCTCTTATGCCATTGACAACAGTGACATAAAAATCGGTGTGTCCATCTGGTCTTCTACTGATGTGTTAGGCTCTGACTGCAAACGCGTTCTCGATGCTGCCGCCAAAGCTCTGGGTGTTCAGGTCCAGTATGTTGACCAGGCCCACGTTTCAGAAAAGGTTACCGCTTCAGTTGAGCAGTTAGTAGCTGCCGGCTGTCAGGGTATTATTATTTGTAACTCCTCAGATACTGAGATGACCTCAGCAATTAAGACTGCCAATGATAATGAAGTTTATCTGGCTCAGTTCTTCCGTATTATTTCTAAAGAAGCCAATCCTGCCATCTATGAAATGGCCAAGAAGTCCGACTACTATATTGGCGCAGTGCATGAAGATGAACCTGCCAATGGTGAAAAACTGGTGCAGATCCTGATCGACAAAGGCTGCCGTGATATCGGTCTGATTGGCTGGGAGCAGGGTGATGCTACCTGGCTGGGCAGATGGACTGGCTATAAGGCTGGTGTAGCTAAATGGAATAAAGCTCATCCAAATGATAAAGTTAAACTCTCCGAGCCTCAGTATGCCGGTACCTCCTCTGAAGGCGGTTCAAAGGCTGCCGAAGCTCTGATGGCTGCCAATCCTAAGATCGATGCGCTGATCCCAGCTGGCGGCGGCGGTGATCCTCTGCAGGGTGCTATTGCTGCTGTGGAAAGAGCTGGCAAGACCGGCAAGATCAAGATCGTTTCTACTGACTTCCTCCCGGATCTTGGCGACCGTCTGAAGAATGGTTCTATGGCTGGTGAGTCCGGCGGTCACTACTGCGATCCTCTGTTTGCCTTCATGCTGGTCTACAATGCAGTCAAGGGCAACTACAAAGAATTCGGCGGCAAGTTTGAAGATGTCAACTTCCCATACCTCTATGTGTCCTCTCCTGAAGACTATACCGGCTATGAAGAATACTTCGTCAAACAGTTGCCATATACTGACAAGGAATTCGTAGAGATGTCCAAGCAGGATATAAATGGTCTGAAGGCAACTGCTGCTAAGCTGTCTATTGAAGATGCTAAGGCACGTTCCGGCAAATAATCTAAGACCTTAGAATTCAGCAAGGGGTGACCGCACAGGTCACCTCTTTTTTATGCTTTAAGTTCAGAGCTGTAACAGTAAAACCTCAGAGCAGTAAGCAGCTCTGCCTCCCTGCTCTTCTCAGCGGTTTAATACCCACAGTCCGACAAGACAGATGCCGATCCCCACCACCTTGTTCCAGGAAATAGGCTCTTTATAAAGTACATATCCTACTACGAGGAGAATAATGGCCAGAAAGGCACTCGTAATGATAAAAGCCGTACTCACCGGCCAGCCCGCCTTATACACATAGATAAAGCCCATTTCCAGTCCGACTAAGGCAAGGCCAAAAGCAAAAGGCACCCAGTTAAGCCTGCTGTATTCAAGCAGCAGCTGTGATTTTTCATCTTTTAAGCAGTAATAAAGCAGCAGCGAGACCACGGCTGCCACAAGATAGGTGACGGTAAGAGCCGCCAGAGGATTCATGACTGCTGGAAAGGATTTAGCACAGATATTGTAGAAAGTATTGGCCAGAATAACTAAAGCTAAAGGCCAGACATAAGCAAGCATAATAAACTCCTTCAAATCTTGGCCTTATAGCGAAAGGGTCCCAACGCAATCATGTCATTATAGCAAATTTTTGTCTTATCCCCTGAGCTTAAGACTCACCTTAATCCTTATATACTTTCGAGTAATATCTTAAAAAAATCTGATTAATCATTGTTCTAATTTTCGATAGATCTTGTACTGATGGTACGCGTAAGCTACCTGTCGCGCAGCTTGCTTTAGTCATTATGATTATATATAATCATAAATACTCAAAAAGAAGATATTGTTTGCGTGATTTTAATCACATAAAAAACAAACTTGATTATTTATAATCACATCCTAGAATATTTGTCTTGGCATACGAGTAAGTTCTATGACTTTATCTAACTTAAAAATTGCTATATTCGCTGATGACCTAACGGGCTCAGCTGACAGCGCCGTACAGTTTGCCAAGAGTAATCTGTCTACTGCCGTAGCAGTCGATACTCCAGATTTAACCAGTTCAGCAGATCTTGAAGTACTCGTCTTTGATA
This sequence comes from Succinivibrio sp., assembly GCA_024693025.1. Lineage (GTDB taxonomy): Bacteria > Pseudomonadota > Gammaproteobacteria > Enterobacterales > Succinivibrionaceae > Succinivibrio. The sequence continues at coordinate 5,587 of JAILLS010000008.1, read as the reverse complement.
CCGAAAGCCGTGATATTCCAAAGGATCTTGCCGCCACCCGGGTGTTCAGTCAGGTCAGGGCACTCACTGAGCTTGCCCCTCAGGCCCTCATCTATAAGAAAGTAGATTCGACCCTGCGCGGCAATATAGGTGCAGAACTGCAGGCCGCCTTGGAAGCAGCCGGAGCCTCCGCGATTATCTTCAGTCCTGCCTTTGTGCCCTCAGGGCGTACCACCCTCAACGGGGTGCAGTATTTAAATGGAGTGCGTCTTGAAGAGACTGAGCTCTCCAGAGTACCTAAGAGTCCGGTAAAAAAATCCCTGATCACCGAGATTATTGCCGAACAGAGCAAGCTTGCCTGCCAGAATCTTGGTCTTGAGCAGCTGCGCGGGGATCCGCAGCAGCTTAAAGCTCACCTTGCAGGTTTAATTCAGCAGGGCATCCGCATTATTATAGCTGATGCCACGGAAAGCGCGGATCAGGACCGGCTCGTGGCCGCCACCCAGGACATGCCGGGTTTAATCTATGCCGGCTCTGCCGGTTTAGCTGCCGCCTTAAGCAAGTGCTATGCGGCAAAGACCGCCTCACAGAAAACCTTCAGCACCTGTCAGCATGTGCTGGTTCTGGCAGGTTCCATCAGTGCGGTAACCCGTGAGCAGGTCAGACATCTGTGTGCGCATGAACAGGATCTCTTATTATTGCGTTCTGATCCCAGACTGACTGTACAGGATCCTAAGCAGGAGGCCTTAAGAATAGCCTCGAAACTTAAGAGCAGTCTCCAGCATAAAGTTATTCTCATCAGCGTGGCCTATGAGGAGGCGGATGTCGCGGCCAGTGCCGCAGCCGGTCAGGAACTGGGCTTATCCTTCTTTGAAGTGGGAGAACGTACCGCGACCCTGATAGCCGAGCTTACCAGGTTGTGTCATGCCTTATTTGACGGGTTCATCATTACCGGCGGGGACACCGCGATTCATGCCTGTCAGGCAGTTCAGGCCAGCTTACTTAACGTTTTATATGAAGTGCAGTCAGGTATACCTTTAACCCGGATTGCCACAGGACCTCTTGCAGGAAAATTTTTAGTAACCAAAGCAGGTGCTTTCGGCAAGGAAGATGCCTTTACCGAAGCAGTTGCACTTTTAACCTTAGGACAACATCAATGAAAAAACCAGTACTTGGCATAACCATGGGTGATCCGGCCGGCATTGGCTCTGAGATCACCGTTAAGGCATTAACTGACAAGTCAATCTATGACATGTGCAAACCAGTGGTGTTTGGCGATGCCAAACAGCTTGAGCGCCTGGCCAAAATCTGCAAGGCAGACGTGGAAATCCACACCATATCTTCTCCTGCTGAAGCCAATCCCTCAGAGAAACGCATTGAAGTTATCGATCTGAATGTGGTGCCTGCTGACGTCGAATTCGGCAAAGTTCAGGCAATCTGCGGACAGGCTGCCTACAAGTACATCGAGGCTGCTGTAAACTTTGCAGTCAAACATGAAATTCATGCTGTGGTAACTGCCCCGCTGAATAAGGAAGCGCTCCATGCCGGCGGCTGTCCACATCCTGGTCACACCGAGATTCTGGCCAACCTCACCAATACCAAAGATTATTCCATGATGCTGGTAGGCAAAAATCTGAGAGTCATCCACGTGTCTACCCACATTTCGCTGCGCCAGGCCTGTGATGCAGTCAAGAAAGAACGTGTCTATCGGGTAATTAAGCTTGCCGATGAAACCTTGAAGCTGATGGGCTTTGACAATCCGCGCATTGCCGTAGCCGGACTCAATCCGCACTGTGGAGAAGGCGGACTGTTCGGCTGGGAAGATGATCAGGAGATTGTACCTGCCGTCAAACAGGCCATAGCTGAGGGCCTCAATGTTCAGGGACCAATTGCTCCTGATACCGTATTCCACCGTGCCGCCAACCGCAACGAGTTCGACATCGTGGTGGTCATGTATCACGATCAGGGGCATATCCCGCTTAAGGTCTTAGGCTTCAGCTCAGGCGTAAACGTCACTGTAGGCTTACCGATCATCAGAACTTCAGTTGACCATGGTACCGCTTTTGAAATCGCCGGCAAGGGCATTGCGGATCCTGAATCCATGCTCGTGGCCCTGCAGTTAGGCGGTCAGATGGCGAAAGTCCGTTTTGCTGAATATCTAAAATAAGCTCAAACACCTCAGGAGATTTAAAATGTTTAAACCACAAGGCATCATTACCCCAGTACTCACCGCCTTAGATGAGAATGAAAACTTCAATGAAGAGAATTACAAGCAGTTTATCGATCATCTGATCAAAGCTGGCGTACATGGCATTTTCGCCCTGGGTACCAACGGCGAATTCTATGCCTTCAGCGCTGAAGAGAAGCTGAAGATTATCAAGGCAGCCAAAGAGGCTGTAGACGGCCGCGTACCTTTCTATGCCGGCACCGGCTGTGTCACTACCAAGGAAACGATTGAACTGACCCGTGAAGCAGCTGCTATCGGCGGTATCGACTGCCTCTCCATCATTTCCCCTTATTTTACCGCGATCAAGCAGGATGATTTGATTCGTCACTATAAGGCCGTTGCCAGTGCCGTAGATCTGCCGATTCTGCTCTACAACATTCCTGCCAGAACCGGTAACAATATCGACTATAAGACCGTGAAGGCGCTCTCTGATCAGTGCCCTAATATCATCGGCATCAAGGACAGCTCCGGCAATTTCGACAACACCCTCAAATATATCGAAAACACCGATCCGAGACTCTGTGTGCTGGCAGGTTCTGACTCTCTGATTCTCTGGACTCTGAAGGCCGGCGGCAGCGGAGCTATCTCCGGCTGCTCCAACGTCTTCCCTGAGCTGATGGCCTCCATCTATAACTACTATGTCAAGGGTGACTTTGAGAAGGCCAATGAGGCACAGAAGAAAATCCGTCCATTCCGCAACGTGATGCAGATGGGAAATCCAAACAGCGTGGTCAAACGTGCAGCTCAGTTAAGAGGCTTCAACGTGGGTCCTGCTCGTGCTCCTTCAAATATCGAAAGCAAAGAGATCGATGAAGCCTTAAAGGAAGTCTTCAAGCTCTACGCCTAAGTTCCAAGCTTAGCGCAGGCTTTGATTTCAGAACGTGAGACTTCGCTGTGCCGAAGTCTCACTTAACCTGAACAGATTTAATGTCGTTAACACATAAAGGATTACTTAAATGTCAATTTTTTCTCAAGGATCCATCCGCAAAATCGTCGGTGGAGAAAATTCCATTGAACAGATTGTCGATCTGGCTAAATCATTTAACGCAAAGAACATCGTAGTAGTAACCGATGCCGGAGTTTTCGCCACCGGTCTGGTCAACAAGCCGGTTCAGCTCCTGCAGGATGCCGGTTTTAACGTTTCCGTTATCAAGGATGTACCGCCTGAGCCATCGGTCGAGCAGGTCAATCACATCTATGATCAGGCCAAAAACGTCAAATGCGATCTGCTTGTGGGTATCGGCGGCGGTTCCTCCATGGACACCACCAAGCTCGTCTCCCTGATGCTCACCAACTCTGTCAGCTTAAAGGACATGGTCAAAGGCACCAAGCCAACCCTTAAAGGCGTGCCAACCCTGATGGTTCCAACTACTGCAGGTACCGGATCTGAGGCTACTCCTAACGCAATTGTCCTCGTGCCTGAAGAAAATCTGAAGGTGGGTATCGTCACCGATCTGATGATTGCCGACTGCGTGATCCTCGATCCGGTGATGACCAAAGGTCTGCCTCCGCAGATCACGGCTAACACCGGCATCGATGCGCTCTGCCATCTGATGGAATGCTATATCTCCAAAAAACACAATCCGCTCTCTGACACCTTTGCCTTAAGCGGCATCAAGATGGTCGCCGAGAGTATCCGTGAATGCTATAACAACGGCTCTAACCTCGAAGCACGCAGTAAAATGCTCACCGCTGCCTGCTTTGGCGGCATCTGCATCGCCTCCTCAAGCACTGTAGCCATTCATGCCCTATCCTATCCTTTAGGCGGCCGCTATCACCTGCCTCATGGTTTAGCCAATGCCATCCTTATGCCACTGGTCATGGATGCCAACAAATATTCCTGCCTTGACAGATATTATGAGATGGCCAAGGCTATGGGTATTGATGTGGCAGGCAAGAGTAAGGAAACCGTGGCTGAGCTGTTTGTTAAGGAGCTCTATGCCTTAAATGCAGATCTCAACATCAAGTGCAATCTCAAGGATAAAGGCGTCACTCTGGATGTCATCGATGAGCTGGTTGAAGGTGCCTCTAAGGTTACCAGACTGCTTGGCAACAATCCTAAAGACTTTTCCAAGGCTGAGATGGCAGAAATCTATCGCAAACTTATCGAAGCTAACCAATAACTTGCTCCACTTTGACTGCAGCAGCCTCTGCTGCAGTTTTTTCCTGAATCTGCATATTCTATTCTTTCAAGAAGTTAAAAAGATTTATTCTGATAATACGACTTATGCTGCACCCAGCTCCAGGCAGCACCGCTTATTGTCACGATTAGTTTTACTGTCGGTAATCCAGGTCCTGCAGCAGTAATACATTTTGTGTTGCATAGCAGTATTTCTTGGCAGTCACCCAGCTGATGAAGATAAGTAATCTAAGCTAATCTTCCTCTGTCTTTAAACAGCTAAAATTTTCTGAATAAGAATTACTGCTAAATTAACCTTGACAGCGCTGTGTGAGGGCAGGCAATTTCCTAATTTAACTGATTAAATTTAGTACTTAAGACAGGATAACCGATCATCTCCACCTAGCCTTGACATTACTTTAAAATTTATCTGTTTTCAAACGCGCTATATTTACTGAAAAAGCTTTAAACTCAATCTATAAGCATCAAGCCGCATACAATCAGCCTTGCCTGACTACAGATCAGCTAAAGCTTCAGCCTGATTCAAAAAAAATAATAAGCAAGTATTGATTTAAAAGCTCCTGCAGTTTTATTTAACTAATAACACTACTTAAGCGGCACATTATAAAAACTTTACCTTAACTATAAGGTCATCAAGCTTTTTTTTAGATCACAGATTAAACATCTTAGGGTTGAGTTTAACATTAAAAAAATTTATATATACAATATTACCTACAAAAAGCTTACCGCTTAAGAGTAAGAATGCACATCAAGGAGCCAAAAATGCAGATTTTTAAGAACTTAATTATCTTCATTGCCGCACTGATCCTCAGCACTGCGGCCTGTGCCAATACTGAGGATACTGCCAAATATCCTGAAAAAACCATTAACATAATCTGTACCCATGGCACAGGCGGTGATACTGATTACAATGCGCAGCTCCTCGCCTTTTACCTGTCTGATAAATTAAAGGTCGCACTTGAAGTACAGAATATACCGGGCAACAATGGCGCAACCGCGCTTAACCGGTTTAAAAGCGCTGAGCCTGACGGATATACGCTCCTTGCCACCAATACCTCTGCTTTAGCCTGCGCCGAGGCCACCGGTATTTCAAGTCACAGTTTTATGGATTTTGAGCCGGTAGCCGTGTATGGCAAGCAATGCGGAGAAAATATTGTGGTTCTGGCCTCTTCTCCCTATAAATCCATGGACGATCTGCTCAAAGCCGTCAACAGAAGACCTAACAAGATCAAAATCGGTGT
>JAILLS010000113.1 GCA_024693025.1 Succinivibrio sp. | reverse complement strand
ACTGTTTATAAAAAAGCGCTACCAATACGATTGCAGCAGAGCAGAAGCATCAGATCACCTTGCATCAGGGTTATGCCGAAGGGGATTATGTGGATGATCCCTTTGATGGTGACGAGATCTGTTCCTGAGGTTGTGCTTATGGCACACTCTGAGGCATGCTGTTTAAACAGACGCTCTGCGTTACTGCCGTTCAAGGCTTTAACCTTGAAGGCAAAAAAATAAGGGTGTCTGTTTACGCAGACACCCCAAGTGTTTTACAAAGGAGGAACTTATTGCTAAAAAAGGCTCCAGAATCACACTTATTCTGGAGCAGTACTTTTTTAAGGAAGCCGGTTTAGTCTGGTTTACACCATAAAAAAACTAGATACTCTAGCAGTGAGTCAAAACTTTCTCTGTCAGATTTAGGACTTATTATAGGTAAAATTGACTGCCTGCACAGCGCAGACTCGTGGTTCTGTGATTACAGTCAAATTAAAATATTATTATTCATATACATATAATTTCATGCTAAATATCAAATCTTTACATAATTGTTTAAAATTTATGTTACCCTTAATATCATCTTTAAAATTAGGGTCTTATCTTAAGGTTTGACTTAAAGCAGAGCGTAAATTTCAGACTTTAAATAAGTGATGAAGATCACAATATTGCGAGGTTTGACCTCAGGCTTGCAGCTTAAGCCTGAGGATGTATCTTATTTAGCACTAAGCCTGCCTTAAGCGGCTGGTTAAGGCAGGAGCTTTAATTAAGTGCGGATGGATTTAATTTCAAAGCGTTTTTCTTCACGGTGACGGACATGCATGCTCCAGGCATTCTTCAGGGCGATGAAGAGCGCCAGCACAAAAAAGCCGCCCGGCGGCAGAATGGCGATCAGATAGGTGTGATCGGCACTTAATACCTGAGCCTGCAGCGGCATAGCCCACTGACCTAACAGCTCATGACCGCCCTGCATAAAGGTGCCGCTGCCGAGGATCTCGCGTACCGAACCTAAGGCAAAGAGCACGAGAGCAAAGCCCAGTCCTGAACCTGAGGCATCCGCCAGGGCTCTGATGGGCCAGTTTCTGCCGGCATAGGCCTCAGCCCGTCCCATAATGATACAGTTGGTGACGATCAGGGACAGATAGATGCCCAGCTGCTCAAAGAGATCAGGGAAATAGCTCTGAATATAAAAGCGCAGCACAGTCACCAGGGTGGCTATAAGCACGATATACAAAGGGATGCGTACGGATTTAATGATAAATACATGCAGAAGCGAGATGATCACCGAGCTTGTGACCATGACGATAAAGGTGGCAATACCCAGTCCCAGCGCGGAGGTGGCACTTGAGGTTACCGCCAGCAGCGGGCACAGCCCCAGAAGCTGACAGAGGCCCGGGTTATCTGACCAGATCCCGCGGAAGAAGACCTTCAGCAGTGAAGGCCTGGCGGCATGCTGAGCAGGAGCGTTCTCCTGCACAAGTTCTGCCTCAGGCTTGTTTAATGTATTGTGAGATGCCATAAATCTACCTTCTGCCACAGTTGGCTAGCTTATCAAGATCGGTATTCATCAGAAAGGACAGAGCCTCTCCCGTACTTACGATGACCGCGCGTGAGGTTACCGTGGAACCTGTAATATAGTCAAAGTCACCGCCGTATTTCTTCACGTCATACCTGACGCCGCTGCCTTTGCCGCTGAGCGCATCGAGGAAGGTGCCGTGCTGACGGTCCACCTTGTCGCCAAGACCCGGGGTCTCATTGGAAACCTGGATGTCCACCTTGTAGATCTGCTTGTTTGCATCGAAGCCGGCGATCAGGATCAGCGGATTGGAGTAGCCCATATTGGTCTGATAGGAGAGCAGATAACCAACGATCTGCTCCTGTTTTAAGGCAATATAGAGCGGCATCTTGCGGCCCAGCTTCTTGTCATTGATGAGCTTGCACTGAAAGGCCACCTCTTCGCCCTGAGCCTCAGGCGGAAGCAGGGAGGTGATATATCTTGAGGTCTTGCTGTCCAGCTGTTCTTTCTGCAGAAGCTCAGAGCGGCTCTGGATGGTACCCACTAAAATCAGGCACAGCGTAGTGATAAGGGCGAGGGACAGTCCTGCCCACAGGGCCTGCAGAGAGCTGTTGGAATGCTTGGAGCTCATGGTTAACCTTCTCGTTTAAATCTACTGCCAAAGGAGCGCCGTCTGGTCAGCACATCGATAAGCGGTGCCGCAGCGTTGGAGAGCATGACGGCAAAGGCCACACTGTCTGAATAGGAGCCAAAGGCCCGGATCAGCACAATCAGAAACGCGCACAGGATGGAGAATGTGATCCTGCCCTTAGCCGTGCCCGCGTTGGTTACAGGATCCGTAATAATAAAGAACATCGCAATCATGGTGCCGCCGAACAGAAACTGCTGCAGCGGTGGCATGACCACGTCAGAAAAGTACAGCTTGCCTAGCGAGGAGAACACGATGATGGAGAGGGCAAAGACCAGCACCATGCGCTTGAAGATGATTCTGAAGCCCATCAGTACCAGGCCTCCGAAAGCGTAGGCAAGAGCTAGGTACAGGTATGGGGAGTAGTTGCTCTCGATGAAGTCTACGTGGACCAGGGTATTATCTCCGCCGGCCTTGCGTGCAGTCTTAAGACTCTCGAGGAAGGTGGCGCCGCTGATCTCATCCACGTGACTTGGATAGCTCAGCTCCTTGAGGGTCTCCTGCAGGGGTAATGGGCTGTTTTCCTTAAAGATAATCTCATAGGTGGCATCCAGGGTAGCCGTCTGATAGGCCCCGTCAGACGGAGTCAGCACAGTATTGAACACCACGGACGGGGCGGAAATCAGTAAAAAGACAAAACCTGCCATGGCAGGATTGAAGATATTCATGCCCAGCCCGCCGAACATCTGTTTGACAAACAGGATGGCAAAGACGGTCAGACTGACCGTAAGATACCAGGGCGTCAGCGGCGGAATGGTTAAGGAGAGGATCAGCGCAGTCACTAAAAAAGAGTAATCCAGAAGATTATCAAAGATACTGCGCGAGCGCAGCAGGGCCGCTGTGCTCTCACAGACCAGGGCCGTACCTGCACAGATTAAAAACTGCCACAGACAGCCAAAGCCGTAATAATACATGGTTAAAAACCAGGCAGGCAGCAGGGCTGCTGAGGTGATCAGCATAATGGTGCCGGTTTTAAGTCCAGAATGCAGATGAGGGGCTGGACTGATACCTAACAGCTGCCTGGAGCTGCCGGTTGTGATCTTTGGGTTACTCATGCGTTTATCTTTTGTGTTTCAAAGTTGAATTCTTCTTCAGCGCTTCAGGCAGCCGAGGCTTGGCCGGCTCGCTTGATTCCCTGGTGGACAGCAGGGCCTCAGGAGTCTTAGTCGGGAGCTCCACGCTCTTAAGCTCGCTGTGCTCGATACCCACTAAAGTCAGATCCGGCACATGCTTGAGCGGAGCTGTCCATTTATGATATTCAGGCACATGCTTAGGAGCGGCAGTGCGCTTGAGATTGTAGGGCAGCGTAGGGGTGCTCTGCTCAGGCTGTGCCGGCTGCTCGGCAGCCTCGGCTGCCATGCTTTCGGCAGCGTCTGCTTCCTTTGCCTTGATGATCCTGGAGATCTTAAGCTCTGTCTGTTCCTGTGCCTGAGCGGATCTGCCGCCTGATACCTGACGGGACGCAGCTTCCTGGGGATTTTGGACCGGGTCCTGCTGTTTATCAGAGTCAGTACTCTCGCTTTTCTGGCGATTAATCCTCGCTAAAGCCGCTGCCCGCTTGGCCGCTTTCTTCTCTTCCTCAAGCCTGACTCTTGCCTCGTGGGCTGCCATGCGCTCCTTGGCCACGGCATTGCGCTGCTCGAGCTCATTGATGACCTTCTGAATGGCATGCTCACGTCTGAACTGTGCGGTCAGGTCAAGCTCACTTGGGCAGATAAAGGCACAGCAGCCGCATTCGTTGCAGTCAGCAATGCCGCACTGCCGCGCCTTGGCATGGTTGGAAGCCTTGGATAAGGCGTAGAGCTGATAGGGCACCAGCCGTGACGGGCAGACGCGTGCGCATCTGCCGCATCTGATGCAGTTATGCTGATTGTTCCTGGGCGGCAGATCGCTGCTGTTAGGCGCAATCACGCAGTTGACGCTCTTGGTGATCGGTACATCGATGGTAGGCAGGGTAAAGCCCATCATCGGTCCGCCGAGGATGATGCGCTGATGAAATTCAGGCTTGAGCTTGAAGTTATTGAGCACAAAGCGCACCGAGGTGCCTAAGCGCACGCGGATATTGCCATTAAGCTTCAGAGAGTCACCTGCGACCGTAATCACACGACTGTCAAGCGGCAGCCCGTCTACTACCGCCTGCTTTATCGCATAGACGGTTGCCACGTTCTGCACCACGATCCCGAGCTTTGAGGTATGCACGTTATACGGAACTTCTATGCCCGTCAGCGCCTTGATGAGGTTACGGGCCGCTCCCTGAGGATATTTGGTCGGCAGCACGCGCAGCGTGCCTATGCACTCGCCGGTGCTCGAGCGCATATTGTTGATGGCGGCGCGCAGGCTATCTATCGCCTCGGTCTTATTGTCTTCAATGGCGATGAGGACCTCGGACGGATTTAGAATTTTCTTGAGGATGCGGATGCCCTGCAGCAGATCGGAGGTTTTCTCCTGAATCAAGCGATCATCGCAGGTGACCATCGGCTCGCATTCACAGCCGTTGATAATCAGCAGGCGGTAATCAGGACTGCTCTCGCTGAGGGCTGACTGCAGCTTGGCGGCAGTCGGAAACTGTGCTCCGCCTAAACCCTCAATGCCGAACTCCCGGATCCTCGCAATGAGAACCTGCGGATCGAGGCTTTCCCATCTGGACAGAGGCTTAGGCTCAATGCTCTCATCGAGTCCGTCAGGCCTGATGCTGATGCACTCACCGCTGAATCCTGAAGGATGCGGGAGGACCTGAGGAGCAATGGACATAATGGTGCCTGAGGTGCTCGCATGCACCGGTACCAGATTGCTGTTCTGACTGTCAGGGGCGGTCAGCTGCTGACCGCGTTTGACCCGTTCACCAACCGTGACCAGCACCTGTCCGCCTGTGCCCAGATGTCGGTCAATCGGCAGGGTGATGAGGTTGGGCAGCTTGAGATCTAAAATCCTGTCGGCAGAGGTGTTCTTTAAATCATTTAGCTTGAGTCCGCCGAAGAATTTCCAGATTTTGCCGGCGGAAATCTTATGGCGCTGCTTATCTAGTTCCATCTTATTTGACTCCTGCTGACAGATGTTTAGCCTTGATTTGCCAGTCATAATGCTCAATGGTCTGCGGCAGACGAATCATTTCGATGCATTTCTGCGGGCAGGACTCCACGCAGTCTCCGCAGCCTATGCAGTACTGATTATCGATATAGTGCACCGCCTTGATTCCGCCTTCGATGGCATCGACCTGACAGTGACGCTTGCATTTGTCACAGCCGTTGCATTCACTGCCATGAATATAGGCCACCTTGCGCGGCATGAAGAGTGAGCTGTCAAAATCCACGGAAGCAGGCACCTGACGACCGAGCACCGTGGCTATGTTCTTGCTGATCTCTGGTCCGCCGGGATGGCAGAGATTGCAGGGCACCTCTTCATTGATCAGTGCCTGAGCATAGGCTGAGCAGCTCGGATAGCCGCACTGACCGCAGTTCATGTTCGGCAGCACATTCTCAAGACGTTTCTGATCGCTGCTGATTTTGCTGTCCGTAAAGGAACGCAGCACCGCCAGCAGGGTACCGAGTACAAACAAGATGCTGCCCACCCAGAGCAGCAGAGTAAGCTGCAGATCCGTCATCATTACACCGCACTCCCTGAAAAGCCCGCAAAGCCCATAAAGGCCATCGACATCAGCCCTGCAGTGATGAGCGCTATAGCGGTGTTTTTAAAAGGTTCAGGCACATCTGACATGTTCAGTCTCTCGCGGATGGCGGCAAAGAGCACCAGCACCAGGCAGAAGCCGGTTCCGGCACCGCCTGAGAAGACCAGAGCCTCGGTCAGGTTGAATTCCAGCACGCCGTTGAGCAGCACCAGACCTAAGACAATACAGTTGGTGGTGATGAGCGGCAGATAAATGCCCAGGGCATTGTAGAGATTCTGTGACACGACGCGGATTAAAATCTCAAAGAGCTGTACGGTGAGAGCGATCACCAGAATGTCGAAGATGAGATCCATCGACTGCAGCCCGTAAGGCAGCAAAAGATAGGTGTTTACGCCATAGCAGCATGCCGCTGAGATCAAAAGCACCAGGGTGGTGGCCATGCCCATGCCGAAGGCCGCCGTGATCTGATTGGATACCCCGATGAAGGGACAGAGTCCTAAAAAGCGCACCAGAACAAAGTTGTTGACAATGGCCGCCCCAAAAAATAACAATAGGTAATGACTCATAACGTGAAAAACTGATGACCGAAAAAAATTCAAAGCTAGATCATAATGGACTTAGCCTAATAAAGCAAAAAAATTGCAAAAAATTATCATCTTCCCTAACTGCTGCGCAGAGGACACGCTTTATGTCCCTGCTCAGGCAGGAGAATCCTCATCCTCAGAGTGCGCTGCATTTCTCCAATCCCTTTGAACTGCTCTGTGCCGTGATGCTCTCTGCTCAGACTACCGATGAGCAGGTCAACCGGGTAACTCCGGCGCTGTTTGCACGGGCCCCTGATGCGCAAATTCTCAAGGCTTTGCCGCTCAGTGAAATCGAGGCGCTTATCAGAACCCTGGGCCTCTGGAAGAACAAGGCCCTGCACTTAAAGCAGCTCGCTGAGATTGTAGCAGATAAGTACCACAATCAGGTGCCGGCTGGCTATGATCAGCTCATCGCACTGCCTGGAGTTGGCAGCAAGACGGCCCTGGTGGTGCTCAATCTGGCCTTTCATCAGCCCACCATCGCGGTTGATACCCATATTTTCCGGCTCTGCAACCGCAGCGGCTTTTGCCTGGGCAAGACCGCCGAGCAGGTGCAGCGTGCGCTGCCCGAACTGGTTGACGCAGAGTTTGCTCAGGATGCCCATCACTATCTGCTGCTGCATGGCAGACATGTCTGCCAGGCGCGCAAACCACGCTGCGCGCAGTGCGTGGTCAGAGCGCTGTGTCAGTATCCAGACAAGCTAGATTAGCAGATCACTAAGAAAGCCGAGGGACGGTGCAAAGAAGAGCAGATCCAGAAAGAGCAGCAGCAGGACAAGATAGCCGCAGCCGGTCACAATACTGCGTGAGGCCCGCGCATGTCCGATATAGAGCAGCTGTCCTACGATGACTCTGAAGAGCAGGGCCACCCCCAAAAGAGAGGTAGCCATCAGCGGAGTCAGGATAAGATAGCTGACCAGCACGGTCACAGCCAGGGTCATCAGCAGCCCGGTCAGGGTCAGAGAACCGTAGAAATCCATCAGATCCTGTCTGAGTCCATAGTTTAAACTGGTGGCGGCACAGGCTGCGATCATCAGGACCACGCCGAGACCTAAGGCCAGATTAAAGCTTGGCGGAAAGAGCAGCAGCACCGCTTCAAAGAGGGTGACAAAGCTCATCATATAGAGAAAGACCACCACACTCTGCAGGATAGTATCCGGTCTCCTTCTGGCCAGCTTGGCGCACATGCTCACCAGTCCCCGATAGCCGGTAAGTCCGGTGAGAGCGGCAAACCAGACAAAGGCCAGTGTGGCGATCAGCTGGGTGTCCGCATAATCCTTGAGCAGCAGCGGGAAGAGTCCGAGCGTAAGACCGAGCACAAAATAAGGTACCGGCATCGAGCTTGGGTAGCAGGGACCGAGCTTGAGTGAAATTTTAGGCAGCGCCACATTCAGAGTGGTATGCGTAAAGAAGGCGGCGATAAACTGTCTGATATAAAGTTTGCACTGCAGCGCAAAAGGAATTTTTTCAATCTGCTGCAGGTGTTCTGATTCAGCATAGTTGCTGTCTGACTCGAGGCTGTCATTATAGCCTTCGAGCATATCTAAAGGTGCAGGAGTGACACCTTCGAGCTCCTCTGAGGTACGCTCGAGCATGGCCTCGACGCGGGCCTCTTCGCTCTTCTCCAGCTTCTCTTCAAGCTTAGGCTTGAGGGTATCGCGCATCTTAGGACCGTAGGCGCCGGCATAATAGATGGGACCTGTGTCCTGCTCACTTTTGTCAGGCTGAGATTTTTTCTTAGGTCCGATCAGATAAACCGGGCCGTCATAGTGATCCTCTTCTTCGGCCTTGGGTTTGCTCAGTTCTGCTCTGCGTCTGGCCCGCTCCTCGGGAGTGGAAAGCTTAGGCGCATCAGCGCCGGCATAATAGATAGGGCCTTCATCAGCAGGCCTGGTTTCAGGTGTAGCTTCCTGTTTGAGGTGCTGCTGTCTGCGCAGCGTCGGATCCAGAGGCTCTCCCGGACCGGCATAAATAAGATCGTCATCGCTGCTCTGATCCTGCTCAGCCTGATTTAAGGCCTGCTTAAGATCCTGAGCCTGCAGCTGATCGCGAAATTCACCCTGATGCTGATCTAAAGTGGCCAGATCGATTGCGCGGGTGCGCATCACTCTGGTCTGTTCAGAAGGATCATTAAATTGTGGAGGAAAGTCATCCCCCTGAGAGGCAAGATTGCCTTCTGAGAAAAAGACGGGCTCCTGATGAGGCTTTCTTGGGTTCTGGTTATGTTTAACCTGACTGAATAAACCCTTATCCGCCTTATGCTGCAGATCCTCTGCTTTATTATTGTTTTTATTAAAAAAATTCTTAATCATTTTGTGACGAAGCTACTTGTCATGATCTAGGTTAATGCTAAAGCTGCATTGTCTCCTGATTTTTAAGGCATAACATATCAAAAAACGCGCCAAAAAGATACGAAAATTTGATATTCGTCAAAAAAAATTAAATTTTTAAAAGAATTAAGTTAAGATGCAGGGATAAATTATCATCAAAGTCAGGATTAACAAGAGAAGATGCGGGATCTGAGCGGACATATCTACTGTATTTTCACCATATTGATCTGGGGGCTGACCTTTGTTTCCACCAAGGTGCTGCTGAGCAGCCTGAGCCCTTTTGAGGTGCTGTTGTGCCGCACGCTGATAGCTTTTTTCAGCCTCACTCTCCTGACGCGCACGCTGCCGCGTTTTTTTGACCGGCGCTATACGCTTTTGTGCCTGCTGGCGGCACTCTTTGGCAATAATCTTTATTTTATTTTTGAAAACAATGCTCTGAGCTATTCCTTTGCCTCCAATGTCTCGGTGATCGTCTCGACTGCACCTTTGTTTACTGCGCTGCTCAATCAGCTTTTCGGGCAGCGCGGGCAGCTGTCCGCTTCCTTCTTTATCGGTTTTGCGCTGGCCATGCTGGGCACCGTGCTTTTGTGGTGGCACTCACTTGAGCTTAAGCTCAATGTCGCAGGAGATCTGCTCGCTCTGCTGGCGGCCTTAAGCTGGGCCCTGTATACGCTGACCATCCGCAGGCTGGTGACGCTTGGATATGCCACGCTGCAGATCACTCTGACCACCTTTGCCTGCTCGCTTCTCCTGCTGCTTCTGATGCTGCCGCTTTACGGAGTAAGCATTGAGGCGGGCACGCTCCTAGAGCCTCTGGTGTGCTCCAATCTGCTGTTTTTAGGCGTCCTTGCCTCGGCTCTTGGCTTTCTGCTGTGGAATAGGGCTGTCAGGCTCATAGGTCCCGTGAAAACCTCGATTTATATCTATGCCCAGCCGGTGGTCACCACTGTGGCGGCCAGCGTGCTTATTTATGAAAGACCCACGGTGTATACTGTAGCCGGCATTATTCTGATCATCGGCGGTCTGATGGTTTCAGAGCAGTATAATCTGCGCGCGGTGCTGCAGCGCAGAGGAGACTAAGCATGGCTTTTGATTATAAGGAATTTCTCAAGACGGTGCCCAACCGTCCCGGCTCCTACCGTATGTATGGGGATGAGAACACCGTGATCTATGTGGGTAAGGCCAAAGATCTGAAAAAAAGGCTCTCGCAGTATTTTCTGCGGGAGGTTAATCTAAAGACCCGGGCTCTGGTTGAACATATCCATCATATTGAATTTACAGTAACCTTTTCTGAGACTGAGGCCTTAATCCTTGAGAATAATCTCATCAAGCAGTATCAGCCTCATTACAATATTCTGTTGCGCGATGACAAGTCCTATCCCTATATTCTGCTCAGCAGGCATCGTCATCCGGGCCTTTACTATCATCGCGGAGCCAAGAAGGCGGGCGGCGAGTATTTTGGTCCGCTGCCGGATGCCTCAGCCGTCAAGGAGAGCCTTAAGCTCCTGCAGAAGCTCTTTCCCATCAGACAGTGCAGCGATACGGTCTATGCGCATCGCTCCAGACCCTGCCTGATGGCGCAGATCGGCAAATGTCTGGCGCCCTGTGTACCGATGAGCGAGGAGGCCGAGCGCTATTATCAGGAGCAGGTGGAGCTGGTCAGACTGTTTCTGAAAGGTCAGAATCAGACGCTGCTCAATAATCTGTCCGAGCGCATGGAGAGCTTAAGCTCACAGCTTAAATTTGAAGAGGCCGCCAAGGTGCGCGATCAGCTGCTGGCGCTGCGCCATGTACAGGAAGCGCAGGCGGTGGATGCCGAGGTGGACAGCGATCTGGATGTGATCGCCTCCCATACGGAGCAGGGGGTGGCCTGTGTGCATGTGCTGTTTATCCGCAAGGGGCGCATTCTAGGCACCCGTTCCTATTTCCCCAAGCTTAGCGGGCTTGATTTTGAGCAGGAGCTGCTTGAAACCTTCCTCGAGCAGTTTTATTTAAGCGAGCAGCGCTCTGATTTTCTGCCCAGGGAGATCCTGCTTGAGCATGAGCTGCCCACTCAGGCCCTGAGCGAGGCTATTTTCAGGCAGTTTGGCCAGAAAATCCGCTTTGCCTCTGACTTAAGAGGGCATCGGGCCCGCTTCATGCGCCTTGCTGCCGCTAATGCCGAGGCCTCTTTAAAATCCCGGCTGATTGCCGAGCAGCATGCCAGAGTGCGCATTGAAGCTTTAGAGCAGCTTCTAAAGCGTGAGGGCATTGAGCATCTGGAATGTTTTGATATTTCACATACGCAGGGCGAGCTCACCGTGGCCTCCTGCGTCAGCTTCAACCGCGAGGGGCCAGACTCGTCCCGCTATCGGCGCTTTAATATCGAAGGGATTACCCCCGGCGATGACTTTGCGGCCATGCATCAGGTACTCACACGCCGCTACAGGGATCCGGACAGTGCCGAACTGCCGGAGGTCATCTTCATCGACGGCGGCAAGGGACAGCTCAAGCAGGCCGAGGAGGTGCTGGGAGCTTTATTTGCCGAACATCCTGACCGGGAGCCGCTGCTGGTCGGCGTGGCCAAGGGAGAAGGGCGCAAGGAGGGGCTTGAGACCCTGATCATCGGCTATACTCATGAGGAGCTGCATCTTGACCTCAGCTCTCCAGCGCTGCAGCTGGTGCTGCATATCCGCGATGAGGCGCACCGCTTTGCGATTACGGGACATCGGCAGCGCCGGCAGAAGGCCAGAGTAACCTCGACCCTGGAAGGGCTGCCGGGGGTAGGGCCAAAGCGTCGGCAGGCACTGCTAAAGCATCTGGGCGGCATGCAGGAAGTGAAGCGGGCTGGGCTTGATGATCTGAAAAAGGTTCCCGGGATCAGTGCAGAGCTTGCTGAACGCATTTATGATGCTCTGCACGATCTCTAGGTTGAGGTTTAGACCTTGATTTTCTCCATGGCGGCAGTCATCTCTGCGAGGATCCCGATGGATTTTTCCACTTCAGCCTTGGCATTGACCACCTGCTCGGCAAGCTCATGAGAGGCTGAGGTAATGTTCTGCATATTGGTGGAGATCTCCGAGGTGGCGGTGGTCTGCTCTTCAGCTGCCGTTGCGATCTGAGTGATCTGGCTGTTGACGCTGCCTACCTGACCTGTGATCTCGTTTAAGACCCCTTCAATATTGCCGGTTTCAGCTGCCAGATTATCCATATTGCTGACTGACTCCTGCATGGAGACATTGGCAGAGTTGGCATCCTGCTGAATGCGGGCGACCATCTTGGTGATCTCCTGCGTGGAATTGGAGGTACGGGAGGCCAGAGCACGCACTTCATCGGCCACCACGGCAAAGCCTTTGCCGGCTTCGCCCGCGCGGGCTGCCTCAATGGCGGCGTTGAGCGCCAGAAGGTTGGTCTGCCCGGCAATATCATCGATGGTCTGCACGATGGAGCCGATCTTCTGGGCCTGATCGACGAGGGTCTGCACGAGCTCGGCATCCTCTTTAGACTTAATCACCTGATTCTTGATGCTCTCAATGGTGTTCTGTACTCTGCTGACGCCATCCTGGGTTACCGTATTGGCCTGCTCGGCAGTCGCTGCGGCATTTTCACAGTTTTTCGCAATATCCGAGGTGGTGGACACCATCTCATCAGCTGCTGCTGCAACGGTGACCGAACGGTTCTGGGTGTTTTCGGCGGCGCTGTTGATCTGATTGGTGACCTCATTGATGGTGGTTACCGCCTGCTGTACATGATTGGAGCTTGAAATAATATGGGAGACGTTCTGATTCCAGTCCCTGCGCATGCCTTCAAGGCCCTGCAGCAGCTGACCGAACTCATCTCTGCCTTTGACCTTGATAGGCTCTGAGAGATCGCCTGAGGCGATGAGCTTGGCCATGGACACGGCGTATTTGAGGGTTTTGACAATGCCGTTTGAGAAGGCAAAAGCAATGAAGAGGGCGATGATCAGCGCGCACAGGGTGACGGCGGCGACTATCAGCAGCGGCGTATTGCTGCTCAGACCCTTGACCTGGGCATTGACATCCTTAAGCTCGGCATTGCCAAGGCCCTCGAGCTGATGCTCGGTCTTCTCGATCAGAGGATAGAGATGTTCGACAAACACCTTGCGGGCATCTACGGCATAGCCCTTATCGAGGAACGGGTACATCTCGTCCCGGTAGCAGGTGATGAGCTGTTCAACTCCGGTCCTGATCTTGGCAATCTGCTCGCGGTGGTCAGGGAGCTGCAGCACCTCCTTAAGATTCTGCTGCATCTGCGTGAAGTTCTGTTCTACCGCAGCTGATGCCTCGTCAGTGAAATTGATGAGTGCGGCATTAAAGCTGAAGGCCTGCGATCTGAAGGTATCAAGACTTGAGAGAAGCTTTGAGATCTTGCCGTAGTCATTGGTCAGGGTTGCGTCCACATAGCCTGCCACCCGTTTGTTGTTATTGATATTGACCAGGGCGGTCACTGAAATGATGCAGGTAAACAGAATTACCACTAAAAAGGCACAGAGCAGCTTAGCCTTGACCCCCAATGCGTAAAACCAGTTCATAGTTTAAGATCCTTATGTTGGTTACAGAATTTGATATATCAGATGTCGGTTAGAACTGTTTACATCCTGAATGTTAAGTCTACAAAATATTTAGGTCAGGACAGCTTTTTTTTGCCTGATTTAAGACTTAAGTCATGCAGAAATTTGAGAAGCAGAGACTATTTTTTCAAATTTTTCGCGAATTCGTGTGTAAATTCAGTACAGATTCCGCTAATAGCTTATTATTCAAATTTTTTTGAGATTGCTCGCTTTTTTTATATTTTTATGACAGAAGTTTTATTTAGGAACAATTCAAGTAAATATAATGTTGCTAATGCAGATTTAGGCAGCATGTATTTATTTTTATTTAACAAGGAGCTTTGAATGGCAGAAAATAAAGGCAGAGCGGTAAAAGGTTTGAGCGTCAAGGCTAAACTGATGTTGGCTTTTGGCGCGATGATCTTCTTTACTATTCTCATCAGTTTTACCGCGGCAATCAATTTAAACGGTATCTTAAATGTAGCAAGCGAAACTCATGTCAATATTGATCAGAAATATAAAAAGATTAATGGTGTGAGCAATGCTATTTCTGCGGTGCGTGGTTTTATCTTCAACTTCCAGGCCCGTGTAAAAACCTTTACACCGGAGAGTGAACAGGGCTGCGAGAAAGCTATCGAGAAACTGCAGACTTTGGTCGGCTCCTTGTCAAAGGCTGGTGATCCTCGGCAGAAGGAAATAGATGAGATGCGCAAGCTGATCAACCATTACGTGCAGGTTTACCGCAATGAAATGATTCCGGTGCTGAGAGCTTCCAATCAGGCTGCAGCACAGGATCTTTACGTGGATGTGGTCTTCCCTGAAATGGGTAAGGCCCTGTCTATTTCCAACGGACTTGCCTCAGAAGTGATTAATGAAGTCGTGGTTGGCGTAGAGAAGCTCAACAGCTCCGTACCGCTGATCGTCATTGGTACGGTGGCTCTGATTGCCATTGCCTCGGCGCTGATCATCGCCATGATGCTCTCCAATGCGATCACCTCCTCCATCAATCAGGCAGTCGTGAGTGCCGAGAATATTTCCGACGGCGATCTGGCCACTCCGATTAAGACGAGTCGTACTGACGAGCTGGGCAAACTGTTAAATTCGCTGGAGTCCATGCGTAAGATCTGGCAGAACAATGTTCATTCCATCAAGCAGATGACCGCAGAAATTCAGCAGAATATGACCGGCATCAATGATATTACCGGTCAGATCAACAATGAGGCTCATAATACCCAGGGTCGTGCCATGACCGTGGCGGCGGCCGCTGACGAGATGGTCTCCACCACCTCTGAAATTGCCAAGAACTGCGAGAGTGCAGCCTCGGATGCGGCTGAAACCACCAGAACCACACAGAACGGCGTGAATGAAGTGCAGAATACTATTGATGACATCCGCGCTCAGGTGGGCAGATCCAGAATCGACGCTGAACACATTCAGGGACTTGTGGATCAGTCCCAGAAGATTGGCTCCATTGTGCAGACCATTGAAGAGATTGCAGGTCAGACCAATCTTCTGGCCCTCAATGCCGCCATTGAAGCTGCCCGTGCCGGTGAAGCAGGCAAGGGCTTTGCCGTGGTAGCTGACGAAGTGCGTGCGCTGGCTTCACGTACCGGATCTTCCACTCAGGAAATCATCAAGATGGTGACCAAGATCCAGAATGATGCCAATACCGCCAACACCTCCATGCTGGAGTCTTTGGAGAACATGAATGTGCTTGCCGATAAGACCAGCAAGGTGCAGCAGCTGCTCAACGAGGTGATGTCCAACGTCAGCAACGTGAACGGACAGATCACGCAGATTGCTACGGCTGCTGAAGAGCAGAACACTGCTACTGCGGAGATCTCCTCCAATATGCAGAGTATTCGCGGCGGTGCTGATGAGCTGACCTCTCAGGTGGATTTAGCCCAGAACGAGGTTAACTCCTCAGTAGGTAAGCTCTCCGAGCTCAATTCCATGATGGATAAGCTGCGCGTCTAAGCAGACTTTTAAACAGCTAAAGGTCAGACTCAGGTCTGGCCTTTTTTGTTCCTGTCTAAGCCTGCTTTGCAGCCTAAATTCTGCAGCAGGCAACAGTGGCAGAGTGGCTTGTAATCATCTATGGTGCCTAAGACAGCAAGATGAGGTGGCAAAAAAAATCAGGTCAGCGACCTGATTTTTTAGCTTTGAGGGCTGCTCAAGCAGCCTTTTTCTTGAGCAGACTCTTAGGCTCCGGCAGGAACTGCGAGCCTAGAGCACAGAGGGTGGCGATAATCACAATCAGCCACATGGCCTGCGAGATCCCGTAATGGTCAGCATAGTTGCCGATGACCGGCACCAGCATGCCGCCTGCGCTGAAGGAAATACCCAGAGTGATGCCCGAGGCAAAGCCGACATTCTTGCTCAGATAGCTTTGGCCCATGACCACAAAGGATGAATAGGTACCCTGTACGCTTAGGCTCAGCGGGATTAAGAGCAGATAGACTACGGCAATATTCTCAAAATAGACCATCATAAACAGGATCGGGACCATGCAGATGGTGCCGATTTTCAGAATTCTGGCATAGCCGTAGCGATCTGCAAGGTAGCCGCCGATGAGGGTGGCAAAGATGCCGGCTACCGAGAGCAGGGACAGCGTGGCGGTGCCTACTGCATGGCTGGCCAGGATGACCTGAATGCAGAACAGCGGCAGGAAGCCGCGCACACCTGCTGAAACCGTGGAGCGCAGAATAATGACAAAGGTTAGCTTGCCGAAGTTCGGCCAGTCATTGTCATAGACAGGCTCGGGTGCTGCAGTGCTGTCGCCTTTGAGATCCACCTGAGTCACCCTGGTGGCGGAATTCACAATCCTTTTGGCAAAGAGCAGCATCAGCGCACCCATTACCAGCGAGAGAGCGCAGAAGAACAGTGAGCCTTCCAGCCCGAAATTGGTGATTAGAAAGACCACGAGCAGCGGTCCGACGCCAAAGCCTGCGTTACCGCCTACTGAGAAGATGCTCATGGCTTTGCCCTTTTTCTCACCGGCCAGGGCATTGACCAGACGGGCAGCCTCAGGATGGAAAATGGAACTGCCGATACCCATGATGGTGATGGCGGTAAAAATCGCCCAGTAGTTCTGCAGCAGACCTGTAATGCCCAAAAAACCGCCGGTGACCATGATGCCAAAGCCCATGAACCACTGCCTTGATTTGCGGTCGGCAAGATAGCCAAACAGCGGCTGGATCACTGAGGAGAGAAAGCTGCCGGCAAAGAGCAGACCTGCGATGGAGGTATAGTCCATACCGTAGTAGCTGACATAAAAAGGCAGCAGAGCAGGCAGGGCGCCGGTATTGATATCATTGCAGAAATGAGCTGCAGCCATGAAATAAAGATAACGATTTTTCATATGTTTAACCAGGGTTTATGAGTAAATTTTTCCTAGCAAAAAGCCGCATACCCAAGAGCATACGGCTTAAAGATCTGACTAAATAAGGATTAATGAGACATTACATACTGGACAAATTTGAGCTTGGTCTGATCATCAGCCTTATTGTAGAGGTTCACGAGCTGATTTAGAGAGACAGAGCCTTTCTTTTTGCCCTTGGTAGTGGTGCTCATACCGCTTTCCTGCTCATAGCTGGTATTAGGCGCATCCATGGTGATATTGGAAGGAGCTCCGGCGGTCAGCAGGTTGCCGGTGTTTTCAGCCTTGATGGTCGGAGTACCGTATTCAGTCATACCCATGCCGCGGTTGGCACCTGCCACATAGGCCGGAGCATACAGTCTGCCTAAAGACATCAGTTCCTGCCGATAGTCACGCAGTACGGTAAAACCGTTCTCGGAGGTCAGGAGGAAATACTCGGCCACGTTTGCCGGAATCGGCTTGCCGTTGACATCACAGAGGGTAACCTTCTGCTCACGGGCAAAGCGATGGGCGGCATCGTCGGAGGTAATGGCCGGATAATCAAAGGTGATGACCTGATCCTGCTGCAGGGCATAGATATCGATCACCAGAGGGTTGGCGGACTGCACAATGCCCTTGTCACGGTCAAAATTGTCACCGAATCTGACCACAATCTGATGACGGCCAGGTGACAGCGTAATGAGGCGGTTCATTCTGCTGTACTCTTCTGGCTCATCCAGACCGTCAACGAGCTCGATATTGTAGCTCATAGGCACTTTGAAGCCGGTGTCAGCTGCAGCCTGCAGCGCGATGGCAGAACAACCGATTAAACAAGAAGCTTTGAGTAATTTAAATAATTTCATGTTCAGTCCACTCTAAAAAAAACTGCCCTAATTTTAGCATTAAAAATCCAGTTCTGCGCCTAAAACATATTTATTTTCTGCAAGCGCATAGCGCTCGATATAATCCTGACCATAGAGTTTTTCAGGTGAGGCGCCCAGATCAAGCTGAGCTTCAGCAAAGATCTTGAAATTAGGCACTGGTTTGTAGCCCAGGCCTAAATTGAGATCCGACATGATGATGCGGCTGCCAAAGCGCTGCTGACCATAGCCTGCCGTAAAGCTTAAACCGCACTGCATGGTATAGTCTGCCACTGCCTCGTAGCTCGCCACATGATGGCTGTAGCCGTCATATTTGCTGGCGCTGTAGACAAGCGCGGCATAGAGGCCTTCGCCGAAAATGCCGTAGCTCAGAGCTGCGCCTACATCGCGCCGCCAGCCCGGTCTTGCATTGAGCAGAAACTCCTCATCCTGGGTGTGATGCATCCTCGAGAGGGTCTGCTTGAAGAAACTGGTCTGCGCACTCTGATTTAGCTCGGTATCGCCGCTATAGGAGAAATAAGTCATGGCATAGCCGTAGCTTAAGGATACGGAGTTGGCAAGATGAGTGGAGACAGCTATGGCATAATTGCGCTTGATATTGAAGATCTCGTCCAGCTCATTGACTGCTGTATTATAGGAGGCGCGCAGATCCCAGCCCATAGCCGACAGGCTGTACATGATCTGACCGGAGCGCTGCTCGCCTAACAGATAGTAATCATTCACTCTTGAATCAAGGCGGTGATAGATATCGGTGACACCTGCCACTGTATAGTAGGCGCTGTCGCCGCGGCCGAAGGTGAGAATGCCGAAGCGGTTGGCATCGACGCCGGCATAGGCATAGCGCAGGCGGGTCTGGTCTGAGCTTGAGCGGAATTCAAATTCAGCCACCCCGATGGCACTGAAGGTGTCGTTGAGCTTGGAGCGTCCGGCAATGCCCAGTCTGGCACTGGACTGAATGGTTCCTTTGCCTGACGGGTTCTGCTCGGAGTTGAGCACCCTGGCGGCATGACTGTTGACGCCCACTGCCTGCACGCGTCCGAACACGTCAAACTGCACACCGTCTTTAGAGTAAATATTGACAGCCTGTGCCGGTACCGCACAGAGCAACAGCAGCAGACCATAAAATTTTGAGTTAAGAGACATAGCGACCTCTTTAAAACTAAGCTAAGTTACACAGTGCGCACAGATCCTGCGGGGTTTGAGCACTGTAGTCAGCCTGCCAGCTCATAGGATCCCCGCACTCATGCCCGCCATAACCCCACAGGGCGACACAGCTTTTGCATAAGGCTGCCCTGGCTGCCAGAATATCATTGCGATGATCGCCTACATAGAGGGTCCTGTCCGCACTGACCCCCAAAAGCTCCATGCCTTTGAGCAGGGGCTCAGGGTGGGGCTTGGCATGCTGTAGACTGTCACAGCCTAAAATCACGGAAAACTCTTTGGTAAAATCAAATTTTCCAAAAAGCTTGCGGGCCATCTTTTCATATTTATTGGTGATCACGGCCGTTTTAAGCCCCGAACTTCTGAGCTTTATGAGCAGGTCCTCAATTCCGGCAAAGGGTCTGGTGTGGACACAGATATGCTCAAGATAGTAGCTGGCAAATTCCTCACGCATCACCGTGTCTATTCCGGCGCTTGCCCACTGTTCCTGAGGCACACCGAGCTTTAACATCTCGCGCATGCCGGAGGTGACCTTGCTTAAAATCACCTCAGCGTCAGGCGCCGGATAGTTGAACTTGTGCAGAGTATGCTGACAGGCGGCAATCAGATCCGGGGCAGTGTCAAGCAGCGTGCCGTCAAGATCAAACATGACCGCCTCAAAGGCTGGATTTTTAGACTTAGCTAGCATATTTAAAAAAAATACCCTAAGGGTATCTGTCGAGTAATCAAAATAAATTATTTATCAAGATCAAATAAATATCTTTTAAGCAGAAGCCTGCTGAGACTTCTTACTGCGTTTATTCTAGCATAACAACCTTTTTTTAATCAAAATATTAGCTATGAAAAGACCGGCAGTATGGCTGCCTTTAGACGCTTTTTACAGTTAAAATAAGGTATAAACTTGGCAAACATTGTAGATTTCCGGGAATAAAATTATAATTGGACGTTGTTTTATTTTATAAGTGTGGGGTAGACCAACATGTTTGATGAGTCCAAGCTAGCGGCTTATGCAGCGGATTGTGCAGTAATTAAAGAGAGTATTGCCAGCGTACCGGATTTTCCTAAGCCAGGCATTCTGTTCAGGGATATTACCTCCCTGTGTGCCAATCCTAAGGCTTTTGCCTTATCGGTCAATTTGCTTGAGAACATCTTCAAGGATGCCCACATTGACAAGATTATTTCCGCCGAATCCCGCGGCTTTATCTTTGGCGCACCGCTGGCTGCCAGAATCGGCGCGGGCTTTGTGATGGTGCGTAAGCCAGGCAAGCTGCCGCGTGCCACCATTGAAGAATCCTATACCTTAGAGTACGGAACCAATACGCTGCAGATTAATGCTGATGCGATAAGACCGGGTGATAAAGTCCTGATTCTTGATGACTTGCTGGCCACCGGCGGTACTGTAGAGGCCATGATCAAGCTGGTCGGCAGACTTAAGGGACAGGTGGTTGCCACTGCCTTTGTCATTGAGCTTATGGATCTGCCTGGCCGCAAGCTGATTGAGGACAAGTACGGTCTTGAGTGTGT
This sequence comes from Succinivibrio sp., assembly GCA_024693025.1. Taxonomy (GTDB): domain Bacteria; phylum Pseudomonadota; class Gammaproteobacteria; order Enterobacterales; family Succinivibrionaceae; genus Succinivibrio. The sequence continues at coordinate 6,676 of JAILLS010000113.1, read as the reverse complement.
CTCTCTCGTGAAGTTTCCAGGACATTAAACTCTGATGAGCGATTCCTCTCTCCCTGAATATGAAGCCTTAGCCAGAAAATACCGTCCGCAGACCTTTGCGGATGTTATAGGGCAGGAGCATGTCATTGCGGCTCTGCGCAATGCGCTTGAGACCAAAAGGATTCATCATGCCTATCTGCTGACCGGGACACGAGGGATCGGTAAAACCACGATTGCACGCATTCTGGCTAAGTGCCTGCAGTGCGAGAAAGGGATCACCTATGAGCCCTGCCTTAAATGTGACAACTGCCAGATGATCGCCAAGGGAGTGCATCCTGATGTCTTTGAAATCGATGCCGCCTCCCAGACCAAGGTGGATGATACCCGCAAGATTCTGGACAATACCCTGTATCCTCCGGCACTGCCAACCTCGCATTATAAAATCTATATTATCGACGAAGTGCACATGCTCTCGCAGAGCAGCTTCAATGCGCTGCTCAAAACCTTAGAAGAGCCGCCTGAGTATGTGAAATTCATTCTGGCTACCACCGATCCGCAGAAGATCCCGGCTACGGTGCTCTCACGCTGCCTGCAGTTTTCCCTGAAGGCTTTATCGCTTGAGCAGATCGGCAGACAGCTTCTGAATATCTGCAATAAAGAACAGATAGCTTATGAGGATGGGGCGATCCGCCTGCTGAGCAGAGCTGCGCATGGCAGTATGCGCGATGCTCTGTCTTTATGCGATCAGGCTCTGGCCTTAGGCTCAGGCTCGCTGCAGGAAAAAAGCGTCATTGCCATGCTCGGTACGGCAGGAGATGGTCTGATCGGCAGCATCCTCGAGCTGTTAAGCCCACAGCCGACGCTGACTTTGAGCGAGGTTTTAAACTCCATTCATCAGCTGGCGCCTAATTATAAAAATCTTCTGGATGAGCTGGTGCTGACCTTTCATGATCTGGCTCTCTATCAGTTCACCAAGCAGACTAAGCTTGATGTGTTCAGTATGCCTGAGCATATTCTGGCCTATGCCTCAAGATTTGATGCCAAGACTCTGCAGCTTTACTATCAGATTGCGCTGCAGGGACTTTTAGAGTACAAAACCGCATCAGATGGCTCTCAGGTCTTTGATATGGCGCTGCTGCGTCTGTTGGCCTTTACTCCCGAAAAAAAAAAGCTTGGATAGGTGAAGAGGAGACTCTAAGTCAGAGCCTCAGAGAAAGACCGCCGCTGACTCAGCCGGTAGCGGAGCTGACTCTCAGTGCCTCAGAAACTCCTGCCTTTTCCTTAGAAACAGCTGCAGACGTACCTATGCAGGCAGTAGTGCAGCCTGAGGCAGCCCTGGCTCAGCCTCCTTTAGCTCCTGCCTTAGAAACAGCGGCAGACGTACCTGTGCAGGCAGTAGTGCAGCCTGAGGCTGCCCTTGCTCAGTCTCCTGTAGCACCTGCCTTAGAAACTGCTGCAGACGAACCTGTGCAGGCAGTAGCGCAGACTGAGGCTGCCTTTACTCAGAGTCAGCTTCCTGCTGCAGATTTTCAGGAGCCTGACTCTGCCTATGCAGACAGCGCAGCTGATACTCAAGCAGCAGAACAGGATAATCTTAGTTATAAGACCATTGCTCATGCCTTAGACAATCTCAAGCAGAAGATCGTCACGCATAAGACCGAAAACTCTGCCTTCTCCTCAGAGCTTGAGCAGATCTTAAAGCAGGGCGAGCCTGAGGCCAGGGTACAGGTTAGTAAACCAGAGTTTAAGAAAGTTCCGAAACCTCAGACTCAAAACACGCAGTCCCCGGAGATTGCGCTTAAGGATTATGCCGATGAGGTTTTGGCGTATATCTTCTCTTTAAAACAGTATATTGATAAGAAAAAAGAGGCCTTCCGTAAAAGCGGCCGTACCCAGCTTAAAAATGTGGTGTCTGATACCGAAGCTTTGATTGACTCCATGATTAGCGGGCAGGAGCAGGGACGGAGCGCACCGCCAAGAGCGGCAGAGCCGCAGCCACGCGATGAGTTCAGTTTAAGCACTGAAGTTGCGCCTCTGAGTGCCGAGGAGAAGCTCGCTGCCTCTCAGGCAGCTGCCTTAGAGCAGGAGAGCTGGTTTGAAGATCAGCAGAAGCAGAATGCTGCACAGGAGCAGAGTAAGCCTCAGACAGAGGCAGAGCTGGTCAATCCGTTCACCAGTACTGAAGAGTCAGCGCCTGAAACCTTAGAAGAGGGTGAGCTTGAGTATTTCACCGATGAGGAAGGCGAGGACGGGCAGTATATTCCTAATCCTGAGGAGAACTATGCCTTAATCTCGCAGGATGAGCATGTGCATGTGACCGAGCCTGTCGATCTGCAGGAGTCGCAGCCTATGGACGGCAATCCTGACACGGTTACGGAGCACAAACGGCAGGAGATTGAGGCTCACTCCAAGGTGCAGTTTCAGTTCTCGCTGGGGCAGAAGCTTGCTCCCGAGGATTTTTTTGAGGAGGTGCTCAAGAGCGATCCCTGGTACAAGGACATTGTGGCCGCAGGCTATAAGGATGACACCACTCACTCGGCTTTAACTTATTCGGTGAGGAAAATCGATCCGCAGGATCCGTCCCACTGGATTGTGACTATGAGTCAGGATTTTGCGCTGTTTATTCAGGATCCGTCGTTTCTGCATAATATCACCACCAAGTTTTCCTTCCTGCAGCACCATGCGCTGAATATTGAGCTTAAAGCCTATAAAGGTGAACCGGGTCAGGCAAGCTATCCGCCAGACTGCCCGTATGCTCTGGGGCTTGAGGCACTGGGTGCTGCCACCCACAAGGCCAAGGAGGAGCTCTTCAGCACGCCTGAGCTGCTCGATTTCTTCAGATCTCAGGGGCAGAGTCCTGACAGTCTTGAGGTGACTCTGCTCAAACAGGCCCCAGGTGCGCTGCTTAGGCCTAAGTCACACTGATTTTAGTGCAGAAAAAAAGACCTTCCTGGATTGAGGAAGGTCTTTATGCCGGTGCGCAGAGCGCCTAAGCTTTGAGTCTGCTATTCCCAGCCGCCGCTGCTTTCTTCACCTTCAGTCTTGCTGGAATTTAACTTCATGGAGTTCCAGACGCGGTTGGTGATCTTAGAGAGCTTGGAGGTGGTTGGCTTGACAAAGTACATCTTGCTCATCAGCTCGTCATCGATGGTGACGGACGGATTGTTCTTAAGGCCGTCATCAAGCTTGGCCATGGCAGATTTTATCGGCAGAATATAGCGGATCTCGTTGGAGACCTCAGCTGCGGTATCGCCATCCTGCAGATAGTTAAACCACTTCATGGCGTTGTCGTAGTGATCTGCGCCGCTCGGCACTACCCAGCAGTCATACCAGATAAGGCTGCCTTCCTTTTTCGGGATCACATATTCGATAGGATCCTGTCCGGCTTTCTTGGCCCGATCAGCTGCCTGCAGAATATCGCCTGAATAGCCGATTACGGCACAGACTTCACCTGAGGCCAGATCATTGATATATCTTGAGGAGTGGAAATAGGCGGTGTTGCTGGCCAGAGCAGTCAGGAGCTTTTCTGCATCCTTGTAATCTGAAGCCTTCTCAGAGGCTGGATCCTTGCCTAAGGCATGCATCACGGTGGAGATAATCTCGATAGGCGAGTCCAGGATGGCGATGCCGCACTGTTTGAGCTTGTCGGAGTTTTCCTTTTTCAGCAGAAAATCCCAGGACTCAATCTTGTAATCCTTGCCGAAGATCTCATCAATCTTCTTTTTGTTATAGCCGATACCGATGGTGATCTCAGTCCATGGATAGGCAAATTTATTGTCAGGATCAATGGTGGCGAGCGTTTTCATTCTGGTCTCGTCAAGATTCTTCCAGTTGGCAATCTTGCTGTGATCGATAGGCTGCAGAGCACCGGCCTTGGCAAGTCTCGGCACGTAATAGCTGACCATCATCACGGCATCATATCCGGAGTGGCCGGATAACAGACGTGCTTCAACCAGTTCATTTGAATCAAAGAGGCTATAATTGGTGTCCTTAAGTCCGGTAGCCTTGATAAAGTTGGCTACGGTGTCGGTCCCCATATAGTCACTCCAGTTCCAGATGTTCAGATCTGATGCTGCCAGGGCACCAGAGGCGCTGGACAGAAACAGGAGTCCACAAAAAGTTTTAGTAATTTTTTTCATTGAATTACAGCGAGTTCCCGCCGCCTCCATAGCTAAAATGCAATGTGTATTTTTGACAAAAAAGTCTGAAGATGCAAGCGTTATCTTAATTTTTTTTCAAAAAAGCTCTGCTGCCTGAGTACAGGCTGATCTGAGCTGACAGACTTGAGGATTTTTTTCCGTCTTATGCAGGAGAAATGCTGCGTTTTGTTACGCTTTAGCTGAAAAACTGTGATCTAACTTACTGTATTTTAGGCTATATCCTTGTTTTTATCTGAAAATTGTTTTATTTTCAAGTGGAAAAGATAAGAGGTTTTATGACAGATATAATCGCAATTGCCAACCCTAAAGGCGGCAGTGCCAAAACAGCCACTGCGGTTAATTTATGCTGTGCCTTAGCCGCCACGCGGCGCAAGGTGCTGCTCGTTGATCTCGATCCTCACTGCAGTGCGACCGTGGCCGTAGGCTTTGAGCATTCCGCTTCAGACTGCTCCATTGCAGGAGTGCTGCTGGGGGAGTATGTGATTGATGACTGCATTAAAACCTATACGCAGGGTCATTTTGATGTGATCCCGGGGCATGAGGATCTCACGGCAATTCCGGTGGCGCTTTATCAGGAAAAGGATGAAAAGCTGCGCCTGAAAAAAGCCCTGTCACGCATTGCCAGACATTATGACTTTATTATTCTGGACTGTCCGCCTGCCTTAAATACGCTGACTGTCAATGCCTTATGCGCGGCCAATCTGCTGATCATTCCGATGCCCTGCGAGTATTTTGCCATCGACTCGATGTTCTCGCTCATCGCTCTCTATCAGGAGCTCAATGCCAGCGGTGAGGCTTCCATCAAGCTGCTGGGCATTGTCAGAACCCTCTTTGATGAAACCCATCCATTAAGTCAGCAGATCAGCCATGAGCTTGAAGAGCAGTTTGAAGGCATGCTGTTTGACAGTATTATCAACTATAACGAGCGGATCAGTGAAAGTGCCTCCTCCGGCCGTCCGATCATGCTCTATGACAAATCCTCTTCAGGTGCGAGAGCCTATCTGGCCCTCGCAGGTGAATTCTTAAAGAAGGTCAGAGATCTGAAGGAATGACCGTCTGCTGCTCTTTGGCCACCAGGTTCAAGAGCATCTGACAGGAGTTCAGCTCGCCGCCGCACAGCATGCACTCGAATTCTACCGGGTGACGCTCATATTCATCGACATAATAGAACTGCAGGGTGCCGCAGTTCTTGCAGAAGTACAGATCAAGCTTATGCTCAAAATACCCTTTGAGCACGTGATAGAAGGTCACGAAGTTAGGCAGGGTAAAGGGGCTTTCAGACAGCTGTTTTTTCTGCTCGGTCAGGGAGAAGAGCTGCTTTACGGCAAGATAGGCGCCATAGGCTGTGTGAATGGAGATCTGCTGCGGCAGCCCCTGCGTGGCAAAAGGCTCGGCATAGGGTGATAAGCCGCAGATGGTCCGACAGCCCATGATATAGAACATGACCATCAGGCTGAGGATCAGGTTGCTGTCGCCATGGTTTACGGCTTTGAGCACCGAGTTGCTTCTGAGGGCTATGCGCTGCGCCTTGCTTTTTCTGGTGCTCTCAAGCAGGGCCCGGGACGGCTTGTATCTGAGCAGCTTGGAGATAAAGCTGATGGTGCAGTGCTCCTTGCAGTAGAGCTTTTCGGCAAGCTCCTGCTTGGTGTGCAGACGCTCAATTTCAGGCTTGGGACTGTGGTGATAGTATTCGTTGAGAATATTTTCAATGCCCAGCAGGAGATTCTGCTGCTCTAAGGCATTCCAGGTGCAGAACATCATATCAAGACAGGTATTGCTTCTGATCAAAAGCTGGGTAAAGTCATCTGTTGTGAGTGAAGCCATATGCAGAAAGTAATCAAAATCCGAGACAAAGGGGGATTTGCTCTGCAGCCGGCAAAGCTCTGAGCCTGGCTGCTTCAGGTAATCTGCGAAGATCTCATGCTCGCAGGCGGCAGCCTGAAAGAGTGAGTGACCAAAGCTTGCAGGCAGCTGATGGGTAAAGAAGCTCATCAGCTCCTCAATCTGATCGAGCAGCTCGACATGCACTTTGACAATGTTGTGGCAGTTGCGGGACAGACACTCATCATAGTTGAGGATGCGATCGGACTGTTTAATCTTATGATAGTATTCGTCGATCCTTTTTACCGTAAGTCTGCTCAGAGCCGGGTGCATACTGTGGATGGTTCCGCTCTTCTGCCGTCTGTCAACATATCTCAAGACCTGGCGATTATGCTTTACATATTGATGATGGGTCTTGTAAGTCAGCATGTGATATTCCTCCGCATATCAGAAAAAAGTGTGTCTAAAAAAACAGTTGTACGGCTGTCTCAGTTAAAAGCTGCAGTTTAGAGCTCAGGCTTTATGCCGCTGCAGAAAGTCATGTCAGGATGACCTTAAGGCTTACTCCTTATGTTGTTTAATCTGCCTTAAAACTTTTCTGGTTTAAGCTCGTTCAGATCAGCTGCAGTGCAGCCTTGTTCTTAAAACGCTGACGATTTTACACTTAACTTTTCACAAATTGGAAGTGTTTAGCTAATAAATTTTCTCGTTTTGTT
>JAILLS010000092.1 GCA_024693025.1 Succinivibrio sp. | reverse complement strand
TGACGTAATCTTTATCGGTTATCCAGTGTGGTACTCTAAGCTTCCTCCGGCTCTGACCTCTTTTTTAAAGAAGTCAAAGCTTGCTGATAAGAAGGTGGCTTTCTTCTGCACCAGCGGCAGTTCACCTATCAGCGTCACCTTGGATGAGCTTAAAAATTTAATACCTCAGTCTGCAAGCTGGATCGGTGCTAAACGCTTAACCTCTGCAGCTGAAGCCTCTGAATGGATCGATACCCTCAAGCTCAAACAGTAAATTTAAAATCTTTTTTTAAATCCGTTACTGCAGTATAACTTTATAAACAAAGCAATTTAGTTTTATCTTTATACTGCTTTTAAAGTAACGGATTTTTTTTCTGTGATCTTGATTGCTATTTCTTCGCCTACATGTTATAAAATATCTGCTATACTTAAGATGTAGTTAAAGATGATGCTGGCTCTAAGCCTAAAGAAAATCTTAAGCCAAAGTTTTTTATCAGGTAGTGGGGCTTAGCCTTACTACCGACCGAGGAACAGTTCAAAGTTTAAAACCCTTTAAGTCGAGGAGTTAGTATATGACTGAGAAAATAGGAATGGGCCCAGGTTCGGTTTTACCTGAGTTTAAAAATGCCGAATTTAATGATAAAGCCAATATTGAAAACCATAACGGACAGAATGTTGAATTAGCTCATGCTAAAAAAAGCAGCAGCAGTTTGGGAACTCTATTCAGAATAGCTTTTTCCGGTGTTATATTCGGGATTGCTAATACTCTTTTAGAGATAGTTAAAAATTTTAATAAAAATACTAAGCAGAACAAACCTTTAAATTTTGAGAATAATGGTCTGATCACGGAACCTAAGGTCTTAAACAATAAGAAAGAGAGCTTAAATAATAAAGTCATCAATGATAATAATATCATTCAGGATAAGCATGAAAGCATAAATTCTAATCAGGACATCGCCGGCAAGGAAATGGAGGGGAACAATCCTGAAATCTTCGTAGATAAGGATGACGAATACTTAAACGATGACGGAGTATTTAATATCAATACTTACTTGGCTAAAACCGGCAACGTAAAAGAGGAAGTTGTATATACTAATGAGAATGGCACAAAAATAGGGGAGCATTTGAAAGCTAAAGAACAACCTACTAAGAAACAATTGTACAAAAAAACACATGACAAAAATGCTCCTAATCCTAATGATTATCGCAAAGATAAATCTAAAAAAATGCATTTTAAGAATGCTGAAGAGAAGGCTGAATTCCTTAAAAAACTCAACGATGAGTGGCATAAACCAAAATCGCTTAATGAGCAGAAAAAAGGCATTTAGTAAGATTATGCCTGATCTGCAGTCAGACAAAAATAAGTTCAGCCTGGCTCATTTAATGATGCCAGGCTTTCTGTTAGCCAAATAATATCTTGATCTAAATCTGATCAATAGAGCTTTTCTAAAATCATTGAGAGGCTTTGCTGTGTGCAGGCAGCAGATCTTACCAGAGCCTTATTCAAATTTAGGCAGTAAGGCTTTAATTTTCAGCCTAATCCTCAAATCTTGCTTCAAGCAAAGCCTCATGATCAGCTGCAGATGAAGGCAATAACCTTGCAGAGCTTAGCTCCTGTTTAGAGCAAGCTATCTCATTGTTAGCCAGGCTCAAAGATAATCAGCATCAGGCTACGAAGCCTAGTCTTGAAATGCGATAAGCGCTTACTGAACAGCTTGACCTCGGCAGCATCGCATGATGTTTGATATAACCTGGCTTTTTGTCATTTTAAAATCCCAGGAATGCAAGCATTTGCTATATTTTTATAAAAAAATTAAAGGATAAATTCAAACTTTGGCTGTTTTGGACAAAGCTGCGCAGCCGCCGAGGTGAAGTGACCTTAAATTTTTTTATTTTGTGATCTTAGCTAGTTACTTTTTTGCCTACCTATTTAAAAAATCTTTATAATAAGCCTAAGTAGATTCATTTGATTGAATAATCACTGTATTCAGCAGATGGGTCAAAGTTTAAGCTTAGGAGCACAGCCTGAATATCATTTTAAGGCAAGGAGTTTATATGGATGGAGCTGAACTTATCAGACAGTTAGGACAGAAGATTGGCATTTCAGATCTGGCGTTATCTCAGGAAAATTCCTGCGGTGTGCTTTTTGATGATGATGATGTCCTCTTTGAGGTACATAACGGCAATCTCTTTATTGTTGCCGAAATAGGCCGTGGTGCTGAGGCAGATCGTGAGAAACTGTTTGAAATCTTTATGGATGCCAATCATTTAGGCCATGCTACCGGCTTTGGCAGCCTAGGCTATGATCCGGAAAGAGAGATGTTTACTTTAACCCGTGTCCTGCCAGAAGAAATTGAGTTTGCCAAATTTGAAGAGCAGCTGGTACTGTTTATCAAAGCTCTGCGTTACTGGAAGAACTATCTGAAGAACGGCGGTCCTGTAGAAGAGGAGAGTAGCGCCCAGCCATCCTCCATGCTCGGCGGCCTGTCTTAATCCTTTGCCGGTGCAGAGTCTTTGCAGCAGTATCTGCACTGCTTCAGTTTTAAAGCCCTAAGCTGCAGAACAGAATGATCCCGTTCTGCAGAAGTCAGTACCTTGAGCATGCTAGAGCATAAGCTCTCAGCATTAAGCTTTAGCAGATCTTCACAAGAATAGTGAGACAGGCAGCAGGGCTGCCCTAGGATCAGGCATGAGCGTACAGCAGCTCGTCAAGCGTATCTTCTAAAAGAATCGGACTGTTTTCGTCACAGTTAGCTAAAAGCAGCATTAAATCTTCCTTTAACATCTCGTGACGCTCAAGAGGAGAGACATATCTGTAGCGTGCATCATTTGCAACCTGAAGATAAGCGCGTACGGGTTTAAAGCGCCATGAAACAGTATTGATTTGATTATAAGGCATGCGAATACCTCAGGTTGCAAATATGACTTATATTTAATTAACGGTCAAAATAGGATTTCTTTAATCTTTTTTTCAAGGTATGCAATATTTTTTTTAGCTGGCTGCACTCTGCCTTGAGAAGAGCTGGCTCATATGAATAATACTTTGATTTTAGCTTTGATTTCTGCACTTGCGCAGACTGACAAAAAGCTGACGGTAAGTTTATCTGAGTGGGGCTGTAGGTCTTATGACAGGATCTGCTGCCTTGCTGTGAGATGAGATCTGAAGCTTATTAGCTTCTTTTAAAGTTTTTTATCCTGCTTTTTATAAGCTAGCCTTGCACCTCGGTAATGTGTTTATTTACGCTTACATGCTCTCTGCGGTTTGCTCTGATGATTTGATTGCATAGCTTAAATCTTAAACAGTCTTAAAGCTTATGCTGCCTACAGAGCTGCACCTAAATCACCGGTGAAGTTTAAGCATAAGAACAAACCAATAAGCTGGGCTCTTTTTTCGAGAAGCTTGCGGATGTTTCTGTCATTGTGCGGAAAAACTGATTTGAATGATACTGCTTTGTCAATCAGGGCATACAGTTCGTCGGTCAGGTTTTTGACATGGGAGAGCAGCTGATTTCTGTCCTGCTCCTGCTCTAAGCTTTCGGCAAGCTTAATCTGTTCCTGCAGAGCAATGATTTTATCTGAGACTAAATCTAAGGCCTGTTCCTGGGAAAGTTCAACCGGACGTGGCAATACCTCAAAAGGCTCATTGACCGGCAGATAGCTCTGCTGATCCTGTCTCTGGGTCTGATAATTGGCAGCGGTTGCGATATTGTGTAAATCTTGCATTTTTATTCACCTTAAATTAACTGTGTCAGTTTTTTTGACTCTGTTTATTTATATGAATAAATCGTGCCAAGATTTTAAAAATCCTCTCTAAAAAGGGCTGGAGAAGCTAACAGCTGCTTTTCCAGCCAATGAGCAGAACGCTCAGGAGAGAAATCTTACCTAGTTATATTCATTAACCTCCGTTGAGTAATGACAGAGCAATCTGAGGTTTGGCGTTAGCCTGTGTCAGGATTGAGGAGGCTGCCTGCTGTACGATGTTCTTAGCTGTCAAGTTAGAGGACTCTTCCGCAAAGTCGGTATCTCTGATGCGCGATCGGGCGTCCGTGACGTTTTCATGCACGTTGGACTGATTGCGGATCGTCGATTCCATACGGTTCTGTATGGCACCGAGCTCGGCGCGTTTGGTATCTACGTTGTTGATAATGGCGTCAATGGCGGCGATGGTACCTTCGGCACAGTATCTGTCCGCAACACTGAAGGTCATCTGATCTAATTCATCATTCCAGGCCAGACCGCAGTCAATGCCAGGAATTGTGCCGTGCTGATCGGTATTGCATCTGAGACTTGCTTGCTGATTTGCTACAGTAAATGGTACTGATATCGATGACGTACCTCCGCCAATCACATCAGAAATAGAACTGCCGGGAATATTGCTGTAGCTGAATTTAAAAGTACCAGTCTTGATCATATTCTTAAAGTCTGAACCAGTAGTAGCAGATCGCTGAGATTGAATAGTATGTACCTGATAGTCGATGGTACCAGCCGTACCAGATAAAGGAATGTTGTGGTGGCTGATACAGACAATGCCTGACAGCGTGAAACCGTCCCTCATATCGATATCAATCGTATCGTTATGATAGGCACCTACATGGAAGGTAACCTTGCCGTTGGCATCTAAGATACCGCGTTCGGCACCACCTAAGACCTGCTGACCTGCATAGGTGGTACGGCAGGCGATACGGTTCATTTCAGCACAGAGCTGGTCAATTTCACTCTGAATTGACTGTCTGTCAATATCGGTATTGGTACCGTTAGAGGCCTGCACGGCCAGGGTACGGATACGCTGCAGCATGGAAGTGGTTTCATCCAGAGCTCCTTCCATAATCTGGGCGAGGGCGATGCCGTCGTTACAGTTGCGGTTGCCCTGATACAGACCGTTAATCTGACTGGTTAAACGGTCAGAGATCTGCAGACCGGCTGCGTCATCACGAGCGGAGTTAATCCTAAGACCGGAAGATAAACGTTGATAAACCCGGTCCAATGAATTTGTAGCGTTGGCTAAAGACCTTTGGGAATTTAGCGAAGTTACATTAGATTGTACATAGAGTCCCATAATTATTTCTCCTAAGTGTCTTGCTTTGCAACAAGGTCGTCATACTGACGGTTTCTTATACGTGAAAATACTATGAAATTATCGTGCCAACTTTTAAAGTTTTGTGTTAATAGTTTTAAAATCAATCAATTATAAAAACAGCTCGGCAAGCATAAAGTTGGCACAGCTTGAGAATTAAGGTTTTTTTGCCGCAGGTGGCAATTTTTTGAACTCAATCTGAGGATTGAGTCATAACTTTTGACGATTCTTTTTAAGAAGCTCGGATTTTTTAGATTTTTTTCTTGACCAATTAGAGATTTATATTTAATTTGACAGTATCTTTTATTAAGGAGTTCCGTATGGGCAAGTTTGTTATATCTAATGCACAATCATCAGGTGTGATCTTTAACTTAAAGGCAGCTAACGGCGAGACGATTGCCACCTCACAGGTCTATGCCAGCGAGGCTACTGCCATGAAAGGCATTGAGAGCATCAAGAATATCTGCACTGACGCTAAGATTGAAGATCAGACCGTGGAAAATTTTGCCACAGTCACTCATCCAAAATTTGAAGTCTATAAGGATAAGGGCGGGGAGTTCAGATTCAGACTCAAGGCGCGCAACGGTGAAGTGGTGGCCGCCTCAGAAGGCTATAAGAAGAAGGATTCCTGCCTAAACGGCATTGAGAGCGTGCGTAAGAATGCACCGGATGCTGAGGTTAAAAAGGAATAGGCTTAGACAAAGACAAAAAAAGCAGGTTTTTACCTGCTTATTTTATTAAATGGAGCGGGAAACGAGGTTCGAACTCGCGACCCTAACCATGGCAAGGTTATGCTCTACCAACTGAGCTATTCCCGCGTTCCATGGGCATCATTATACGAATTTAATCCGCATTGGCAAGCCTTTTTTGTAAAAAACTCTAAAAATTTACTTATCTTATTGAAAATAAACAGCTATATTTTTGGCTGAAAGCAGTGGGCAGCTCTAGACCCTGTCAAAAGCGGTAATTTTTGCCACTCTCTGCCTTGCCTGAGGGTTTTATCAGCCTGTCAGGCAGTCAAATTTCCGACAGCCTCTGGCGCAGAGAATCTTACAGTACGGTCAGCTGAGAAGCACAGTCAGGTTAAGGCAAGAGCTTAGCAAGCTTACCGTCAGCAGATAAGGATTGCCTTTAGGTAATAGCACTCAAACTTAGATAAAGCAGCTTTTAAGGCAGCTGAGAGTTAAAGATTCAGACATCAATGTAATCTAGGTATGCAGATGAAGATTGCCCAAAATAAAAGAGCCAGATAAATCTGGCTCTTTTGCTAGGAGAAGTTTATGAAAATATTAAAAGGAGTTTTTATGACACTCAAAGCTTATAAAATTTTCTAACTTAATGCAAAGTATTAAACATACTTTGTGTTCAAATATAGATTTTAATCACATTATTGAAGGACTTGCTGCACAAAACAGGCAAAGCTTTAAGCGCTTTAGGGGTAATGGCTGTGCAGCAGCCACTCCTTGCCAGGGCAAAAACGCGCAGAGCTGCTTTTATATTGATGCGACACCGGTCGTTTGCTGGGACAGAGCGTGATTTTTTAAAAATTTTTTAAAAAAGCGTTGACAATAAAAAACTAATCTTTATAATGATTTCCGTTGTTGAGACGCGGGAATAGCTCAGTTGGTAGAGCATAACCTTGCCATGGTTAGGGTCGCGAGTTCGAACCTCGTTTCCCGCTCCAACAAAACTGAATTTAAAATGGCGCGTTAGTAAAGCGGTTATACAGCGGATTGCAAATTCGTATAGTTCAGTTCGACTCTGAAACGCGCCTCCAATAAAGCCCGGGTGGTGAAATTGGTAGACACAAGGGACTTAAAATCCCTCGAACCTTATACGTTCATGCCGGTTCGACCCCGGCCTCGGGCACCAATTTCAAAGTTGAATTTCATCTTTAAAGTCCTGTTTAAGGACTTTTCTTTTATATGGCTCAGGGACAGACGCAGCAGGCTGATTTCACCGTACAGGATGGCAAGCGCATTTTCTCGGTCTCAGGCTTTCTGCGCACTACCCAGCAGATCTTAAGAAACCTCGGCAAAGCCTATGTGCAGGGCGAAGTCTCCTCCATCTCAGATAAATATCAGCTCTTCTATCTGGTGCTGCAGGATAGTACAGGCAGCCTCAGCTGTGCCGTGCCGCGCGCTATTCTGACGCGCTACAAGCCGGTGGTGGGGGATAAGATCCTCATCTTTGGCTCCAACAGCCTGAATGTCAAAAACGGTCAGTACAGCTTCTGGGTGGAGCAGATCGTAAAACTTGACGGCATGGGGATGCTGGCTGAACAGCTCAGAGCGCTCAAGGAGCGCCTAACCAGAGAAGGGGTGTTTGCAAGACCTAAGCGTCCTATTCCGCTGTTTGTCAATCGCGTCGGCGTCATCACCTCAGAGGTGGGCAGTGTGATCCATGATATCGAGCGCACTCTCAAACGGCGCAATCCTCTGGTGGAGCTCTATCTGTATCCTACCAGGGTGCAGGGCGAGGGGGCGGCACAGCGGCTTACCGCAGCGCTGAACTATGCCAATTCCCAGGGGCTCTGTGATGTGCTGATCATCGGCCGCGGCGGAGGCTCTTTTGAAGATCTGCTGCCTTTTTATGATGAGATCCTGGTTCGCGCGGTGGCAGCCTCACGTCTGCCGATTATCTCGGCCGTCGGACATGAGACAGATACGCCGTTCTGTGATTTTGCCGCCGATGTAAGAGCCGCCACACCTACGGCAGCCGCTGAGCTCTGTACGGCGATTACCCATGAGCAGCTGTGTCTTAATCTTGATGAAATCCTGCAGAAATTTGACAAACTGATGCACAATGCCGTGCATGAGCAGGAGCAGAAGCTGGCACTGTGCGAGCAGAAACTGCACAGCTTTGGCCCAGAACAGCAGTTAGGACTTAAGCAGCAGCGCCTGCAGCTCTGTCTAAAACAGCAGCAGGAAGCACTGATCAGATGCCTGATGAAGCTTAAGGAGCGGGAGACCCTCGCTACCCAGAAGCTGCTTGCCTATGAGCCTAAAAGTCAGCTGGCCCTGCCTGCGCAGCAGCTTGTCTCCTGTCTTGGCCGCATGCAGCAGGCGCTTGAGTCGAAACACTCTGAGCAGGCGCGCCGTCTGCAGACTGCGCTGTATGCCTTTGAGCACAGTTCCATTTCGGCACGCTCAGAGCAGCTCAGACAGCGTTATCTCTCTCTTATCAATAAGCTTGAGGCCCTGGATCCTCTGAAGATTTTAAAGCGCGGCTACAGCGTGACCCTGAATGCTCACAGGCAGGTGGCAGATTTTGCCAGCCTTGAAGTCGGGGAGAGAATTGAGACTATCCTAGCTGAGGGGATCCTCATCTCCGAGGTGGTGGAAAAAAAGCAGAGATCCTAATCACAGAGCTTATGCAGCAGATCTGTGGAGATATAGATGCTCCTCTCTTCAGGCGCAAGCTCAAAGAGCGCCTCATCAAACTGTTCATAGCACAGATCGTTGATCTCTTCTACCGCCGCATCGGCAGACATGAATTTAAGGCTCAGGCACAGACCGGTAAACTCGCCTAAATCAAGAATCTCAGAACGCTGTGCGGCAATGGCCCTGAGCAGCTCACGAATATTCTCAGGCAGGGCGATGGCATCTTCGGCATTCTGTGCGGTGCTCGCTTGTGCAGCGCTGTGCGTCTCTACAGCTGTAAGAGCTGAGCGCTGCTCAGCCTGCTGCTCCTCATCGCGCAGCTTGCTTATAACCTCCTGCACCTCTAAACTTTCCTTAAGCTTAGAGCTGATGAGCTTCTGATCAAGACTCTTGAAGCGCTCAGTCTTAGGCTGAGTGACGCTGTCTCTGTCATTAAAGTCCTGCGCCTTGATATGCAGATAGGAGAAGAGCTCGGAGAATTTTCTCGCTATCTGTGAATTGTAATTGGTCTGCAGCAGAATTGCCCGATAGAGCGCCTTGAGGTATTTGGTCAGGAGCACTGCTGTTTCCGTGCCCTGAATCTGCGCGCCAAAGTTTTTATACATGCTGACCGTATAGGGACGCTCATGACCGGCAAGCTGTCTGACCTGCTCAAAAAAGCTTTTGGCAAACTTGAGATAGGGCTCAGGGAGGTCAAGACAGGCGCAGAGCTTATCCGTAAAGCTGAAGTTCGGCAGGATAAAGCTGAGCAGGATGATGGTCATCTGTCCTGCCGAGAGGCGGTTGATGATCTGCGGCGCATATTCTGAAGGCAGCTCTTTGGCAAAGACCACGCGATGTCCTTTAAACGACGGCAGCACGCCGTGCGGGATCGCACTTTCAAGCGGCAGGCGGATGAGATTGATGCGGTAGAGTGCCAGATCCAGGCAGAGTTCAGCCTGCTGACTGTAGGGAGTATTGAGCGCTGAGAACAGCTCAAGATTGCTCTGATAGTTAAAGTTATGCATGCGCTGCTGCAGGGTTGTGCGCTCAGCATCCGTAAACGTGCCTAAAATCAGCCTGGCCAGGGTTGGGCAGTTGTCTCCTTTAAGCGAGAGCAGATAGCGGTACTCATTTCTGAATTCCTGATAATGAGCCCGGATCTTAGGCCGATAGCTCTTATCAAGCTCCCATTTATAGCCGCTGTAATGCTCAAGATTCTGTCTGACTAAAAGCGGCGAGATACAGGCCTTCACATAGATATTGTTCAGAATAAGGTTTAAGGCGCTGGAGAGATTAGGATCGCTCTGATAGACCGTAAGCTGCTGATACTGCTGCAGAGAGGACTGTCTCAGATAGTCTGTAATCTTTTCACGCTCAGGCGCAAGATCTGTAAACAGCTTAAAGAAGCTTGCGTTAAAGAACTTGCCAAGCTCCGTACTCGGCAGGACCTCTTCAAGCGCAAGTCTTAAGCTTAAAAGCGCATAAAGCTGCGGCCTGTCCTGGACAGCTGACGGCTGTTTGTAGACCAAAAGACGCAGCAGGTGCGGATAATTAAACAGCGCAAGTTTTAAGAGCTCATCCTCTTCAAGCTGCTTTTCACTGTCATACTCGGGTGCATCAGCTCTGAAGAGCACATAATGCAGAGCATAGATAAACAGCAGATCGGCTCTGCCGCCTTGCGCATACTCCTGTTTGAGATTAGTGATAAACTCCTGACACTGCTCTTCAGCATAGCCTTTAAGGGCAGGTTTGAGGATGAGCGCGATAAAACTGTACCAGAGCAGACGCAGGGTTTCATTCTGCTCATTGCTCTCCTCTTTTAGAAGATAATTTAAAAAACTCTGCTTGCCCTGCGTTTTGAGAATAGACTCAGGATCCTGCTCGGCATACAGACAGATGGAGAACAGATCATAAAGCTGCTCATCCTGAGTGTAGAAAAGATAGCGCTCAGCAGTCTTCTGCTGTTTGAGCCTGAGCACCTTAAGCCTGGCAAAATCAAGCAGCGGCTGCACCTGCACATATTTGCGGCGGGCATCCTTGAGGATCTGCAGGAGGGCTCCCTGGCAGTGCATATGGGCTGCGGCAACGCATGAGGAGGAGTGCTTCTCATCCGGCAGAGGCAGATGCGTCTTCTGATGCATGCGGCTGTGATTCTGCGCCTTAAGCTTGGCAGCCAGCGAATTGGTCTGTACGTTCTCCTCCACCGGCTGCTCAAGATGCTGCTGCTCTAAAAACCTGGCGCGTGATGGACTGAGCCTGATAAAGGCAGCCTCGAGTTCCTTAAGATAGGGATAGTCTGGCGCAAAGGCCTGAGTGTAGGTCCCATGCGCGGCAATTAACGCCAGATACGAGCAGATGCGCTGCTGCTGTTCAGCATTCAGGGGCTTGAAGCAGTATTTGGGATCGGAAAAATCGCAATGATAATTGCGTCTTTCGGAGGCAAAGGTATAGCAGGCTCGCAGATAAAACAGGCCTTCTGCCGGGAAAGTGAGCTGATTGATGATCTGCATCAGACAGATGCGCTGATGCGGTCCGAGCCGGTTGGAGCAGATCACAAACAGGGCCTCAAACACCCGCAGCATGATATTGTAGTTGGCAAGCTTTTCATTGGTATTGGAGATCTGCATCAGATCTTTTGAGTTAGGCTTGCGCTTGTTGGCTAACAGATCCTTGACGGCGGCAAAGTCTTCATCATTCTCAAGATTGGGTCTGGGTACAATAAAAATCGGATCTTCAAACTGCAGATCGACAGGGATCGAGCAGGGCACGAATTTAAGACCCATCTGCTCTAGAAAGGCTGAGAGCATAAAAAAATGCTCACGGCAGTTGCTTTCAAAGCTGTCCTTATTGTAATCAAGCTCGAGCAGGTCGCACAGCTCCTGTACCGAGAGCATCAGAATGCGCTTGGAGGCTGCCTCATTCTGCAGATAGGAAAGTTTGTCCCGCATTGCAGAGGGCAGATCTTTGATCCTTTTAAGATAGTATTCAGCAGTTTTAGATAAGTCAGCAGGATCTTTTTTATTAGCCATTTTTAAAGTATAGCATCTCAACTCATCAGCACAGCCTTCAGCATTCATAAGTCTGAGCTGCGGCAGGTTTTTTAGATCAGGGCCTGTTAAATTAAAGGTTCTGCACTTTTAAAGTGCTTAAAAATTGGACTTATTCTTTAAGTGCGAGACCTCAGTTAAAGAAAAACGCGGCTGAACCTTGAGCGGCAGGCTTTAACAGTTTAAAATATCTCCAGCTTTTCACTTCAAGATTTAGAGTATGAAACTGATTAAATATTTAGGCGCTTTAGGCGTTGCGGCAATTCTTGCCACTCCATGTCAGGCCACGGTCAGACTTGATATTAAAAATGATACTTCCGAGGACTGCTCTCTTGCCGTGCATGCCCGCATTGACAAGGCCAAATGGCTGACCATCGGCTGGTACGTCTTTGCCTCAGGCGAGGAAGCCCCGATTATCCTTGATAATGTGTCAGATGTGCAGAGTGTCTATGTCTATAATGACTGCCAGCGCAGCAAGCCTAAGGGCGAAACCAAGCGCGTGTGGGTCAGAACCAATCTGCAGTTTGAGGATGAAATCCCCAGAACCAACGAGCAGGGTTATGAGGAAGTCACCTTTGTCAGACTGACTTCAGAAAAATATACCATTCAGGCCATCTAAAACTTGGCACGCCTCCTGCATATAAATAATTAAACGGTAATTAAAGGCAATTCTTGCCACATGCGGGAGGTAAATATGACTGCATCATTAATAAGTAGCACCAGCAACAGCAAGCTTCTTAACAACATTCTGACCAACACCTCGTCTTCAACCTCGGGGATCTCAGTTGCTAAAGAGACCATGGGCGGCATGGATTTCAGCTCGGCTCTGTCTGCTCTCTTCAAAGAGCAGGTCGATAAAGCCGATGAGAAATTAAGCAGCTTCAATGAATCGATTGCGCAGAAGAGACAGGAAATCCGGGATGTCTACGAGAAGCTGGATACAGAGCTTGTAACCGATAAGCAGGATTTTCAGAACATCGTCAACGCCAAGGCTGAGGCTGCACAGCAGCAGGGCACCAGCCGCCTCGATGAGTGGAAGGTTCTGGAAAACCAGACTAAGCCATCTGATTATTCCATTCTTGATGATTTGGGCTCGGGTCTTCTGACCGCGGCAAAAATTGCCGGTGCCGTCATGCTCCTCTAAATCTCATCTTACGCAGGTGCGGAATTGCCGAGCTTCCTCCCTTTGCCAGAGCAGAGGGAGGCAGTTTTTCTCGGCATTGCACTTTTTTTTGTAAAGGCTTAAGACCCGTCTTCAGGCTTAGCTTCTGCTTAAGCGTCCACCACCTCTAAGACTCCATCTGCGGTACACCCGACTAATTAAATTGGCATCTTCTCAGATAAAGTGTTAAACTTATCACCTTGTAATTTAAACGTATCTTACCAAATTACTCAATACAACAAATGGTAAGGTCTTAACTTATTTTTATTAAACCATGAATAATCAAACCACTCTTACTGAACTTACGTTCAGGGGTATTCTACTTGGCACTTTAATTACCTTAGTGTTTACCGCATCCAATGTCTATCTGGGGCTTAAAGTCGGCATGACCTTCGCCTCGTCCATTCCTGCAGCTGTAATTTCCATGGCCGTCCTTAGAATGTTTAAAGACTCCAGTATTCTTGAAAACAATATTGTGCAGACACAGGCCTCGGCAGCAGGCTGCATCTCCTCGGTGATCTTTGTGATGCCGGCTCTGATCATGCTCGGCTACTGGAACGGATTTCCCTTCGGGCAGACCTTTTTAATCTGCGCGGCAGGCGGGGTGCTTGGAGTGATCTTTACCATCCCGCTGCGCTATGCCATGGTGGTCAAATCCTCGCTGCCTTATCCTGAAGGAGTGGCGGCTGCTGTGATTCTCAAGACGGCAGAGCAGGATAAGCATCAGGGTGGTCATGAGAGCAGGGAGGGCGTGAAGCTCCTAGTTTCAGGTTCTCTGATCTCCTCGGTCTTTGCCCTGTGCACCAATGGCTTCAGAGTGCTGACTGACGGCATCACCCTGACTACCAAGCTCTCCTCGGCGGTGTTTACCTTAAGCACCGGCTATTCCTTTGCTCTTTTGGGGGCAGGTCTGCTCATCGGCACGGGCGGCGGCATTTCGATGCTGCTTGGAGTGGTCCTCTGCTGGGGCATGGGCGTGCCGCTGCTCACCTCTATCCTGCCTAACCCGGATAATCTTTCTGCCTATGATTTTGCCATGCAGCTTTGGGTGGATAAAATCCGCCTTGCCGGTGCCGGCTGTATCGCCATCGGAGCAGTCTGGACCCTGGTGGTCATGCTCAAACCTATCCTCAAGGGGCTGGAGGAATCTGCACAGCTTGCCAAAGCCGCTAAAGAAGATCTTGTCGATGCGCACAATACTGATCTCAGCATGAGTCAGATGCTGTGGATCATGGTATTTTCACTGTTAATCATTGGCGCGGTCTTCTCCTCCTTTGTCTCAAATCTGCAGATGCCGCTGCTGTGGAGCTCGCTGTTTGTGCTGACAGGCACGCTGCTTGCTGCCCTGATCGGTTTTGTGCTCGCGGCAGCCTGCGGCTATATGGCAGGTCTCATCGGCTCCTCCTCGAGTCCTATTTCGGGGATCACCATTATCTCGGTGGTAATTATCGCGCTGGTGTATATGCTGCTCTCCTCCTGCGGCGGGATCTTTGAGCTTGAAGGCGGCAGGCAGTTTGTCACAGCCTTTACGCTGTTTACCGCAACCCTGGTCAATGCCGTGGCTTCTATTTCCAATGATAATCTGCAGGACCTGAAAACCGGTCTGCTGGTGCATGCTTCCCCTAAAAAGCAGCAGATTGCCCTGATTATCGGCACCATTATCGGGGCCATGGTCATCGCTCCGGTGCTGGAG
The DNA here is from genome assembly GCA_024693025.1 of Succinivibrio sp. GTDB lineage: Bacteria > Pseudomonadota > Gammaproteobacteria > Enterobacterales > Succinivibrionaceae > Succinivibrio. The sequence continues at coordinate 915 of JAILLS010000092.1, read as the reverse complement.
ATTTTATACAACGGCTACGGTTTTCCCGGCGCCATGCCGCGGGAGGGCATGGACGAGACTCTGGCGCTCAATGCCCCGCAGGCAACCTTAATGGCCTCCATTGTCAAAGGGATTTTTGAGAGCAACCTTGACTGGACCTATATTTTTGCCGGGCTTCTTTTGGGAGGAGTGCTGATTGCGGCAAACTGGCTGCTGCGCCGCTATACCCAGAACAGAATGTATCTGGCGCCGCTGGCTGTAGGTCTGGGCATCTATCTGCCAAGCAGCGTGAATGTGATTGTGATTGTCGGGGCTCTGGCCTCCTATTTCCTCAGGCGTTATCTTATAAAACGCTGCGCTCAGGACGAGCTGGCTGACGCGCAGGATCAGCAGTCCAAGCGCAGCAATCTGATTGCTGCCGGTCTGATTGTGGGAGAGAGTCTGATGGGCGTGATTCTGGCGGTCATCCTCACGCTTTCCATCTCTCTGGGCGGCTCAGAGGCTCCGCTGGCACTTTCGCTTAATCTGCCTGCACTGCTCACCGGCACTGTAACCTTTATCATCTTTATCTGCGGCTGTATTTACGTCGTAAAGAAGATTAAAGGTAAGTATTAGTCTTTATAATCAGGGGGTAAAGCTTAATTAATGCTATCTATCTAAGCTTTAGCCCTCGTTTTATCTAAAAGAGCTCTCTGCCGCCACTGCCTTAAAAGTATGGCTTGTGCCTTAAAGGGAAAGGGCTCTAGGTTTTAAAAGCGTTTCTAGATGGTCTTTAATTTCAAAGCGTTTTTAAGGAGAAGGTTATGTTCTTTATGTTCTGGGAAATGATTGGCATCATCTCAGGTATGCTGGTTAGAAATCACGACATGGCTTGCATTCTTCTGTTCTTTCTTACTCCTTTTACTTTAATTGAGCTTTATTTTGAGTATTTTAAGC
>JAILLS010000074.1 GCA_024693025.1 Succinivibrio sp. | reverse complement strand
CGTCCGCTGATGCCAAGTCAGATTGCCCCGGTGCAGCTTACGGCTGAATGGGAAGATACCCTGATGCAGATTGCCGACACCCCGCAGAAGGTGTTTGCCGTCTTCTCCCTTGGCGAAAAACCAAGCCTGGGACAGCAGATCTCACCTGCAGACTACCCTAAAACCGGCACGCTGGTCAGGCTGCTGCACGCCAAGGCAACCGGCAATGAAATCCATTTTATTGCCGAGGGCTTATGCCGGGTCCAGATTGACAAGTGGACTGACTTTCAGAAGGCCTCCCGCGCCAAGGTTAACTATCCTCAGACGATTGAGCCTGAAAAGGAGTCGCCTGATGCCATCAAGGTTAAAGCCTATGCCATGGCGCTGGTTTCCTCCATTCAGGAGCTGCTGCCTTTAAATCCGCTGTACTCTGATGAAATGCGGCAGTATCTGCTGCGCTTTAATCAGAATGATCCATCCATGCTCGCAGATTGTGCTGCCTCGATTACGACCAGCTCAGTAGCTGAGCTGCAGCATGTGCTCGATACCTTTGATCTGCTCGAAAAACTGCATTATTCAAGCGATCTCATTAAAAAGGAGCTCAAGGCTGCCAAGCTGCAGGACAAGATCAAAGGCACGGTCAGCGAAAAGCTGACCAAGCGGCAGCGTGACTATTTCCTGCGCGAGCAGCTCTCGGAGATCCAGAAGGAACTCGGTACCAAGCTTGATGACAAAAGTGCCGATGCCGTAGAGTTTAAAAAGCGCATTAAGAAGCTTTCACCGCCTGAGCATATCAAGGAGCGCTTTGAAAGCGAGCTCAAGAAGCTCAACGTGCTCGAGAGCGGCTCCCCTGAATATGCCGTCACCCGCAATTATCTCGACGTGCTGACCACCATCCCTTACGGCAAGATGGCCAAGGAGAGCTTTGATCTCAAAAAAGCCCGCGCCATCCTCGACAAGGATCATGAGGGACTCAAGGACGTTAAGGACCGCATTATCGAATTTTTAGCCGTAGGTGCGCTCAAGGGCGGCACCAAGGGCTCGATTATCCTCTTTGTCGGACCTCCCGGCGTGGGTAAAACCTCCATCGGCAAATCCATCGCCAAGGCCTTAAACCGCCCGTTCTTCAGGCTTTCCCTAGGCGGCGTGGACGATGAATCGGTAATCAAGGGCCATCGCAAGACCTATATCGGCTCAATGCCGGGCAAGATGATCTCCGCCCTGCGTGAAACCAAGGTGATGAATCCGGTGATCATGCTCGATGAAATCGATAAATTAAACCGCTCCTATCAGGGAGATCCGGCTGCAGCGCTGCTTGAGACCCTGGATCCTGAGCAGAATGCCAATTTCCTCGATCACTATGTGGATGAGCGCGTCGATCTCTCCAACTGTCTGTTTATCTGTACCGCCAATACCTCCGAGGGTATGCCTCCGGCTCTGCTCGACCGCATGGATCCGATCAGGCTGCCAGGCTATATTGCGGAGGAAAAGCTGCAGATTGCCAAGAAGCATCTGCTGCCGCGCGGACTTAAGGAAGCCAACATCAAGCGCAGTCAGCTGAAGATCTCAGACGAGGTGCTGCAGAAGCTGATTGATGAGTATGCCCGTGAAAGCGGCGTGCGTTCTTTAGAGCGTGCCATCGAGAAGCTGATCCGCAAGGCTGCCGTAAAGCTCGTGGAGGGCGATAAGTCCATCACCATCAAGCCTGATGAGCTGGAAGATTATCTCGGCACCGCCCCGTTTAAGCGGGAGCGCAGCATCAGCGGCGTCGGGGTAATCACGGGACTGGCCTGGACCTCAGTGGGAGGTGCCACGCTGCCGGTTGAATCGCAGCTGGTGCACCGTGAAGCCAAAGGCTATGAGCTCACCGGCTCCTTAGGCGATGTGATGAAGGAATCAGCGCAGATCGCCTACAGCTATATCCAGGCACAGCTGGGCAGCTTTGATCCCAAGCATAAGGACTTTTTCAAAAAAGCCTTTATCCATGTGCATGTGCCGGAGGGCGCCACCCCTAAGGACGGACCAAGTGCCGGAGTGACCCTGGCCTCCTCGCTGCTCTCCCTGGCAAGCGGAGTCAAGCCCAGGGCAGGCTTTGCCATGACCGGCGAGCTCTCCCTGACCGGACAGGTTCTGGCTATCGGAGGTCTCAGAGAGAAGACCATTGCCGCACGCCGCCTGGGCATCTTCAATATTATCTGCCCTAAGGCCAATGAAGGCGATGTTGAGGAGCTGCCTAAGGAAGTCTCCAACGGAGTGAATTTCTACTTTGCAGATCACTACAGCGATGTGGTCAAGGTAATTTTCCCTGAGCTAAAAGGCAACCTCAAGGAGCATGCGCCTAAGGCATCTTCAGGCAGCAAAGGCAGAAAACGCGCCTTGCACAGGGCCTAGGATGCAGGCATACTTTGCCTACGGCACGAGGGAGCTTGACTATCTTAAAGAGCATGATCCCAGGCTGGGTCTTGTCATAACCAGACTTGGCAAAGTCGAGCGCACAGTCAATCCCGATCTGTGCGCTGCTTTAATCGAACAGATTATCGGACAGCAGATCTCAACTAAGGCCTTTGAAACCGTCAGAGCACGCTTCTACGCAAAATTCCCTCACCCTAGGGCTCAGGATCTTGCTGCTCTTGATCCTCAGGCTCTGCAGAGCATCGGGATTTCCCTGCGCAAGGCCGGCTATATTCTAAGCTTCTGCCGGAAGGTCGCAGACGGAGAGCTTGACCTTGCGGCACTCGAAGCCCTGCCTGATGAGGAAGTGATAAACAGGCTGACTGCCCTGCCCGGCATCGGCGTGTGGACTGCCAAAATGCTCCTGCTCTTTTCCCTGCAGCGTCAGGATATTCTGTGCTATGAGGACTTAGGCATCCAGCGCGGGATGCGCATGGTCTATCATCACCGGGCAATTACGCCCAGGCTTTTTTTAAAGTATCAGAAGCGCCTCTCTCCCTACGGCAGCGTGGCAAGCTTCTACTTCTGGCAGGTCTCAGCAGGGGCTCTTGAAGAGCTTAAGGATCCGGGGCAGCGCTCGTGATCTTCTATGCCTCAACCTCCTCGCCGCTAGGTGACATTCACATCTGCTGCACCGAGCACGCACTTTGCTCTGTAGGCTTTACTCCGCCGCCCTTAGAGACTCTTGAGGTGAGTATGACGGTTACTCCGCTGCACAGGCAGACCTTTGCCTTTCTTAAGGCCTATTTTCAGGGAGACCAAGGCCCCTGCAGCCTGCCGCTTAAGCCACAGCTCACAGGCTTTCAGAAGCTGGTGCTCAGTGAGGTTAAAGTCATTCCCTGCGGCTGCACTTTAAGCTATGGCGAACTTGCCGCAAGGCTGCGCGCACAGGAGCATAAGGCCTCAGCTCAGGCCGTAGGCGGAGCGCTCAGACGTAATCCTCTGCTCATCATCATTCCCTGCCATCGGATCACAGGCGCCCACCACCATCTTCTGGGCTATGCCGGAGGGCTTGAACGGCAGCGCTATCTTCTGAAGCTTGAACAGCGCTTCACTCAGAACTGCAGCTTAAATTAAGTCAGCGCTCAGATTGCTTTTTGAGACCAATAACGCTATCTTATGCAGTAAGGATGCAAAATGTTTAATAAATATATTATTCCCATCACTGTAATCTTCATCTCCATTATTGTGTGCTATGAAATCTTTGATATGTTCATAGCAAACTAACTTATGTCAGGAGGCGCGGAGGACACTTTAAAAAGCCTCGGGCTGGCACCTCTTGGCAGGTCATCAGGCGGTGAAGGACCTAAAAAGACCTCCTCCTGCCCAGGCAGAAGGAGGTCGCACATTACATCATGTCATCGCAGAAACAGCGCCGTGCCCTATTCTTCTTCCTCTGTCGGCAGAGCTGAACGGTAGGCACGGGTCATAGCCATCACCAGATCATACATGGCATCCAGCTTTTCAAAAGGTTTGGTTTTCGGATCCTCCACGGCCTTTTGCACCTGCTGCCAGCTCAGCTCCAGCTGCGCTTTCAGCTCCGGCTTGTTTTTAACCAGCCCAAGCGCATCCTGATAAAGCTTGAGATTCTTTTCAGATTTAAGCTCGGTCATCAGGTTGACGATGGCCATATAATTGTTGGCCATCCAGTTCTTATAGTATTCATTGCGGCCGCTCGGATTGATGGACAGATCATTGAACATGTTGCTTTCTGCCATGGCCATCATGGTGTTCAGGCTTGGCGCAATCTGCACGAATTTATCCGTCTTGCGTTCTGAAACTGACAGAGACATGGACAGGCTCAGGCCGATGCCTACGCCTAAAGGCTCCAGATCAAAGCCAGATTTGTTCACTATCTCAGAGGCATACTGGATAGATTCAAATTCTCCGTCCACATAGTTTAAGGAGAAGACCTTGTTGCGCTTATAGGTACCCAGATTTTCAGAGCCGGCTATATACCCCTTGACCTGATCATAGGCTTCAAGCAGCGCCTTATGATGCTCAAGACCGAACAGCAGCGTATCACAGATGAGATTGAAAGCTTCATTGCGGTGTTCATAGGCGAACACCACGATTTCAGCTATATGCTGAGGATCGCTCAGCCACTCCATGACCTGGGCCTTTATCTCCTCCTTGGCCATGGAGATCAGCATCGCAGGCAGAATTTTCTTTAACGCGTTGGTGGCCGCATCGACCCCCGAATCTGCAGCGATATCCTTGGCCACCTCCTTTTTAAATGACTCACTCTTTAAATCAAGAGGCTTATTGGCATCTGCCTTAAGTTTACTGGTGATATGGAACAGAGCGCTCACCGGCAGATTCGCAGTCACCACGAAATCATGCGTGGTTTTAACCGTATTTTCCCAGGGCCGCGGATCTTCACCGGGTTTGACCGGTTTTTCTGAGCTGAAATGATAGCCAAGATCGGTATCAAGCCCCGTCTGATGGCGCATCTCATCAATAGCTGCGTCCGCGACCGCCTTGCCGACGCTGCTGGTAATCTCAGAGGTCAGTCCGTTCGTAGAGCTGCTGAACAGATTAAGGCTCACGCTGGCACCGAAATTATTTCTGATTTTCGGCGGTTTGGCAGATCCTGAGCCTTCCATCAGATATTCTCTGAAAATATCCGGCGGGATCTTAACGGGAGGATTAGAGAACCTTGACAGCAGCCGGTCGCCATCGGCTCTTGAGATTCTCTTCTTGGCCACCTGCATTTCAGTGACAATCATAATCTCTCTGATCTGATTGGCAAAATCGCTCCACTGAGAATCATCGGCAGGCTTATGCTGCTGGGCTGCCTCAATCAGCAGATCATATTCATTCTCGAGGATCGCCGCGACATTTTTAGCCCCGCTGAATTTCAGATCGGTATCATACTCAAGTTCTGCAGCGGCTTTGCCCGCATTTTCTGTCTTGCTGTCCTGCTTAACCCTGCCGTATTTGAGATCGTCAAAGGTACTGTCATCGTCCTCCTCATCGACAAAGATATATTCCTCACTGTCGGTAAAATCAATCAGTTCATCCTGATACTTTTCAAATTTATTCTTGTTGTCAGCATACAGCTCGTCATCGTTGGAGTCGAGATCAGGCTTATTCTTGTAATTGCCAAGCTTGATAGGGCCGTTTATATAATTGCGGACCTTGGTGCGCAGTGTCCCCAGATCTGCCCCTCTAAGCCTGTTGGCAAACGGCACAAAAAAATTGGATTTGACTCTGAAGTCTTTCTGATGTTCAAAATTCACACTGGCATCAGCATTGACCGCCGGCCCCAGATTACCGGCCACTCTCAGATGCACATCCTGATGTGTGGTAAGTCCGGATACCTCTCCTGTGATCATCGCATTGCTGCGTTCAGCTAGCACCCTGTCGCAGTTATTTACTACGCCGCGCTCCTTCATGGCATTGAGATACTGTTCATTGCTCTTCACCACTTCGCCGGCATGGCGGCCCAGCATTCTGAAGAACTTCTGCCCCAGCGCACCGATAGAGCTGCCCACCCACTTGATATTGTCCACCACTGCGCCTATAACTGTACGGGTCGTGGCCATCTTGCAGCGATCTGCATCGGCAATCAGATCATCAAGTGTGGCATAGCGGCGCGTCACAAACTTCGAGAGCATGACTCCGCCTCCGGCCTCCGCTCTTGCCCCGGCTTCATTGCTGCCGAGCTTGGCCAGCACTCCCAGATCTGTTCCTCCGCCGAGGCGATAGGTGACTTCGAGATCATGACCTTTGCCGCTTGACTTGACCTCTCCGATAATATTTACCTTGAGATCCGCTTTTAAACCGGCTACAGCCGCACCCGGGAAATTAATCCCCACCAGCGCACCTGCACTGGCCTCAAATTTCACCTGTCTGGTACCTCCGGTTACGGCCAGCTCCCCCAGCATGTTGTGCAGTTTGGCCTTAGTGCCGGTATTCTCCATGTTGTATTTACGGATCTGATCATTGGTAAGATGCGAGATTTCGAGGGTTTCATGAATGGTATGGCTGAATTTGCAGTTATCCTCAAAGCGCAGATGGCCATATAATCCTGCTCCTTCTAAAGCCTGGTTAAACGCCTTGAGACTGTCATTGATATTCTGCTCAAGCCAGAGCAGACTGCTGATATCTGACTGTCTTACCTGGGTATGAGCAGAAAAGGTGAACTTGTTCTGCAGGGCCCGCAGCGCCCATTCCAGAGGGCCCATCTTCTGGGTATGGTCAGGATCGAGATCACGCAGGGCCCGCTGCGTCTGATAACGGAAAACCCGCAGATCCTTCTGAATAGCACTGAGCGCAGCGGCCGTGGTGGTGTTTTTCTTAAAGTCAGAAGGCAGATTGGCAAGCAGCCCCTGTCTGCCCTTTTTATAGCTTTCCACATAACCTGCAAGCTTCTCATAGGCCTGCTCTATGCGGTTCTTACTTGCCTGATCCAGAGTTTTGCCTGCATTGACAAACCTCTGCTGCGCCTTTGCGAGAAAATCATCCAGCACCTTGGTGCCGTCCACACTCTCCTTGATGTTGTGCACCGCGTTCTCGGCTATTTCCAGAATGCCCTGTTCATCAGTAAAATTCCAGTCACGCCCGGCCTCAATCTGATGCTGATCGGCAAACTGTTCAAACTGACCGCTGCCGCGTCTGAAATTAGGCGCAGGGGACTGGACAAAAGTATTGAGGCTCGCATCAGCAGGACCGCCTGACTTGACGGGCTGCTTGTCGCTCTCTTTGGACACCTCGACTTTTTCCTGCTCGTCATCATCCATGAGGGGGCCAAGCTGGTTGACCTCACGCAGCATATTCATTTCGCCTGAAGTAAATTTGATACTCATGCTTCTGCCTCCCTTGGATAATGTTCAGCAAAATAAGCCCGGGTGGCGCGTACCGCACTGACCAGCACTTCAAGCCAGGCAGCAAATTCATCGACTGAAGCCACATTAAACGCACTGCGCCTGTCAGCAGCCAGCACCAGCTCTGCTTCGGCATCGTACATCAGGGTGACCCTGCCGGCCTCAGCATTAAGCTCATTGAGCCTGAGCAGATCAAGCGCCTTTGCCCCGACCTGTTCGTCATCCTGAGCAAGCGCGCCTAAAGGTGAGAAGAGAATGATGACATCTGAAGCATTGAGATACTGCACATTGACGAGAACATCATCATCAACCTTGATCACGCAGGTATCATCGAGGCTGGACAAAGCCAGATCCTCACCTAAACAGAAGCCGAATTCCTGAAGAATTTGAGAAAACTGATCCTTAAGCATAGAGCCTGCCCCTTGCCCGCCAATCCGTTACGGAGCTTTGAAAATCTGCAAAACAGGACTGCACCGCCTCAAGCGTGGTAAGCTCATACAGCGGTCTGAATTCGCTCAGATAGAGAGTATCTTCCTTATCTACTGAAAGCTTAGCCCCCCGCGTACCGTTCCAGAAGAAATTGCCGGCAAGGCAGGCCTTGGCAAAGTCAGGGGCATACTGCAGCTCTGAAAGCTTAAGCACCTGTGCCCTAACCAGCACCATGTCGCCGTCATTAGGCACCGAGGCAAGGCTCAGCATGCCATGCTCCTGGGGCACCTTCACTATCCCCTGCGTATCCTCAAGAGCCTCCGGATAATTATCCAGGATAAGCTGCTTTAAATCGTTAAAATCTGTCATAGACAACCTTCTGCAACCGTTCTAACCTTCTTGTCCGGTGAGACTATGTTCTAGCTCATCCAGGTTCAATCTTAACAGACTTAAGCAGCTGACGCATATGATCAGGTTTAATCTCAGGATGTAGCTCACATTATTTGTGAAATTTTTTATGTAAGAAGACAGCTCTAAAGAGTAGCATGGTGGCTTGAGCTCCTGAATTATCCTGCTGTCTCACCGCCATAAGCAGACAATTCTGTTATACTAACGTCATGTTAATACCCAAGCTTTTAGCCTTTCTCGGAGCCTTAATCCTGCCACTTGGCACTGCTTTAGCCCAGCAGGGTGAAAACTGCACCCTCGCATACCGGCCTCAGACCAATGAAGTAGCCTTTGCTGCGGTAGGCTCGGTGCTTAAAGTGGCTGATCGCACCTGCGAGCAGAACTATCTTCTGATCCCCTTTGATCAGAAGGCCGTGGCCGTAACCATTCCTGAAGGTGAATATGCACCTGTGGGAAAAACCTCAGGCGGCGCTCTGCTCTTTGCCCTGACCAATACCCAGGGCTATAAGGTCGAGAGCTGTGCACTCTGCGATCCCCTGCGCTTTTTTGAGACCCACGGCGAGGATAACGAATATCTGTGCGTCATCTCCAAGCTCAATATCCGTTCCTGCGCCGCTCCCGAGCAGCTGAGCTATTCAGTGGTCAAGAAGAAGGCCGTGGAAGAAAATGTCTGTACTCCCGGTCTTATCTATGCAGGACGGGAGGCAGATCTCCTCAAGTTTGAAGTTACCGACTGCAGAAAACACGGGGCGTCCCATCCGCTTTTAACCTATGATCTCAGGCTGGGAACGGTTATGCGCTACAAGGATGAGCGCTTTGAGGTACTGTCTGCAGACAATGAAGGTATTTATTTTCGCCGCCTGCCCCAAAGTCCCAGACGTCCCTACGAATTTTCACAAAGTTCGGCAAGATGATTGAGAGGCGCCGCGCTAACCGTTATAATTCTGATTGATTTTATAATCTTAAGATTTAATCTAAAAATAAAGAAGCACAAACAAGATGTTAGTAAAACTGATCGAATTTCTGCCGCTAATCGCTTTTTTTACCGCCTATAAGCTGACCTCTGACATGATTCTGGCTGCCGCCATCGTGGTGATAAGCTGCCTCATCTCGACCGCGCTTGAATATCTCATCACGAGAAGTCTGTCACGGATGCAGGTGTTTCTGACCGGAGCCGTGCTGCTGTTTGGGATTCCCACTGTCCTGCTCAATGATCCTGATATCATCAAATGGAAGGTGACGGTGGTCAATCTGATCCTGGCGCTGGCCATAGCCGTCTGTCTCTACGGCTTCAGACGCAACCCCTTCTCCTATCTCTTTGGCAAAGAAATTCCTCTGCCCGAGGAAGCCTGGAGTAAAATGGCAGTATGGTGGTGCGGCTATTTTGTCTTTGCCGCCATGCTCAATATTGTAATTGCCTTCTATCTGCCGGCGATCTTCGGTATCGACGAGGCCTCCGCCGAGCATCTGTGGGTGGATTACAAAACCTTTGGCAACGCCATTTTGAATCTGATTTTTATGATAATTTCGGGAATCTTTATCTTCAAGGGTCATCCTGAATTTTTAGAAAAATTAAAGGAACAGGATCAGGAACATTAAAGAAGCTGATCCCAAAGCTTAAGCTGTAACACGCATTGATCAAAATTCAATTAAGGAGATCTCATGCCTGATATGAATTATGGCAACATCAAATACGCGGTTATTCCTGTTGCCGGACTCGGAACTCGCCTGCTGCCTGCCACCAAGGCTATTCCTAAGGAAATGATGCCGATTGTCGACAAGCCCATGATCCAGTATGTGGTCAAGGAAGCGGTGGCCGCGGGCATTAAAAATATTGTGCTGGTTACCCACTCTTCTAAAAACGCCATCGAAAACCATTTTGATACCTCCTTCGAGCTGGAGGCCACTCTCGAGAAACGTGTCAAAAGACAGCTTCTCTCTGAGGTACAGAACATCATTCCTAAGGATGTAACCATCATGCATGTCCGTCAGGGTGAGGCCCGGGGCCTGGGTCATGCCGTATCCTGCGCCATGCCGATCGTCGGCAAGAACCCGTTTGCCATTCTGCTGCCTGATGTCATCATCGATGATGCGCTCTCGGATCTTGGCACGGATAATCTGGCAGCCATGGTCAAGAACTTTGAGGAGACAGGACAGGCACAGATCATGGTCGAAAAGGTCCCTCATGAAACAGTCAAATCCTATGGTATCGTGGATGTAGGCGGCATCGAGCTTAAACCTGGTGAGAGCGCCATCATCAGAAACATGGTGGAGAAGCCTGAGATCACTGAAGCTCCCTCTGATTACGCCGTGGTCGGCCGTTATGTACTGCCGGCTGAAATCTGGCAGCTCTTCAAGCGCACCCCTATCGGGGCCGGCGGAGAAATTCAGCTGACCGATACCATCAGCATGCTCATGACCTTCAGTGAAGTCAGCGCTTTTGCCATAAAAGGGTGCAGTCATGACTGCGGCAATAAGGAAGGCTATGTCAAAACCTTTATTCAGTATGCCTTAAGACATCCTGAGATAGGCAAGCAGCTCAAGAGCTTTATGAAGGCCGCACTAAAAGCTGAATAATCTACGCAATTTTGGTTTATACTTAGCAACCAAAATTTGTTTAACCAAAATCTCGTCAGCCTGACGGGATTTTTTTGTGAGATTAACCATGCCTACACGCAAGCTAAGCTATCGCGAGAAATTCCTCGTGATGGATCGGGAGGCGTTGGCGACATTCTGCTGCGCACTCCTTATTACTCTCTTTTTCTGGGCTGCCATCTTCTGCTTTGGCGACAGTGAGCTCTCCCTTTTGTCCTTCCCGCTCTGGTTCGTCCTCTCCTGTCTTTGCGGCTATCTGCTCTCCATTGTCGGAGTGGTGATCCTTATCAAACGCTATTTTGTCAACTTCGACCTTGACGAGGATGCCAAGGAGGAGCAGCACGATGTTCAGTAACCTTACCCTGATCCCGGTACTCTTCTTTCTTGGCTGTCTTCTGGTCATCGGCTATTACTCAAACCTCAAACTCAAAAACTCGGAGAATTTCCAGAAAGATTACTTTATTGCCAACCGCTCCCTGGGGGGTGTAGTGCTGGCCATGACTCTGGTGGCCACCTATGGCTCAGTCTCCTCCTTTGTCTCTGGACCGGGAGTTGCCTGGAATCTAGGCCTGGGCTGGGTGGTCTTTGCCGCACCGCAGATCATCACCGGCTTTTTCCTACTGGGCATCGTCGGCAAAAAACTTGCCGTCATCGCCCGCCGTACCGAAGCCATCACGGTGATCGACGTCATGCACGCCCGCTATCAGTCCGCGCCGCTCTCCATCCTGCTCTCCCTGGTGCTGCTCATCTTTTTCACCGCCATGGTGGTCGGTCAGTTTATCGGCGGCGCGCAGATTTTCGTCGCCATCACCGGGCTTGACTACAAGATGGGTCTGCTCCTGTTTGCCCTGGTGACCGTGATCTATACCTCTTCAGGCTTTAAGGCCGTGGTGCTGACCGATGCGGTCTGCGCCGTACTCATGCTGGTCGGCATGTTTGCCCTCGGTGCGGTTATTCTGCACGATGGCGGCGGACTTGAGCAGATTATGCATACGCTTGGCACGCTCAATCCTGACAGTGACGGCATTTCCAAGCAGCTCAAACCGAATGCCGGCGGAGCGCTGCCTTATTCTCTGCTCTTCTCGGCCTGGCTGCTCGTAGGCTTCTGCACCCTGGGACTGCCGCAGTCGATGGTCAGATGCCTGAGCTACAGAAACACCTCAGATCTGCACCGCGCCATGCTGGTTGCCACCATTGTCTGCGGTGCCCTGATGATCGGCATGACACTGCTGGGCGTACTGGCCCGCGGAGTGGTGGACACTCTGCCTGAGAATGGTACGGATGCCGTGATCCCGCTCTTGATTGTCACCCATATGAATCCCATTCTGGCCGGCATTACCATTATAGGTCCGCTCGCAGCCACCATGAGTACGGTAAGCTCACTTCTGATCTCGGCCTCCTCGGCTATCGTCAGAGATCTCTATCTGCAGGTAAAAGGTCCAGAGGCCCTGCTCTCTGCCCGCAGCAACCGCGGTTTTTCGATCTTCATTACCCTCGCCCTAGGCGCGGTTTCAATCCTGCTGTCCCTTTATCCTCAGGATATTGTGGTCTGGGTCAATATGTTCGCTTTCGGCGGACTTGAAAGCGCCTTCCTCTGGCCGCTGGTCCTCGGCCTGTTCTGGTCGCGCATGAATGCTCAGGGTGCCCTGTTAGGTGTGGTGATGGGACTTGGCTGCTATATTCTCTTTATGGTCTGCGGCTTTAAGATTCTGGCCTTCCATAACATCGTGGTGGGTACCACGGTCGGCCTCATCTTCAGTATCATAGGCTCCTTCCTCGGACGGGGAAATTCAGAGCAGGTTATGCAGATCTTCTTCCCGCATAAGTCTTAAAGATAAGCCTGTCAGGCACCGCTTCAGGCTGATCTTATGCTGTTAAAGCGCCTCATGCTGAGAAAGGATGAGGCGCTTTTACTTAAAACGCAGCTGACTAACTTTTAACCGTTTCAACCTCGCCAGAGCGGATGCGCTCTAAGGTATTGCTCTGAGGATTGATAAGTCTTGAGTTCGCAATTTCAATCAGTTCATTGTTGGCAAGCTTTGCTACCGTCTGAGAGGTGATGCTGTTATCAAAATGCTGAAGAATGCTTAGCGCAAGATTGCGGCTATGACAGCTTTCGGTGGTATAGCCTATGTTTATACCGTCTGCCACCTGTGCCTGTTTTAAGACCTGGGCCATTAAAAAGCCGGCATGACTGCTGTCTGCTGTCTGCCCCTGCGTGTATTCAGGAGCGATATCCAGCAGATCAAGCAGCGACTGAGTAGCCTTGTCTACAACCTCCTGAGGCGACAGCTTCAGCCTGACTGTGACCGGCCTGTTGCCGCCAAGCTCAAGATCGAGCGCCACCTTATCCTGTCCCTTACCATCTGCAAGAGTGCGCACGTTAACCTTGACCTTTGGTGCGTTCTTAGCGCCTTGATTTAAGTCAAAGCTCCCGCTTTTATCAGGTGCGCAGGTAAGCTGCCTGATAAGCTTGCTGTACAGATTCAGAGCGGATCTGAACCTGCCTGAAAAATCGGCACCCTTAAACGGATTATCCTGCTGACTGACCTTACCGCCATGCGTGCTGCGGTAGGAGAAAATGCGCTTATTGATATCCTGATTGAAGGCCAAAAGGTCCAAAAGATGCGATCCCACCCTGACCTTATCCTGTGACCAGTCAGCGTTGACCAGGCCTGCATTCAAGCGCGCCCGCGTCCCCTCCTGAAGATTGCGGCGTATGTCGCCATGCTGATCATCCTCAAGTTTTTCTCCTCTGAATGCAGCGAGATATTCTCGGACCTGCTGTCTTGACAGAGGTGTCATACGCCGGTGCATGAAGGCTTCGTTAGCTAACCTGCCTCTGTCGTCGCCATAGACTAAACCTAATTCATGTTCAATCTTATGCAGCAGCTCCGGTTTAACGCCGTTCTCCTTGAGGGTTTTGACAAACTCCTGCTTAATCTCGAGGATATTGGCCTCACTGATCCTATGCTTATTGAGAAAGGTAAAAGTCTTATGATTGTTGACCTTGGTCAGCTGAACCTGGCCGTTTTTCGTGCTCAGCTCTAGATCGCCTGCATTATAGCTGCCGCTTGAGATATCGGTAAACTGCTGCAGAGTGAACTTACTGATCTCGCTCATTGTGCACATTCCTCACACTAGATATGTCAGCTGTCCTGTGGCTGCAGCTTGTATTCAAGAATATCTTTATCCGCAATATATCAACAAGCTCTGCCCCACAGAGCTCAGCCTTGAGGGAAATTCAATTATATATATTATTGTTATATAAATATTTTATCTGTATGTTAGCAACACTGCCTGCGCAGGTTCCAAAGCAAAGCCCACCTGAAACTTTAAGCAGGCTGCGACTCTGTGCTCTGCTAGGTAACAGAGCAGGCCTTTAGAAAATATGATTTAACATATCAAACTGCGCATCCTGCTCTGACTTGATAATGTCCTGCTTGGCACCTGGATTGAATTCAGCGATCAGCTTTCTGAACTCATCAATCTTGACCAGGAAGGCATCCAGTTTCTGAATAAAGCCGTCAGTATCCAGACGCTCAAGGCGCAGCGGCAGCATGAAAATGAAGTTCTTGCTCTGAGGATTCTGGGCAATGGTGCCGCCAGCTGTGGCTAAAAACAGAAAATTAGCCTGCAAAAGCACGGAGGCGATCTGCTCACTGCCTTCCTGAGGCGCACCGAATGCGGCCATAATGGTTATCATGTCCTCGTGAGGATCCTTGAGAATAACCACGTCCACATCATCAATCCTGATACAGGTGGAGCCGTCCTTTTCAGGCTGCACTCCCTGAACGGAAAATCTCTCACAGAATTCTTCAATAATGTTCTCAATATTCATAACTTATCCCTAAAGTTAACTGCCAAAGCTTACCGCCTTTGCTATTTTTCATTGTATTAAAGATTTTGGCTACGAGATATAGATTAGTCTTCTAAGCATGAGTTTATTCACAAGTTAAGCTTTAGGAGCACGCCCTTTTTTGCAGGTACAAAAAAGGCATAGGAGCAGATCCTATGCCTGCAAGCTTAATGCCTGACCATCAGTCTTCTTTATAAGTCAGCACATATCTGAAATAACGGACTCTGGTATCATCAAGCACATCCTCGTAAATTGATTCCTGTATTGAAACAAGTTCACGTCCCGGCTGCGCTGCAATAAAGCCGTTGATCTTCTTGGCCACTTCCTCTTCTAGCTGATAGCGGCTTGAGGTGGTCTCAAAAGTAAAAAGTTTTATCTTAACTGCCATAAAGTTGCCCTCACTGCGACGTTCTTCCTTAGGTTTAAGGGTCAAAACAATCTTATATTATAAACAAAACAGCAGATCTGCTCTAGACTTAAGATCCGCCTGCACCCTAGCTGCAGAAGAGTCCAAGCTCCTGCTCACCTGCCTTAAACTGCCATAAAAAATGCTTAAGCCAAAGCTTAAGCATAGATAGCGCTCAGCCCAGTCTAGGCATTAACATCCAGAAGCGACCCCAGGGTATTCTGCTGTACCTGAAGTACCTTGGCGTTGGCCTGATAGACTTTATCCTCGCGCTTGAGATCGGTAAGCTCGGTGTTAAGATTCACACCGCTCTCCTGAGACTGTCTGACCGCACTCACCTCAACTCCGGCCCCTGTGCCGTTTGCAGAGGTGGTCTCAGCTGACACGGCCGAAAAAGGCTTGAAGCCTTCGGTGCTGAGATTTGCCAGATTGTGACTGGTGGTGTTCAGATAAGTCTGAGTGGTATTCAGCGCTGACACGGGAATTGATGTACTCATGCGTCCTCTCACTAAAAAACCCTTGCCTGTATTTTTATAATTATAGCCCAACTTAAGCTTTTATGCCAATGCAAAATATTACATAATAGCTTTAATAAACAGATAGTTAACCACATTATCCGGCGAAACTGTTGTAAAGACGAACAATAAAAATCTCCTCTCTGACAGCACCTGACTGCAGGAGTTCTGAGCACTGCTCATCTGCTAGCTGAAATGCTCTTATAATTTATAATTTTTTTGGCGCAGTCCACTAAAGTAAAGTTAAAAACTTGTCAGAGCCCCATGCCAAATATAAAATTGAAATATAGTTAAAATTCACAATCTAACAGAGGTTTTGAGATGCGCCATATCCAACTCTTGACGGTTGTAGCAGGATTTTTAAGCTTAAGCTTCAACTGTACGTCACAAGCACTGCCCATAAGTACTGATGATCCCCTCAAGGTGCGGGTTGCCTATTACCGCTCCTATGATAAAGCTCAGGTTGAACTGATTAAGCAGGGCTACAGCACCCTGAAGGAACGCTCTGGAGGTAAGCTGCTTCTCAGTTTTTTTCGCAACAACAAATTAGGAGCCGATCCTGATTTAACCAGAGCCATTATCAAAGGCGAAAAAATCGATGCAGGCTTAGTCCAGATCCAGCATCTTCTGCAGTATGACAAACGCTTTGCCGTGCTCAATGCTCCCTATCTGTTCGATGATTACGACATCGCCCACAAGGCCATGGATAAATACATTCTAGGCTGGATGAATGAACTGCTCGAACCCCACAATCTTATCGTATTAGGCATTTTTGATGTCGGTTTCAGGCATGTCACCAGCTTCGGCAGCAAGATCAGCAAAGCTCAGAATCTGGCCGGCAAGCTCATCCGCATTCCGCCGCTGCAGCATCTTGAGCGAACCTTTAAAGCCCTCGGTGCCAAAATCACCCAGCTCAACATTGATGATTATCTGGACAGACTCAGAGGCGGCAAATCCTACGAGCTAGGTGAGGAGAACACGCTGCCTGCCATCAGCTACTATGAGATGTACTGCTACCACAATCAGCTCTCGCTGACCAAGCATATCTTTGATTTTCAGCCCTTTGTCATCAACCGCAAATTCTTCAATTCGCTGCGCACCGATCAGAAAAAAGTGCTGAAAGAAACCATCCTGCTTGGACAGGAAAAGAATCGAGAGCTGACCATGGATTCAGAAAAGAAGTTTCTCAATGAGCTCAAGCGTCACGGCATGAAGGTGACGCATCCTGATCTGCGCACCTTTGTCTCGCTGATGAAACCGGTCTATGCCAAGATTGATGCCATAGCCGGACAGGGTGAAATGTTCAAGCTGCAATACCATATCAGTAAACTCCATTTCGGACTTTAAGCAAGGAGCCCACTCATGAAAGCTGCCAGGCTGCAATATCTAAAATCGGTGCTGTTGGGAAGTTTCGGACTGATGGCGCTGCTCCCTCTTGAAGAGGGCCTAGCTGCAGAGCAGTATCAGATCCGCTTTGCCACCTACAGGTTTGATGACTCTTGGCAGGGTAAGCTGCGCGCAGAATTTATCCGGGGCCTTGAGGAGGCCTCCGGACACCGCTTCAAGGTGGAAATCTGTGAACAGAGCAAACATCATAACTATCCGGATTTTGCCGCGCAGATTGAAACCAATCATATGGATCTGGCCCTGCTCTCCTACGATGGTCTGTATGGATATTCCAAAAAGTTTCAGGCCCTCTATGCTCCCTATCTCTTTGAAAACTATGAGCTGGCCCATCAGGTCTTCGATAACTACATCGTCAACTGGATGAACCGTGAGCTCGTCGAACACAATATCTGCGTCTTTGGTTTTCTTGACTATGGCTATCGTCAGTTCACCACCCGGGACATTGACATCAAAACCCCGGATGATCTCAAGAACCTCAGGATGGCGGTAGCGCCCCTGCCCGGCATGAATGAAACGACGGCAGCCCTGGGGGCAGAACCGGTCAACATCGAATTTACCCAGATCTATGACAGTCTCAAGTCACAGCAGGTGGTAGGCCAGGAAAATACGCTCTCGGTGATAGATGCGCTCAGGCTCTACGAAGTCCAGAACCGCCTCATTCTTTCCAATCATGTGCTGATGACCATGCCTCTGCTGGTCAATCTCAAGTTTTTCAACTCGATACCTCAGGATCTGCAGCAGATCCTGCGTGAGCAGATCACCGCGCTGCAGGAGCGCAGCCGTGCAGTGGTACGTCAGTCCGAAAATGAAATCCTCGCCAGCCTCAAACAGCACGGCATGCAGGTGATTTCTCCTGAGATCCCGCGTTTTATCGATCATGTGGATCAGGCCTATCAGGCCATTGATCAGGCCGTCGGGGATGATGACATGATGAGACTGCTCTTTGAAATCAACCGCGCCCGCTTTGAGCTAAGACAGGAGAAGCTTGACAAGCTCGGCTATGGTGATGACGATGACGATGGTGATGATCAGCAGTAGCTGTCACCTTAGCACCAATATCAGGTCTGGCCTGCTCTGAAGTCAGCTGTCAGAAAGGCCGGCCTTATAAAATTTTGTCTACCAAGCTCTCATTTCTCTAAAAATGCATTGACAGTCTGCACTTTTTTCCCAAAAATAAACCATCCATTCTAATCAACAAGGAGCATCTTATGTCCACCTCTGACTCAAACCAGCAATCAGCCTCCAAGCCTGAAGAACCAGTTGTTAAGGAATATGTCTGCAAGATCTGCGGCTATGTCTATGTCGGCAATCTTGATGATGAACCGGATGATTATGTCTGTCCAATGTGCCGCAAAGGCAAGGAATATTTTGAAGAAAAAGTCTAGACAGACTAAGACTCAGGGGGATCTGAATGGCACTTCAGATCCCTTTTTAATTTTATGCCCCCTAAAAGCGCCTAAGGCAGGAGAGGCCCTGCCGCCCTGTCTCAGCGGCAGCTTCTGGCACATGCACCGCGCTCTTAAGACTTCTCGTCACAAGACTGATTCCTTGGCCGCTCTTACTTAGCTCAGGTGCCTGAGTGCCTAACTTAGCTGAAAAAACTTCTCAAATACCTTAATTTTTCACACTTTAAGTGTACAATGCTCACGCAAGATTAAACTTAACGAGAGAAACAGCGTGAACTGGAAAATCCTTCTTGGCATCATGGTGTGCTTTGCGGTGATGATGTCGGCAAGCTATACCATGCTGATCCCCTTTCTGCCTTTATACCTGACTGACGAACTTAATGTCGGCCCTGAGGCGGTTAATCTGTGGGCGGGCGTTCTGTTTTCCATCTCCTTTGCCATCAGTGCCTTTGTGTCTCCGCTGTGGGGCAAGCTCTCGGATCGTACAGGCAAAAAGCCCATGATTTTAAGAGCCAGTATTCTGCTTGCTCTGTGCTATTTTTTAGGCGGACTGGTGCAGTCTGCCACGCAGCTGCTGATGATGCGCATTCTGCAGGGCTTTGCCTCAGGTCTGTGGCCTGCCTGTCTGACCCTTTTGACTGCCTATATTCCCAAGAACAAGCTGGGCATTGCCATGGGCATGATGCAGAGTGCCAACATTACCGGCGGCATTGTCGGACCGCTGTTAGGCGGTACGCTGGCCACCTTTTTCGGCATGCGCAACTCCTTCTTTATCGGAGGTGCCCTGCTCACCACCATTACCTTGGTCACCATCTTTTTCATTAAGGAGCCGCCCAAAGAGACCGCTTCAGCAGATCAGAGCGCAGTTCGCATCAAGAATCGCGATCTCATCTTCAATCCTAATATCTTTGTCCTTCTGGCCGCAGCCGGGCTTACCAATATGGTGATCCTGCAGCTGCAGCCGATTATGACCATCTATGTCAAGCAGTTAGAGGGTACCGATCCTGGCAATCTGATGTTTCTCTCCGGTCTCGTGTTCTCGCTGGGCGGCTTTGCCGGAGCCCTGGCCTCGCCGTTCTGGGGCAGGACCGGACAGAAGGTAGGTTTTCATAAGACCATGATCACGGCCTTTTTAGCGGCAGGCTTTCTCATGGCTCTGCAGGCCCTGCCTTCGCAGCTGTGGCTCTTTGCCTTAATGCAGTTTATAGTAGGTCTGGGTTTTTCCGGCATCTTCCCGTCCGCCAACTCCATTCTCGTGCTGGTCACTCCTCCAGCTGCCCGCGGCGCAAGCTTCGGCCTGTTCTTTGCCGCTCAGCAGGTCGGCGGCGCCATCGGACCCCTGTTAGGCGGCATTCTGGGCACCTTCCTGCCGCTGCAGTTTGTCTTCCTCTTCTCAGGCTGTGTGCTGTTCTGCATCGGTCTTACGCTGCTCTTCAAGGCGCCTGAGGGCATCAAGCTCAAGGTTAATGAGCTCTCCACGCGCAACTCAAAGAGCACCTCCTATATCAAGGATCTCAAATATCAGCTGGCCCGCAAGCTTGCCGAGAAGGAAGAACAGGACGAGAAGTAGCGCTCTTCCGCTCCGCTTGGCGAAAAGTGCTGATTTTTAAGGTCCGGCGCGCTATAATGCAGGATATTTTTTAGTTTTGAACCTCACGAGCGCGAACGCATGCTGAAGTATATTTGTTTTCTATGTTGTGCTGCTGCACTGTGGCTGCTGCAGGGCTGCTCCTCTCTGCCGGATGGAGCAAGAAAGCCGGAGCTTACGGTACAGAGTGTTGAACTTGGCACCAAAGAGCAGCAGCTGGGCTTTTATGTAAGTCTTATCTGCCATCACCGTTCCCCTGAGCCGCTGCCGCTTGAGGCGGTACAGATCAGGGTGTTTGTCAACGGCAGGCTGGCCTCCGATTACAGGGAAGAACCCAAGAAAGTCAGCATCCGCCCGCGGCAGGATGTGGTGCTGACCTATTTTGCCCCGGCTGACAAGCTCGGCGCCCTCGCCAGATCCTCGCTCTCCGCCCCGATGGTCTCAATTCAGGCCGAAGTGCTGAGTACTCTGTATTTTGAGGATGAGGAAAAGTCCGCTTTCAATCCAACTGCCACCTATAAGGGAGTGATCAGCCGTGCCCGCTAATGCTCTTAAAAACACCTTTGAACCAAGAGTCGGCACCGCACAGCTGATCTTCGGCGTGATCTACGCGCTGGTGACCGCGATTGCCGCTGTGCTGGCCTATCATGTCTACACCGCCACGGGCAGACAGCCCCTGACCCAGTATTTTTTCATGGCGCTCTTTGCCATCATGACCGCCAAGAGCTTTTATCTGTATGCGCATACCAAGCGGCTTGTCGAACACGGCGAGCACACCACCGGTATGGTGGACGAGGTGGTCTTTGTGCGCGGCATCACCTACGTGCGCGGACGCATCCGCCTCTCTGAGGATCTCGAGCTGCCCATTGAAAACCGCCTGGCCGGCGAGCAGATCTGCCATGAGCTCAAACACTATCTGCAAACTCTGCCGCAGCCGGAGCTGCCGGGTCTGATTGTCGACCGCAGCAGGCATCCGCGCGGCATGTTTTTAATCAAAACCCTCCAAGGACATCTGGATGTGGATTTTTTAACTGCTCACTCAAGCGATAAAGGAAATATATGAGTCTTTTAAGTATTAAGGATATTTTAGACGGCAAGGTCAGTATCGGCACCCAGGTGACCGTTTCAGGCTGGCTGAGAACAAGACGTGACTCCAAGGCAGGTTTCTCCTTCCTCTCCCTCAATGACGGTTCCTGCTTTGATAATCTGCAGGTAATCGCCTCCAACGAGCTTGGCAATTACAAGGAGGAAATTCTGCGTCTGACCACCGGCTGCTCGGTCTGTGTCGAGGGCGAACTCAAGGCCTCTGAAGGTCAGGGACAGGCCTGTGAGATACAGGCTAAAACCGTCAGAGTCTTAGGCTTTGTCGAGGATCCTGATACCTATCCTATGAGTGCCAAGCGCCATACCGTTGAATATCTGCGTGAATATGCCCATCTGCGTCCGCGTACCAATCTGATGGGTGCGGTCATGCGCATCCGCAACGCCACGGCCTTTGCCATCCACTCCTTCTTCCAGCAGGAAGGCTTTATGTGGGTCTCCACCCCGCTCATCACCGGCTCAGACTGTGAAGGTGCGGGCGAGATGTTTACCGTGACCAATTTTGATCTCAACAACCTGCCTAAAACTGACAAGGGCGAGGTTGACTATGCTCAGGATTTCTTCGGCAAGCATACCTATATGACCGTGTCAGGACAGCTCAATGTCGAAACCTATGCCTGCGCCTTCTCCAAGGTCTATACCTTCGGGCCGACCTTCAGAGCGGAAAACTCCAATACCACCCGTCATCTGGCGGAGTTCTGGATGTGCGAGCCGGAAATGGCCTTCACCGATCTGGACGGGGCTGCAGAGGTGGCCGAGCATATGCTCAAATATGTCTTCAACTATGTATTAAAGCACTGCGCTGCCGATCTTAAATTTATTGTCGAACGCGTGGACAAGGATGCCATCGGCAGACTGGAGAGATTTGTCAGCTCCGATTTTGCCAAGGTTGACTATACCGAGGCCATCGAAATTCTCAAGCACGCGACCAAGGACTTTGAATATCCGGTCTCCTGGGGTATCGATCTGCAGTCAGAGCATGAAAGATATCTGGCTGAAGAGCATTTCCACTCCCCGGTGGTGGTCAAGAACTATCCTAAAGATATCAAAGCCTTCTATATGCGCCAGAACGATGACGGCAAGACCGTGGCCGCGATGGACGTGCTGGCCCCGGGCATCGGCGAGATTATCGGCGGCTCACAGCGTGAGGAGCGTCTGGAGCTTTTAGACAGACGCATGGATGAGCTGAAGATGGACAAGGAAAACTACTGGTGGTATCGCGATCTGCGCCGCTACGGCTCCGTACCGCACTCAGGCTTTGGCCTGGGCTTTGAGCGTCTTATCGTCTATATTACCGGTCTGACCAATATCCGCGACGTGATCCCGTTCCCGCGCACGCCAAAGAATGCTGAATTCTAAGCGCTTTTTCTGTCTTAAGCCCTAACAGGCAGACAAAACTCCGCCAGCTTACCGGCGGAGTTTTTTTTTAGGCGAGAGCCTTATTCAAAACCGTGCAGCCAGGATTTAAAATTAAATATTTTTAAATTCAGAATGTTAAGCTTAAACCTGTGTTTTTTTCATTAAATTTTTACTAAGGCTGATTTACAAGCACGTTTAAATCCGCTACCCTAAAACACATGGAGTATTTTATGAGTTTTGAGCACGCAAACAGATTATGGTGGCAGCCTGCGTAACAGCGGGAGAATAGCCGTGTGCTCTATAAACCCGCTGTTAGCGGGTTTTTTTGTGCCCGCAGTGCAGCCGCAACAATCGCAATGAAGGGGGTCACATGCGTAAAATCTCTTTTAAAACCAAGTATCTTAAGGATGCCCAGGCTTTTTATCAGAGCCTAGGTCAGCCCCAAAACACGGTCCTGCTCGAGTCAGCCGAGATCGTGGCCAAAACCGGCGTACGCTCGCTTATCGGCACCCGCTGTGCGTTAAAACTGAGCTGTGAAGACCTTAAGGTCACGGTACAGGCCTTAAATCTGAATGGACAGTATCTGCTCAGAAGCCTTGGCGCGGCGCTTTGCCGCGAGGTATCAGGAGATTGCCTGTGCCTTAGCTACACTCGTCCGCCTAAGGATCTCGATGAGGATTCCCGTCTGAAATACCCGGGGCCCTTTGAGGTCATGCGCAAACTGCAGGGGCTCATCCGGGACTGTCGGGGCATTTTCATCAGCGGAGTCATCGCCTTTGACTATATCAACAATTTTGAGGAGTTTGGCAATCTGCCCAAAGGCATCAATCCCTGCTCCGATTACACCTTTTATGTGTTCGACCTCTCCGTCAAGGTCAATCATGTCAAGCATCACACCAAGGTCAATGCCTTTGCCTTTGCCCCCGAAGCCTATCAGGATACTGCCTATGAGGCGCTGAGTCTGCGCGATCGCATTGAAGCCTTTCAGGCGCCTAGTCTGCCTGAGATTAAAGCTCTGCCCGAGCTTGAGTTCAGGCCCGATCTTAATGATGAGGAGTTTGGTCGCGTGGTGCAGAACATCAAGGAGCATATCATCAGGGGCGATGCCTTTCAGGTCGTGCCTTCACGCACCTTCAGCGCTCCCTGCCCGAACCCTGCTCTGTCCTATGCCTATCTCAAACGCCTCAATCCGTCGCCCTACATGTATTACATAGCCGATCCTGAATTCACCATTTTCGGGGCCTCGCCTGAATTTGCGGTACGCTTTGACAGTAAAACCCGCGAGGTGCGCATCAGCCCTATAGCCGGCACCCGCACCCGCGGACTTAAACCTGACGGCAGCGTGGACACTGAAATAGACAGCCGCATTGAGCTCGAGCTGAGGACAGACAAAAAGGAGGTGGCAGAGCATCTGATGCTCGTAGATCTGGCCCGCAACGATCTGGCGCGGATCGCCAAGAGCGGCACGCGCTATGTGGACAATCTGCTGCATGTGGACAAATACCAGGCCGTGATGCATCTGGTCTCGGACGTACACGCCACGCTCAGAGATGATCTTGACTGCCTGCATGCCTATCAGGCCTGCATGAATATGGGCACGCTCTCCGGTGCGCCTAAGCATATGGCGCATGAGCTGATCTACCGCTATGAAGGCAAAAAGCGCGGCTCCTACGGCGGCTGTATTGCCATTCTGGATGCCGACGGCTCCTTTGATTCCTGCATCACCATCCGCAGCGCCCTGGTCAAGGGTGAGACTGCCTATGTGCAGGCAGGCTGCGGAGTAGTCTTTGACTCAGACATTCAGGCCGAATGTCAGGAGACCGCCAATAAAGCCCGCTCCGTTCTGCTGGCCCTCAAACTTGCCCAAACTCAACACTGAGGTAGCGCTATGTCCAAGAAAATTATATTTATCGATAACTTTGATTCCTTCTCCTACAATCTCGTCGACGAGCTCAGTGTGCTCGGCTATGAGGTGCTGGTCTACCGCAACGATGTGGAAATCGGGCTGCTAGAAGATCTTGCCCACAAGCTCAGCGCACAGGGTGATGAGGTGCTGTTCGTGCTCTCCCCCGGTCCCTCCACCCCTGAGGATGCCCATAATCTGCTGCCGCTTATCAGAACGCTGCTCGGGCACTATCCGATGCTGGGGATCTGTCTTGGCCATCAGGCGTTAGGACAGGTGCTCGGCGGCAAGGTGGTGCGGGCCCGTGAAATCGTGCACGGCAAGTCATCCTTAATTGAACATGACGGCACCCTCTGCTTTAAGGGTCTGCCAAATCCCCTGAAGATCGCCCGCTATCATTCCCTGATTGTCACCGATCTGCCGCCCAATGTCAGCATCACCTCGAGCTATGAGGGCATGTGCATGTCATTTTATGAAGCACAACAGAGAGTTATCGGCTTTCAGTTCCATCCTGAATCAGTGCTGACCACCTATGGCCGCCCGCTGCTTGCCAACGCGCTGCAGCTGCTGCTGAGCAGAGCTTAAAGCAGACCGGGCCTGTGGAAGGCAGTCACACTGCCTTCCCTGTCGCTTAAGGCTAGCTGTCCTGCAGCGAGAAGATCTCCCTTAACTGACGGTTTGACAGATCGCCTATCCAGTTCTCGCCGATATTCACGGTAAGCTCAGACAGCTCCTTTTTGGCTTTGAGCATGCCGTTGATCTTCTCTTCAAAGGTATTAGCGCAGATAAAGCGATAGACCTGCACATTGTTTTTCTGACCAATTCTGTACGCCCGATCGGTAGCCTGCTCCTCCACCGCCGGATTCCACCACAGATCATAATGGCACACTGCCGAGGCTGCGGTCAGATTAAGGCCTACACCTGCAGCCTTCAGAGAGAGCACCATGAACAGCTCATCGCGCCGGTTCTGAAAATTATCCACCATGACCGCCCGCTCCTTAACCGGTACGCCGCCATGCAGAAACTGCGGTCTAAAGCCGGTCCGCTCACAGATCCAGCGCTGCAGCAGCTCGCCCATGCTCCTGAACTGCGTAAAGATGATGAGCTTGCGCTGCGACTCCACATACTCAGAGAGCAGCTCAAACAGCGCCTCCATCTTGCCGGAATGCTCGGCGCCCTGATGCGCCTCAGCAGGAGCAAACAGTTCAGGCGCATCACAGATCATTTTCAGGGCTAAAATCAGCTTGAGGATCTGCGCCTGACGCCTGCTGTCCTCGTCCTCTGCAAGCTGTTTTAAGGTATGCTCAACCTGAGCCTGATACAGCGCGGCCTGAGCCTCAGTCAGGCGGCAGTAGCGATCGCTTGTCAGCTTGTCCGGCAGATCGGCGATGATGCTGCGATCCGTCTTCAGCCGCCTTAGAATAAACGGTGCGGTGATGCGCTTAAAGCACTTCACCGCCTGTGGTGAGCGTTCCCTCTCGATAGGATAGGCAAAGTTCTTTTTAAAACTCTCAGCGCTGCCCAACAGCCCCGGATTCACAAAATCCATAATCGACCAGTACTCGCTGAGGCGATTTTCTACCGGCGTACCCGACATGGCCACCTGAGAGTCGGCCTTAAGCTGACGCACCGCCTTGGAGATCTGCGAGCCTGCATTCTTGATGGCCTGTGCCTCATCCAGCACCAGCAGTCTGAGCTTCAGCCGCTTAAACTCCTTAAGCTCGCTGCGCAAAAGACCATAGGAGGTCAGCACCACCTCAGAGAGGGCAGCCTGCTTAATCTCGCGGCTCGTGCCATAATAGATATAGACTTTAAGCTCAGGCGCAAAACGCAGAAGCTCCCGCTCCCAGTTCACGATCAGGGTGGTCGGCACTACCACCAGGGCCTGCCTGTCGCAAAACTCCCCTTCAAGGCGCAGCTTGTCAAGAGCGGCAATCACCTGCAGGGTTTTGCCCAGTCCCATGTCATCGGCCAGGATGGAGCCCATGGCGGTGTGCAGATTACGGTACAGCCACTGATAGCCTCTTTGCTGATAGGGACGCAGCTGGGCTTTAAGCGTGTCAGGCAGTGCCACCTCGCGCTCTGCGGTAAGCCTTAAAAGCGCCTCCTTAAGCTCCCTGCTCAGGATCACCTCATCCTCGCCGTAGCTGCCGCTCAGCGCAGCGGCCATCAGGCGCTGAGGACTCGGCGCTGCCGTGCTCTGCTCGAGCTTTTTGATAAGCTTAGCTGTCAGGGCCTTGTCGACATAGACAAAGGAGTGCTTAAAGCGCACCACCTCGCCTGCATGGCGGCAGAGCCTGACGAAATCCTCCTCTGCAATACACTCATCGCCAAGCGCCAGACTCCAGTTAAACCTGAGCAGATCCTGCAGCGCAAGATACCCCTGTGCATCCTGCCAGGGCCGGCTCAGTCCAAGCCTAATTGCCTGTCTTGGCAGGATAAGTCTGGTCAGGCTCTTAGGCATGATCAGGCGTACTCCGAGCAGACGCATGGCAGGAAGCGAGGAGGTCAGAAGCGTGCCGAGATCGGCAAGAGCCACTTCCTGACTGTCTCCTCCTGACTTAAGCTGCTCAGCAAGCAGCGGACAGATTGAGCTTAATCTTGCGACCGTGCGCAGTGCTTCAAAGCGCAGCTTCTGATACCTGCGCTCAGAAAGCAGCTTATGCAGCGCAATGACAGGCTCCTGAGCCCTGCCTTTTTCATCTAGCTGCTCAAAGCCCAGGGAGAGCAGCACACCCTGCGTATTAGCAAACAGCTCCTCATCTGCTACCTGCTCCTTTAAAGGATCGCTTAAGCTCAGAACCGGCAGCAGCTGCAGGCGGTCAAGATACAGCGGGGCAATCCAGGCCTCCAGACTCTGCCTGATGCTTTCAGCCCCTACCAGGTTTTTAAGCTTGATGTTCTGACTTAAAAACAGGGCCTGCTGCTGCACATCAGTTTCTTCTAAATTATGCTTGTCAGAAAAGGCTCTGTTGATATAGCTGCCGATAAACACTCCCAGCAGCATCTCACCCAGGCTAAGGTCTGAGATCGTTGCCGGGCCGTCTTTAATGGCGATATGCTCAGGCACAAGATCCTGCAGCGCGCTGCCGACCGCACAGGTCAGCTCCCGCACCAGAGGAGAGATCACCGCCGGGATCCAGCGGATGGCAAAAAAACCGGATCTGCTGACATACATCTGCGGGATCACCGCTCCATGCTGCATCAGCTTAGAAGCAATCAGCCAGACTGCAAAGAGTTTCTCCTGCCAGACTGGGGCCAGTTCCAGCTTTTTGCCCTCAATGGCACCGGAGAACAGCTCATAGTAGGCTGCTCCTTCAAAGAGGCCCGCACTCGGATCATAAAGCCTGCAGGTCAGCTCCGTGCTGTGCTGATACACCTTGAAACTGAGGCTTTTATCAAAATGCACGGTACCGTCCCTGTCAAAGCTCAGAGCGGGCTTGTTGTCAGCACCAAGCGGCAGATCTCTGTCCTCAGCTGAGCTCAGCTGCCTTTTTGCAAGCCTTGAGGCATAAGCTACACATTTACGCAGTTCATCGCGCAGATCCTTGCCGGTATACCCGGCCGGATTAGGCGTAAGCAGCCCCACAATCGGCTCACTCAAGTCTTCAAGCTCAGTAAACATGCATTCTTCAAGACTCTTGTGCGTATTATCGTTCTGCGCATCCTGACGGGTCAGAAGCTGCTGCCAGGTGGCAAGCTCACTTGATCTGACCTGCTCAAGATTTAACTCATCCCCGGAAAATTCAGCAATCAGATCCAGCCCGCGCAGCTCAAAGAGCAGAAACGGATTGGCATCGAGCATCTGGCTGAACTTGTAGATCACCGCCGCCAGATGCTTGCATGGCACAGCATAGTCAGGACAGGTGCAGGCCATGCCCAGATCATCAAAGCGCTGTGGAAACAGCGTAATCTGATGCCTGAGTGCCTCCTCTTCAAGACTCGGATCAAGCTCGCGCGCGGCAAGTTTTGAAAGCAGCAGCGGCGAGCTGTGAATGACCTCAAGCAGCACCTGCTTCTCCTGCTCAGTAAACCTGGGCAGCTGCATGGCCACCTTGTAGGCAGAACGGGAATGTCCTTTGACTTTAGCCAAAATCAGTCCGCGCTCCTTTTCAAGCTTAAGATCGAGGACCTTGCCGGTATTTGCATAGGTTTTGCCGCGCGGAATGCGGTTCTTCAGATCTATCCCGCTCAAGGCATTCAGCCAGCGCTTACCCCACCAGGTGGTACCATATTCCTGAGGCATCTTCAGTCCTCCACTCCATGCTCCTGACAGCTTATTATAACCTGCCGCCTTAAAACTGCCCTGTCAGTATAAAAAAAAGCCGGCCAAGCCTGATCTTATTGCCGCGCCTGAGAGCTTAATCAAAACAGTCAGTTAAATTCGTTAACAGTTCACCTAAAGCATTGAAGCTGGCCATGAATTAGGTTAACTATATGTTATATTGAAATTTAATGCGCAAGCCGCAATTTACCGAGCAGCTATACAGCAAAGCCTGCTCTGAGTTTGCCACTGTATCAGTTGACAATCTTTAACACATCCTCATCACCGTCACCACCTCTCCATCCAGGTAC
>JAILLS010000042.1 GCA_024693025.1 Succinivibrio sp. | reverse complement strand
GAGCACAGACGGTGCAGATGACGAGGCTGAATGACCTGCAGATATTTCTTGAAGACGCGGGTATTATGATCGGTAATCACCTCAGAGCCTGTGATCTGCTTTAAGAAGGTCTTCTCTTCCTTATCCTTAGGCTTGCGGATCCCCTTGTAGATCTCCATCATGGCCGTGCCGCATTTTTCCAGCATCTCGGATTCCTTGATGGTGAATTCTCCGCTTCTGCGAATGCCGCGGGCAAAATGCTGAAAGTCATTAAATGGTTTTTCAGACTCAAAACTCATCGCGTATTCGGCGCCTCTGTCTGCGCCGCCTCCCTCATAGGTTGAAACTTGTTGAATATGGCATTATAGCATGAGTTAGAAAAAGCACACGCAAATTGTTTGGCTTTATGCAGGGGCGGCCAGAACTCAAGATAATTAGAAAAAAATCTTAAAGATCAAATTAGTAAGATGCAAAAGCAGGGAAAAATTTGAGGATTAGCCGCTTACTTGCTAGAATTGAGGCAAATTTATGTTCAACCAGGGCTTAAGCTTGGACTTAAGCTTAATACCAACGCGCAGCATTGGGCTTAGGAGTATGTCATGACTGACTCTGCACATTCAGAGAAAAGCATCCCGCGCAATTTTATTACCGATATTATCGACACTGATTTTAAAGAGGGCAGGGCAGACCATGTGGCAACGCGCTTCCCGCCTGAGCCAAATGGCTATCTGCATATCGGACATGCTAAATCCATCTGCCTGAACTTTGGCCTTGCCCGTGATTATCAGGGCACCTGCAATCTGCGCTATGACGACACCAATCCGGTTAAAGAAGATCCTGAATATGTCAGAGCCATTGAGCGTGATGTGCAGTGGCTGGGCTTTAAGTGGACCGAGATCCGCCACTCCTCAGATTATTTTGACAAGCTCTATAATTTTGCCTTAGAGCTAATCGACAAGGGGCTGGCCTATGTGGACGAGCTCTCCCCGGATGAAATCCGGGCCTATCGCGGTACGCTCACAGAGCCTGGCAAAGAGAGTCCTTACCGCAACCGCTCAGTTGAAGAAAACCGCTCTCTGTTTGAGCAGATGAAGGCAGGCAAGTTTGAGGAAGGCAAAGTCTGTCTTAGAGCTAAGATTGATATGGCATCACCTTTTATCTGCATGCGCGATCCTGTGATCTATCGGGTAAGATATGCCACCCATGCCCAGACCGGGGATAAATGGTGCATCTATCCTATGTATGATTTTACGCACTGTATCTCCGATGCGCTTGAAGGCATCACCCATTCTATCTGCACGCTTGAGTTTCAGGATAACCGCAGACTCTATGACTGGGTGCTTGAGCACATCTCCATTGATCAGGTGCACAGACCTCATCAGTATGAGTTCAGCCGCCTGAATCTTGAGTATGCGTTAACTTCAAAGCGCAAGCTTAATTTCCTGGTGCAGGAAGGCGTAGTGGACGGCTGGGATGACCCGCGCCTTGCCACTATCTCAGGCATGCGCAGACGCGGCTATACACCACAGGCTATCCGCGAGTTCTGCCGCCGCATCGGCGTGACCAAGCAGGAGAATGTGGTGGAGCTTGCCGCTCTTGAGTCCTGCATCCGTGAGGATTTAAACGCCACTGCCCCACGTGCGATGGCGGTGCTGCATCCTTTAAAGCTTGTTATCGATAATTTCGGGCAGGACGGCATTACCGAGACCTCCTTTACCGTGCCTAATCATCCTGAGCGCCTAGAGCTTGGCGAGCGCCAGATCTCCTTTGGCAGGGAGCTTTATATTGATGAGGCCGATTTCAGAGAAGAGGCCAACAAGCAGTACAAGCGTTTAAAGCTTGGCGCTGAGGTCAGACTGCGCCATGGCTATATCATAAAGGCCATCTCCTGTGAAAAGGATGAGAGCGGCAGAGTGACCCTGGTGCATGCTGAGGCGGTGCCAAATTCTGTCGGCAATAATGTAGAAGGTCATAAGCCTAAGGGTGTGATTCACTGGGTGAATGCCGGTGACTGCTTTAAAACCCAGGTAAACCTCTACAGCACGCTCTTTACTGATCCAAATCCCGGGGCCTGTGAGGATATTTTAAGCGTGGTGAACAAGGATTCTTTAGTGGTGCTCAAAGACTGCTGTCTTGAGCGCTCCTTGGAAGCAGCAGTCGTAGGACAGAGCTTTCAGTTTGAACGCGAGGGCTATTTCTGCGTGGACAGCAAAACCTCACAGCAGGGCCATCCGGTGTTCAATCTGACCGTGCTGCTTAGGGATAACAAAAAGGCTGCACTCTAGGGTGTGACCTTAAAAATCGGCCTCATTTCGCAATACCGAGAGGCAAAGGTGCATAAGACTTGTGTATTACAAGCTAGTGTGTTAAAAAATAACAAATAAATTAAACCGATACGGGAGTTTGACATGTCAGATCTTGAGAATGATGAACTTGCAAAGGGTGAGGAAAATCTTGCCCCTCCTCCTGGCAGCGATTATGAGGTCGCTTTTACCTATCATTCCGACACCCAGCTTGAGCGTGCCTATGACAAGGCCGAGCACTGGGTTAAGGCCGGGGTGAGACCGAATAAGATCTTCCTTGAGGACAGATCGATGGGCGTCATCAATTTCCACAAGGTGATGCGCGATCCGCTCCTGATTGAAGCCGGGGTTGAGCGTATGGTGGATTTTCGCTGCTCTCTGACCCTCTCGGATACAGATGTAGATGCAGTGTTCTCAAGTGTCTGCTATTATGAGCAGGGATCTGAGCCAAGCTATATCAATGCCTATGATCCGGAGCTGAGCTCCATCAAGGAAGTTCTGAACATGGTCTCAAACAATCTGTTTGTGTACCTGCAGAAACCGCTGATCCGCTCAGATCTGCAGCTCTAAAGGCTTCAAGACTACAGGTTTTATGTCCAGGAGAAATAAGTGGCAAAACATTTTTATAAAGTTTCAGGTGTCGTCGCGTTAGGCACTCTGATGTGCGCCTTAAGTGGCTGCAGCTTGGTACATGAATACTGGCATGTGTACACCAAGGATATCGGTACGAGCCAGCGTGAAGCTACAGGCTATTATCAGCATGCCAAGGCCAAGGAAGTCAGAACCGAGCTGGTGGTGCCTGAGGGCCTGGATAAGCCGGTCAAGGATCCGACCCTGGATATTCCTGCTTCGGTGATCAATGCACAGGGTTCGGTCGGCAAGGAGATGGACGTGCGTGCCCCGGTGGCACCGCTGCGCTCCGAGCAGGGCCTGCACTCACAGTGGATGAACAATGAGGCCATCGTGTGGTTTGAGCCTAACGGCGCTCACGGCATTACCGATGAGGATGTGGCCTGGGAGCTGCTGCAGCGCGTGCTGCGTGAAATGCAGATCAAGGTCGGCAAGGTGACCGAGGATGCCTATGAGCTGACCACCATGTCAGCAGACTTTGATGAGTTCGGTGCGCCTTACAATATCTCGGACTTAGGCACCAGAGCCAACCGCTATCGGCAGATCTACCGTATCCGCGTGGGCAGAAACAGTGCCAACACCTTGGGTATTGCCACTCAGCTGATTGGCTCCATGACTATGTTAGCCGGCGGACACCTGATGCGTGATGTGCTCACTCCGATTGAGCAGGAGCGCTTTGCCATGGGCTTTAGCAATCAGATCATCCATCGCCTCGAGAAGGATATGGCCGAGCTGCGCAAGGTGCCTGACACCCTGCAGGTGACCCTTGACAAGGACAAGAACGGTCAGCAGAGTCTGATGGTCAATGCCCAGTTTGAGCAGACCTTCAATGTGTTAAAGCAGATGCTGCCAGAGTATCACTGGAAGATCAACGAGTACTCGCTCTCCCACGGCACCTTCAAGGTGGAAGTGACCGAGGAGGATGCGGACTTCTACCGCTCCCGCGGCGTGGACAACTTCTCGCTTGAAGACGGTGATTATATCGTGCGTGTAGGCTGGGAGCAGGGCAAGAGCGTGATCACCTTCTGCGACTCCAAGGACATTCCGCTTGAAGGCAATGTGGTCAACCGCATCTACAGCGGCTTCTCGCAGGCTCTGACCAGGGCCTTTGCCCGCTATGCCAAAGAAGAGGGCAAAAAGGCAAAATAAGTGCTTCTCTAAGCTTCAAAGCGCTTAAATGTGCTAAAATGCCAGCCGTGGTTAAGAAACCACGGCTGGTTTTTTTTGAGCTAAATTCAGGTTGGATAGACGGAAATGGAAAAGAAACAGGAACTATATCGCGGCAAGGCAAAGTCTGTATATGAAACTGATGATGCCGATCATTACATCATGCTCTATCGTGATGACACCTCAGCCTTTGACGGCAAGGTGATCAAGCAGCTGGACAGAAAGGGCAAAACCAACAATCATTTCAACTTCTTCATCATGAAGAAGCTTGAGGAAGCCGGGATCCCAGTTCACGTCGAAAAGATGCTCAATGACACCGAGTGCCTTGTCAAGAAGCTTGAGATGGTACCTGTTGAGTGTGTGGTACGTAATTTCTGCGCAGGCTCCATCTGCCGCCGCTTAGGGGTGGAAGAAGGCCTTGAGCTCAAACAGCCGACCTTTGAGTTTTTCCTGAAGAATGATGAGCTGCACGACCCGATGGTCAATGACTCTCACATTATCTCCTTTGGCTGGGGTACTCAGGAGCAGATTGACAAGATGAAGGAGCTCTCCTTCAAGATTAACGAAGTGCTCAAGGCTCTGTTTGACAAGGCAGGTCTGCTCTTGGTTGACTATAAGCTTGAGTTTGGTCTTTATCATGGTCAGCTGATGCTTGGCGATGAGTTCTCACCGGATGGCTGCCGCCTCTGGGATAAGGAGACCCGCAAGAAGCTTGACAAGGATCGCTTCAGACAGGGTTTAGGCGGGGTGATTGAGGCCTATGAGGAAGTTGCCCGCCGCATCGGCTGCCCGCTTGATTAAGCTATAAGCCAAAAAAACTAAGCCTCGACAAAGTTCTTTGTCGGGGTTTATTTTTTATT
>JAILLS010000029.1 GCA_024693025.1 Succinivibrio sp. | reverse complement strand
ATTTACTCTCGCTCGGGTATATCGCAGGGCATCCTTTATTTAAAGACTATAATCTCTGGCTCAAAAAACAGTCCAAAAAATAATTCTAAAAAGCTTGAACATTACATTCAGTCAGCAGGCCTTCAGCGCCTGCTTTTTTGTATCTTTCCCATAACCCTGTAATTCCCCTTTAGTCACTTATAAATTTCCATGGCAAAAGAACTACAACATGGTCAGTTTGATGCTTTCTTAGCTGCTGTGCATCTCAGTCTTGGGAAAGGTACTGCTCTTTGGTAAATTAAAAGAGTCTTTCAGATCCTGACAGGAACATGAAAGACTCTTAGGTTTTAAGTTACACAGCATCAGATTAAGCCTGTGCGGCGTTAATCAGCTTTCCTGTTCGGTTTTGGGGTCTAAACACTAATCATCGAACGGGTTGGTTTTTGGGATAAATTGTATAACATCACGGTTTCTATCTATTTTTGCCTGTTTTCTACGTAATTTATCTATTTCTTCTCTGGACATTTGCTTGTAACGTTCTTTTTCAGCCTCAAAGTTAGCTTTGTCTTCAGCGGTCAGCTTCATTCCGCCACTCTCCTTATACGAATTATACGTAGCTACTGGTTCAAATTTAATGTATCTATCTATGTACTCGTTGAGCTCTTTAAGAAATTTTTTTTGGTTATCAGTGAGTTTTTCTTCCTTCTTTTTATTGAGTGGTATTTCTTTCTGCTTATTAATTTTTTCAGGGGCAGATCCAAGTAAATACCTATTCGTGTCAATGGGGGCTCTCAAACTCTCGGGTTCTTGTCTGTCTGCCTCAAGCATACTAGTATTTGGCTCCATTGCAAGTGACGTGCAGACTAAACCAATAGCAGCTGCACTGGTGGCAAAAAAAGTAGCCACACCAGCAACGGCTGCACCACCACTGAGTATTATTCCTGCAGTAATTGCAGCTATGCCGGCTGCAAACAGTAAACCACCTAAGATTTGAAGGGTCCATCTGCCTACTTTGTGCGCTGTAGTTTCAGGAAGATTTCTGACCTGTGAGTCATCGCTAGAAACTGACATATTATCAGCTTCATACCTGCCTAAATAGTCGTTTTTTGCACTATCATAGTTAAATTCACCCTGTTGGCTCCTGGGGCTATTATAGTTGGATTGACCTGTATGGATTAAGGAAGTACTTTCTGTCATATCTTTTCTCCTTGTGAATGTATATTTATAAATTATTAAAAATAACTGGTTTAAGGTTTGTAATTTGTTTGTCTGTATTTAGTATAGAATATCTTTTATAAAAAGTAGGGAAAATCTTTCTGTAGAGAGCACATTTGTGACGCACATTACAAATCTTACTGAATAACCCCGGAAGTTTGACAGTTGAGTATAGGGATCATTAGTTAAGATATTGATCGTATATGTTTTTTTACTAAAATATTTAATGTTTTTCTTGTCGTAATGTATATAATTCTCTATGCTTCAATCAGGTTGTTGTAATTGAGGTTTGCCATGTTTATAAGCTGTGTAAAATCCACTAATGCTGTGAATTATTATCTCTATGAGAGGCTATCGTAATGAGCAGGGTAAATCTCGCAGCCGAATCGTGGAAAAGCTCAGCAACGAGGAATACATCAAGAAAACTTACCATGTCGAAGACGCCAGAGCCTGGTGTGAGGAATATGCCAAAAGGAAAACAGCTGAGGCTAAACAGCTTGCTCTCTCTAAGAATCGTAAGGTTACTATTAAGCTTGCAGAGCTTGAACCTAAAGCCGATAAGTCTGCAATCTTTAATGTCGGCTATCTCATTCTGGATGCAATCTATCATCAGTTTGGTCTTGCCAATATCTGTGAGGAAATCAGGTTAAAGCATCCTCATGTCAAAGGGTTCAACCTCAATAATGTGCTTAGAACCATGCTGTTTGGCAGGATTTTAAAATCCCTCCTCTAAACTGCGTCTTGCACAAAAGCTTAGAGACTGAATTTCTGGAGCAGCATAACCTCGAGCCACAGCATCTCTACCGGGCTCTTTATTTACTGGATGAGCATCAGAGTTGAATCCAGGAACGTCTTATCCAGTACACCGCTAAGGCTCTGGGTAAACGCAAGGTCTCAAGACTGTATTATGACTGCACCAGTTTCTTTTATGAGAAAGAGCTTGAGGACTGCGATATGGAGGGGATGTCTGAGAGCAGAGAGCAGGAGCATAGCCTGCGCAGATATGGCAAATCTAAAGAACACCGGCCTAATCCTTGCGTGCAGATGGGACTGTTTATGGATGGAGATGGGATGCCTCTGGGCTTCTGCATCAATCCAGGCAACACCAATGAGCAGGTGACCATGCGGCCTCTGGAACAGGAGCTAATCAGGCACTTCGGCAATAAAGGACAGGGGAAATCTACATTACGACAGCTGTCGAAAATCGGAAACTCAGCAAGATTACAATTCAGTCTCAAGGCAAATCGGAGCACCTATATTTTGAAGATTTTGATGCGCTTCAACCGTTGGATCGGATGTGCTATATGCTGTTTGGCGTTTGCATGCGGTTCAGTTGCCCAGGCACAGCAGACAGAGTATTTAGGTGGTCTGTCTCCTGATGCTGCTTTAGAATATATTAAGA
>JAILLS010000018.1 GCA_024693025.1 Succinivibrio sp. | reverse complement strand
AAGCCTTAAATAATGTCACCGATCTTATTTTTGTGACCGATCCTTTGACTAAGGAAATTCTCTATGCCAACAAATCCTTCTGTGAAACGACCGGCCTGCGCTCCATCCGTGGCTGTACCTGTTACGGCTCCCTGCGCAAACGCGCAACCCCCTGCACTAACTGTCAGAATATGCAGGCTTTTGAAAACGGCTTTCAGATAACCCATAACAATCTTAAGCTAGAGGCGGCAAGCTATGCGGTAAAAAGCGCTCCCGTACAGGTGGGCGACAAGGTCTACAACCTCAACATCATGAAGGAGAGAGAGGATTATCAGCATCAGCAGTTCAGCTCCCCGCTAAGCCTGTCATCAGCCGTAGAGCCGGCGGAGTTATATGCGCTGCTTGCCAAAAACAATGAAGATCCCAATCTGCAGTTATACAATGCGCTCTGTCTGCTTGGCAGACTGGCTCAGGCTGATACCGTGTCAGTCTATGAGCCCAAAAAGATGCTTAAGCATTCAGGCAGCGCTTATCTGCGCACGGTCTTCTATGCGCAGAATCAAAAAAGCGATCTCTCCGACAGGCCGGAAGATGATCTCAGCTCAGAGCTCGTGTCAAAGCTCTTTAACGAACCCTCTGAAGTGTACCTTGATGAAAGCGGGCTAAGCCGGAACGCTGTGTTAAGTCCCCTGCTTCTGACTGAGCTTAAAACGCTTAAGAGTTACCCGCTGCAGCATCATGAGCAGATCATAGGCAGGCTCTTTTTAAGAAATCCGAAGCCTGAGCTTTTGTCAGAACATCAAAAGGAGCTGCAGCTTGTGGTAACACTGATTGAGCATCTGCTCATTGTCAAGCAGCAGGCCTCAGAGCTTTATCATCTCAAGAATTCTGACAATCTCACCAAGACTGCCAACCGCAATGCGCTGATGCAGGATCTGGTGGAATACGATCAGCTCGAGCGCGTGGGCGTAATCTTAGTTAATCTCAACGGATTAAAGCATATAAATCACTATGAGGGTTTTGCCGTGGGCGATAAAGCTCTGGTGCAGACCTGCGAGCTGATAAAGCAGATCATAGACGATCAGGCCAGCCTCTATCGGGTCTCAGGAGATGAATTCCTTTGCGTGTGCTGTGAAATTGAACAGAGCGAGTTTACCCAGAAGGCCAATGCCCTCTCGCTTTTGCTCAGCCATGAAACTAACTTTTCAGCGGCGGTTGGCTCTGCCTATACCGCGACCTCAGGGCAGTTTTCGGTCCTCATGCAGCTTGCGCAGAGCGACATGTTCACCCATAAGCGGGAATATTACCGCCGTCATCCGGTCAATGAGCGCTATCGCAATGACAAGGATGATGTGCTCGACATGGTTTCGGTTGAAAAGATTAATGAGCTTCTTGAGAATCACAGCTTTTCGCTGCGCTATCAGCCTAAATACTCGCTGCAGCGCTATGGCGTATCCGGAGCTGAGGCGCTCATTCGCCTCGAGCTTGAGGGCAGGCTGATTGCCGCCAACGACTTTATTCCGACCCTGGACGCTGCTCATTTAACATATCTTATCGACTATTTTGTCATCGAGCAGGTCTGCGCCAAGCTGCGCGAGCGCATCGACAAGGGGCTGAAAATTGTGCCGATTTCCTGTAATCTCTCAAGACATACCCTGGTAAGACAGGATTTTC
Organism: Succinivibrio sp.; assembly: GCA_024693025.1. Lineage (GTDB taxonomy): Bacteria > Pseudomonadota > Gammaproteobacteria > Enterobacterales > Succinivibrionaceae > Succinivibrio. Next base: position 14,720 of record JAILLS010000018.1, on the reverse strand, counting down.
TCTCCAGGCTTAAAAGCATCTTTGCTAAATATCAGATCCCCTATCAGCTGGTGCCCTTAGAACTTTCAGAGCGCTCCAATTCTCTTTATCACAAGGAGCTGACCGACGTCTGTATTGCGCTGGCCACCCATGGCTTCATTCTGACTATCGATGATTTCGGCGTGGCACAGGCCAATATCTGGGCCCTCTCAGATCTGCCGGTCAGTGAAATCAAATTTGATAAAAAACTGATAGACTCGCTCAATCGCCAGAACAATTTTAAAATCATTACCATACTCAACGTGATGGTTACCCTGTGCAACAAGATGCATATCAAAACCATCGCCGAAGGGGTAGACAGAAAGGAACAGCGTGATATTCTAGAAAAGATAGGCTGCAGTGAAATTCAGGGCTATTACTATTCCAAGCCTATTCCTGAAGAAGCCTTTTACCGTTTACTCTAGCTTAAGCTGACTTTAATCCCTATAGTGCCATGACTGTTTTTGAAAGTCTCTCTATCGCCTTTTCTCTCTCGGTAGATGCCTGTGTCATTGCCCTGCTCTATGGTCAGCTGGCACAGGAGGCAGGATTGCGCTTCAGGTTAGGTCTCAAGCTGGCCCTGACCTTCGGCTTCTGTCAGTTTCTAATGCCGCTGATTGGCTGCTACGGCGGTCAGGCGCTGCTGGATCTGATTGACACCTATGATCACTGGGTGGCCTTTGCTCTGTTGGCATTAGTCTCCCTGAATATGCTTAAGGAGGCCTTTGCAGGTGAAAGCAGGACAGCCTTAAGTCAGCACAATGCCATGATCTTCATCTTAGGGCTGGCAACTTCTCTTGATGCGCTGGCTGTCGGGTTTTCACTGGGCCTGGTCTACGACTCGCTGTTTTCCCTGGCGCTTATCATAGGTCTTACCTGTTTTGGCCTGGTGCTGGCAACCTTTTATCTCTCCTCGTCTCTCAAACAGATTACGGTCTTAAACAGAAGCATGAATATAGTGGGTGCCCTGATTCTCCTGCTGATAGGAGTGCTCATCCTGCGCGAGCATGATGCCTTTGCGTTCTTAACTCAGCTTTAAGCACAGCTGAAAGCGGTCTTACTTTGCACCTTCAGTTAACCTTCAGACATCAAACACGGTGCTTTAGAGTCTGACAGCAGCTTATACCTGAGGTTTGTATTTATTAATACATGGTATCAGCACCTAAATACGCTCTCTTAGGTCAGACTAGATCTGCGGCAGCTCAGGACATCTGGACTAATCGATTCAGCCGGCGCTGTTCCTGCGGTGAGCTTATGCTATACGTCAAGCTTAAGGATCCCGCCGCTGCCTTTGCACAGGGTTTCAAGTCTGCCGATAAAAGCCTGCTCCTCGGCCTTGGGCACCTTAACCTTAAGGGAGATCCCTGCGGCAAACTCAGAGTTTAAAACCTCGGCGCGGGAGAGTTCGGCAAATCTTAAAAACTGATTGTACTGCCGATGTTCAAGGGTAATCCCATAGAGACTGAACGGCTCAAGCTCCGTAACCTCAAGCTCGGACAGCCCCAGTTTAATGCTGTCCTGATAGGCTTTAACCAGTCCTCCGGTACCCAGCAGGATCCCGCCGAAATATCTTGTGACCACGCAGGTAAGCTCACCGATGCCGCAGTGCAGCAGGACATTGAGCATAGGATGCCCTGCTGTGCCATGCGGCTCACCGTCATCTGAGCAGCCGGCAAAGCCGCTTTCATTAGGCGCCCCGCCGTTATAGGCAAAGCAGTTGTGCCGGGCATCCGCAAATTCGGAGCTTATCCTGGCGATAAACTCCTTGCACTGCTCAACTCCGGCAGTATGACCTAAACTTGTGATAAAACGGCTTTTTTTGATGATAAGCTCGGTGCGATGCACCTGTCCGTCCTTAAGGTTGGGGATCTTGATTAAAGGAGCACTCATGCCTGTTTCCTGCGTTAAATGAGAATAATCTGCCTGAGGCCTAATTTTACCTGAGCTTTTATGTTAAGTAAAAAAGCCGCAAGCTTAAGCAAGCCCAAAGCAAAAAGGCAGCCTCACACAGGAGGCTGCCGGATAAGGACCTGCCAGGATCAGGCAGCGGACCTGACCTTAAACGCTCCCTTAGGCAAGATGCAGTTTCAGCAGTAAAGAATTGAAGGTATACTTTACGGTGGTGCTAAAGCCCATATTCTTGACAGATTCCCATTCGTGGGCCTTGACGACCTTGCCCATCATGGTGACAAAATCCTCATCCTCCTTTTCCTTAACCGAGATCATCTTGACAAACTCCTGCCGATAAGTCTCGATAAGCGCCAGCGAATGGGTTTTGACATTCTCTATATAGTTTTTGCGAGCCACAGTCTCCTCGTTTTTTTCTGCATCAGTGAGCGGACGGTCCTTGATGGCTGCATTGTGCAGACGGATATTCTGCCAGGCGGTAAAGAGCTCCTTGTTGCCTTCATATTTGAAAAATGATTCAAAACTGCGCTTAATCCTGGAGGGTTCTTTTTTGGAGGATAAATCTGCACTGACCACCTTTTTACCCATGTTCTCAATGATCATGGCAAAGCCGGCCTGATTATATTTTCGCTGGGTCTCCTCAAAAATACGCTGGATCTCATCCTGTTTCTGCTGAGTGTTAAGAGCGTCGTTCAGGAGGACATTGCTCATGTTTTTGCCCATCAGAGCTGAGTAGCAGAAACTTTCATCGGCATCATTCACTGCGGTCTTGCAGGCAATTTTCAGGGCCAGACTGTTGATGGATCTGATCTTGTCGCCAAGTTCGTTGATGGTATTGGAAAGCGCTATCTGACTTATCATAAAGTTATAGATAGAGGATGGAATTTCAATGCCGAACTTGAGCATATGCTCAAAGGCTACCTTGATGCGAATGGCTGTATCATACGGCGAGCCCTTTTTGACAATGGCATCGATGATGGATGTGAGTCTTTCTTCGAGGGTCATTTCCACCTCAGGTGCCCCTTCCTCTGCTCCCGGCACCTTGATTTTAGTCTCAAGACGCGCAAGACTTGCCGGGGAGAGCAGTTTCTTAAGACTTTCCATAAAGCTTGCGCCGCCTGCGTCTAAGGCCGCGAACATCATTCTGATGATCTCCTGCATCTGCGTGTCAGAGAGCTTGGTGCAGTTGCCGAAATCGATAATGGTCAGTTTATCCTCGGAAATCATGATATTGCCGGCATGCAGATCGCCATGATAGAAACCTTCTTCATAAATGCCCTTGCTCACCCATTCGTTGGCAAAATTAAGCAGCATGCCCTGCTTCTTCTGCAGTGTCTGAGCTTCCTTAAACAGCTTATTGACAAGCTCCACCTGCTCCTGATCCGGCAGATAATCTAAGTTCTTCAGATTGTTCTCTACCTCATCCATGCTGCTGAATTTAAGGGGACTGGTCGGATCTTTTGGATTAGATAGGATGAGAGGCTTTAAAATCTCATGCATGACCTTATCCTCCTCACTGGTGATGAGCTCATCAAAGGTCACCCCCGGGGCTTTTTCAATAATAATCATGTCTGAGGAAGGCGGCACCAGATTCAGAAGCTTCATGGACTGCACATCAGTCCCGTTGTTATAGGTTTTGCCGGCAATGATATTGTTCGCTTCCACCCCCAGATTGAGCTCTTCGAGGATGGATTTCAGATTGCCCTCAAAGGTCAGCTCCATTCCCGGAATCGTGCGGGCGGCCTCCCTGAAAATGTTCAGCTCTCTCTGGACCTTGTTGGTGATCTCAGGGCGCAGGATCTTGACCACGCATTCAATGCCCTGAGGCTTATCCTTGGTGTAGACCTTGCACAGCAGCGCCTGTCCGACTGAGGCAGCGCCCAGTGAGCGGACCACCTCGATCTTGGAGATCTTGCCTTTTGAGGTTTCAATGGCCTGCAGCAGATGAGCCTGAATGACCTTTTCGGGGATCGGAGCAAGATTTCTCTTCATATCCTTAATGGATGCTCTGATCTCATTATCCACACTGTCAGCCGGCAGCTTCTGCAGCATTTTCTGCAGAATAGGTCCGGCCCCCTTCAAGGCCGCGGCAAACAGATTCTGATCGGTGATAAAGCCATCCTTATTGGCTCTTGAATAACGGATCGCGGCCGAGAGCATGCTGAGCTGATCAAGCCGGCTGAGTTTCTGGAAATAGGTAGCCTGCACTCTTTCGATAAATCTTGATAATTCGTTGCCCTTGGAGTCAGAACTGCTGTTGAGCTGCTCTAAAGTCACATCTTTATCCAGAGGATCGCTGCCCGGTTCAAATTTGACGTTAAGGTTGGGCTGTTCCTCCTCATCTGCCGCCACCTCCTGGGTCATCTTGTCGACCATCGAGGCAATGACCTCATCAATGGCACTGCGCAGTTTGAGTTCAGTCTCAAGCAGACTTTTCTTAGCCTGCCGCTGGAGAGTGGTAAGCTCGCTGTCTGCCTTGCTCAGATCTACTGAGACAAGTTGCGTGATGCTCTCAGCCAGGCTGGCAATCAGCCGGTCTGAATAGATATCCTGCGGCTTCTGCTCCTGCAGCAGGCCTGAGTTTCTGATCTCATCAAGTACTCCTGCAATGGTCTCCTTGAGATCTTTAGGCAGAGTGTTGAGTGCCCGCGGATCTAAAAGCATATAGGCGATCGCCTTGGCATGCTTGGTAATGAGCTGCTGCGTCTTGGTACCCAGAGGCTGTGCCTCGTCTACCTGTTTGTCATAGGCTGAGCCATCCTCATCCAGTATGGCATCGGCTAAAAAGTTATGGATCCAGCCTGCTCTGATCTCAGCGGTCAGCACCTGCTGCTGAGATTTAAGTCTGGCTGTCTCGGCAATTTCCGCATTGGTCTTGACATTCTCTTTTAAAAACTTTCCAAGACTGACCGAATCCTGCCTGAGGGTATCAGTATAGGACTTCTGAGCTTCAAGAGAGAAGGATGACAGATGGGAAGGATCAGCTTCATTTGCAGAGAATTTAGGCATCCTGAGCAGGGCTGACTCAAGACAGTCATTGAAGAGCCGCTTTAATTCAAGCTGCAGAGTACCGTTAGGCGGCAGCTCGGCGGTGGTATCGTCGTGATTTAACACCTTGAGCAGATCGTTAATTTTCACTTTCCAGCTGTAGCTGTCGTATTCATTCTTAAGTTCGCTTTTAAGCCCCGTAAGACTCTGGGCAAAATTGCGCAGCGCAAAGCTCAGCCGTGTAAAAATCAGCTGCTGTTTGGCTGAGAGCTTGGCCTTAGCAGCATGCGGATCGGCACACACCAGCGTCAGGCTTTGCGGATATCTGGTAAAAATGGCAAGCAGGCTCTGTGTAGTTAAGCTGCCCTTATCCAGCATGCCTTCAATTTCAGTGAAGGCCTCCTGCAGAATTTCAGCCTCCAGCTGCTGATTAAAGAGACTGCCGGCTTCGTACATCTTAACCTTAATCAGATCCTCTGCCAGGTCAGTTGAAAAAGTATCATAGACAATATCATTTTCTGTAGCTCTGACGCTGAACGAGTTGGAATCATTCTTTGCGCTGTTCAACACAGCACCTTCATCTAAGTTGTGCTTAGCACAGTTCTCCTGAATCTCCTTGAGTTTATTGAATATGGCAAGCTGCTCTGGCTTACAGAACTCTTTTAACTCCTCTACCTTGCCTGCATCTATGCTGCCATCCTGTTTATATTTATCGATTAAGGCCCTGAACTTGACAAATACGGTATTCTTCGAGCTGGGGTTGTAAATAAGATTAGCGATGCCGAATCTGAACCTGCCAGGTTTTTCAGATTTAAACGCCTTGACTCCTGTATCAAAGATCTGCTTTAGTTCTAAAAAATCTGCATAGCGGTCAGTTAACTTCTCAAGCGACGCAGACAGCGTGGCCTCAGCATTCTCAACCTCCTGTGCACCTGCCTCAGGCTTAAGCGAGAGTCTGTAGTCTGTATAGCTTATAAACAGGTTTTTTAGAAGATTTTTCAGTGGATTCTGCAGCGTATTGATGAGCCTGTTCTGTTCAGCTTCTGCCTCCTTGGTCTTGACACAGAGCTTATTGAGCAGATCCTGATGCTGAGTGCACAGCCCCCGCAAAAGATCCGCAGTCAGACCGTCAGGCTGCTTTAAGCCCAGCTTTAAATTGTCAAGCAGAGCCTCAAACTGCAGATGACTGAGCTTCTCTAAATCCTGCTCTAAAGGCAGCAGCGAAGCTTTAAGCTTAGCCGCGGTCTCCTCCGGCTTCTCGGAATTGAAAAAACTTAAACTTAAAAACGAGCTTAACATGCTTTGATTGCCGCTCAGCTTTTCCTTGATGCTCTCGGCACTCTGCAGATCAAAGCCTAACAGCTTACAGATCTGCTGCGTAAGCCCCCTGAGATCAGGCGGCAGCAGATTGAGAAGATTATGCTGATTTTTGCTCAGCTCAGTATTTAATCTGGCAAAGAATTCAGCCTGATCCTCAATGAGACCTGGCAGGATCTGACTCTGATCTGCTTTAAATACCGGATCATTCTCAAGCTGACTGATTTCATTTTGAACAAGCATCTGCTCCTGAATATGTTTGCCATCGCCTAAGGTCTGATACTCCTGCTTTTTCTGCTCAAGCTTTGCACTAATTTCGCTGCGCTCATTAAGATGCTGACGGACACGGGTGGTGAGATCCTGCACAAACCGGTCAACGAGCTTAAAGCCAGCTAGCTTATCCTGAGTGTCTGAGGCCACCTCCAGCAGTTTTGAGTTTGCGCTGGAGTTTACCTGTGAGGTATGCGTCTCAAGTTTGGTCTGCGTGCTGTTGAGCTGCGTAAGCTTAGTTTCGCGTTTATAATCCCGCCCCGTGGCAATGACCGAGGTGTTAAGCTGCCGCTCAAGCTTCTGGGCATCCTTTTTGTGTGCTTCCTCAAGCTTGTCGATAATCTTATCCACATGAATGGTATTAATCTTCGGGCTGTGGGTCAGATCAGGTTTTGGCTTGTCAGGAGCCTCAGGGTTTTGCTCTTTTGAGGTCTTAAGGTCCTCAAGCTGAGTCTTGCGCTCCTCAATAAGCTGCTCAAAATTAGACTTGAGCTCTTCCTGCTCCTCAGTGAGCTCGGCAAGCTTACTTTCTGCCTCGGCAAGCTGCTCGCTTAAAAAGTCTTTATTCTTGGACTGAAGCTTATAGGCAAGCTGCTCTGCCGGGTTTAAACCCTGCTTTGAGTTCATTTTAGCTTCAAGCTCAGCAAGCTTAGCCTCAAGGGCTGAGAGTTTCTGCTCATGCTCCTGCTTTCTTACCTGTAATCTTGTAATCTTCTGCTGATTCTGAGCTGTTTTCTGCTCATAGATCGTCTTATCCAGCTCATTTAACTGTTTCACATACTCTTCATTCTGCTGCTCTTCTGCAGCCTGGAGCTTAAGATTGATCTTCTTATACTCACTTTCCTTAAGGGTGAGGGCAAGCTTGAGGCTCTTCTGATTAGAAGTGAGAATGAACTCTTCACTGTAATTCCCGCTTTTAAGCCGTAACGTTTTATCCTTCAGAGTCGTGACCAGTGTCTCAAGCTCTTTATTGTCAAACTGATTGAGTCGCTCAAAGCTGTTCTCGCCGGTCAGATGACCCAGAATATTGAGCAGCATGTTATGGCGGTTTATCTCCTGATCTTCTGCCGCAATACAGGCATAGGCATCCTCGAGACTGAAGAGATCAATATGCGAGCAGATATCATTGCTGATCATGGTGCGCGTCGTTTCAAGACTGTGCGGCAGCTTTAAAAAGCGGTTTTCATCAGGCAGTTTGACAAAAAGATTATGTTCAGCATCGCTTTTGAGCGTGACATTAAACGGTCTGCCCTGCTGCATTAAGGTTATTTCACGCTCCGTACCGTTAGGAGTCATATTCCGCAGGTTCTCATTGATGGTGCGCGTATTGTTCTTGATTTCCTCGGCCGCAGCCACATCTTTGTTTTTATAGGCATTATTTATAAAAATTGAAGCGATGCCGGCGGTAATGACACATAAAAAACATTCAAAACCCGTAAATTTATGCTTGCGATGGATAGCCTTCTCCATCGCATCATGCACCACGTTAGGATCGCTGAAGATCTCAAGCGATTTGTTTTCCTGCGTAAGCTGCTGAAGCTGACGAGGCGGCTGAGCTGCTACTGAATTGCTCCTTTGGATTTCCTGCAGATCATCATGCTGGTTGTCCTGAAGCTGACTGTTTTGAAGCTGATTTTGTGAATAACTGAAGGAATTGCTGCGGTGTATATCTGTCACTTTAATGGCCTCACTTAGCTTGCACAGAAGGTGTAGGTCTGCATTGTATACTCAATGTCTGACTCAGGTTATGTCTATATGATAAAGTATATTTACACCTACAAACTCTAAAATATTTAAAACTGTGAGTACTCGCCCATTTTACATAATGATTAAAACCCTGCACTGCGCTCGTCTCAGCCTGTCAACAGAGACTATCTTCAAAAGATGGCTCTGCTGCAGTCCTGTCGTTATCCACCTTGGTCTGCGTCTTAGAGCAAACTTATGGTATATAATGTTTTTTAGTGAGAAGTCTGACTGTATCTGCACAAGATAGCCTGACTTTTAGCGATTAGCATTATAGCTGCAGCTTCTTCCCAACTGATGCTGTAGAGATCTGACGTCCTGAGGTTTTCAGGTGCTGATGATATTTATCTTTCAGATAACTAGGTAACCCATGCAGGAAAATTCTCAAACAGCTGCACCAACATCCAAAACTCCGGTGCTCAGACGCCGCAGGCGTTCTACCATGACGCGACGCACCATTCTCGTCATGAGCGCCTTTGCACTTATTCTCATGCTCGGCATCTGCCTGGTGGCAGATCTGCTCTATCTTAAAGTCAAACTTGAGGACACCACGGCGCTTGGCTATTCCTATGCCAAGTCGGCCTCACGCTATGTTGACGGCGACAGGATTGCCGCCTATGTCGCAACGGGACAGACTGACGAGTACTATGAGCTGGTGCAGCAATACCTCAATGCCCTGCTCAAAACCTCCAGTCTCGATTATTTTTATATCATGCACCCTACCACAGACGGCATCGTGTATATCTGGGACAGCTCCAACGTGCCAGAGGTCAAACCCAATCCTCTTGGCACCAAATACCCCTATCCTAAAGGCTGCAGTTATGAGATTATGCAGGAGATGTTTACCTTAAATCCTGAGGAAAAACCTTTTTTCATCAAAGATGAAACCGGTGGAGCGGAGATCTCTACGGTCTATCCTATCTATGACAGCAAAGGAGCCATGGTCGCCCTGTCAATGGCCGATGTCAGGGTTGACAGCTTCAATAAGGATCTTGTGAAGTTCGTTTTGAGCATCATTCTGTCCATCGCCATCCTGGTCACGCTGCTTACCATCATCCTGTATATTTACATCAAAAAACACATTATCTCTCCGATCAAACAGCTCAATCGCGGCACGGAGGATCTGGTCTCAAGCATTGATCAGGGTACCGGGTTTAATTTTGCCATCAAGACCGGCGATGAAATCGAAGATCTGGCCCAGTCCTTCAAGAACATGCATCAGGAGCTCAAAGATTATCTGCAGGCCCTCTCCAAAGCTACAGCAGAAAAGGAGCGCATCGACACCGAACTGCATCTTGCGACCAATATCCAGACTTCGATGCTGCCCAAGCTCACCCCCAATTTTGCTTCCCGCAGCGAGTTTAAGATTTATGGCACCATGACCCCTGCCAAGAAAGTGGGCGGCGATTTTTATGATGCTTTTCTTATCGATCAGGATCATCTTGCCATGGTCATCGCCGATGTCTCCGACAAGGGGGTGCCGGCGGCGCTCTTTATGGTGATCTCCAAGACTCTCATCAAGCTTAGAACTGAGCTTTCCGACTACCCTTCTCCTGCTCAGGTCTTTAAAACCGTCAATCAGCAGCTGCTTGAGAACAATGATGCCGGCATGTTTGTGACCGCCTGGCTTATCATCGTGGATCTGAAAAACGGTCAGGGGCATGCTTCCAACGCCGGCCATGAGCATCCGGTGCTCTGCCATAGAGACGGCAGGTTTGAACTTGTAGAATATCAGCACAGTCCGCCTTTAGGCTGCCTTGAGGATCTCGAGTTTGAAGAGCATGATTTCAAGCTCTCGGCCGGTGATACGATTTTTGTCTACACCGACGGGGTGGCAGAAGCAGTCAATACCCAGGGTGAGCAGTTTGGTACCGACGGTATCTTAAAGGCCCTCAATAAAAACCTGGGCTTAGCTCCTGAGGAACTGGTCCCGGCCGTGTGCGCAGAGCTTGATCACTACGTGGGAGAAGCTGAGCAGTTTGATGACATTACCATGCTGGCTTTTACCTATCTGGGAGCGCATGACGCTCAGCACGAGGCAGGAGCACAGGCATGAAACACACAGGAAAACTTGGACAGCGTGCCATCAAAATCATGGTGCTATTCACCATCTGTCTGGTGATAGGCATCAGTACGCTCTCTTCCGTCCTCTATCTGAACGGCAAGATTAAGGATACAAAGAATCTTGCCTATGACTATGCCAAGGCACTGTCAGTCTATATTGACGGTGATCGGCTCAGACATTACCTCGCAGACCCTACTCCTGATACCTATTATTATCAGGTCAAAAAGGTGATGGATACGATAAAAATCTCCTCACAGCTGAAATACTTCTATGTGGTCATCCCCATAGAAGACGGCTCCTTTTTTATCTGGGATGCCACCACTGAAGAGGGCATCGAAAACTATAAACTGGGCAGAATAGACCATTATCAGGATATCGACAAAGCCGATCTGGAGGAGGCCTTTACTGCAGAGCCTAAAGAAAAGCTGTATCTGGAAAATGACGTCAATTTCGGCTATATAGTTTATGCGCTATACCCTATTTTTGACTCAGCAGGCCAGCCGGTGGCCCTGGTAGGAGCAGATCTCGAGATCGCTGCCATCAGCATGCAGTCCCTGAACTTTATCGGGTTTATCGTTATCTCCATCATTATCCTGGTGGTACTGTTCACCATCGTGCTCTACAGGCTGACCAGAAAACGCATCATCGAACCTTTAACCAGACTTTCTGCTCTGTCAGGAGAGCTGGTTTCAAGTTTGGATCATGGAACTAAGATAAGCCTTGATATTCATACCGGTGATGAAATTGAGGAGCTGGCCAGCTCCTTTATCACCATGCACGAGGAAATTACCAATTATCTGGGACATCTGTCACGGCTTACCCAGGAAAAGGAGCATAGAGGTACGGAAATGCATGTGGCCACCAGCATTCAGGCTTCTATGCTGCCCAAGCTTGCGCCGGACTTTGCCTTCCGCAGCGACTTTAACATCTTTGCGGCCATGTCGCCAGCCAAGGAAGTCGGCGGTGATTTTTATGATGCCTTTCTAATTGATCAGGATCATCTTGCCATGGTCATCGCCGATGTCTCCGACAAGGGAGTGCCGGCCGCGCTGTTCATGGTAGTCTCCAAAACCCTCATCAAGCTTAGAGCCCAGCTGAGCAAAACTTTATCCCCGTCTTTTGTCTTCAACACCGTCAATCATCAGCTCATCGAAAACAATGACGCCGGCATGTTTGTCACGGTCTGGCTGGCTATCATCGATCTTAAAACCGGTCAGGGCCGCGCCTCCAACGCAGGTCATGAGCATCCGGTGCTCTGCCGCTGCAATGGTGAGTTTGAACTTGTTGAATATCAGCACAGCCCGCCTTTAGGCTGCCTTGATGATCTTGAATTTGAAGAGCATGACTTTACGCTTAAGCCTGGTGATACCCTGTTTGTCTATACCGATGGTGTGGCAGAGGCGGTTAATGAGCAGGGAGAGCAGTTTGGCACCGACGGCATAATAAAGGCACTCAATGCTCACCTAGGCCTTGAGCCCAAAGAGCTGGTGCCGGCCGTACGCTCAGAGCTTGACCGCTATGTGGGAGCAGCTTTGCAGTTTGATGACATTACCATGCTCGCCTTTGAATATCTTGGCAGCAGGTATCCTGAGTAAGTCAGTCTAGAGCAGAAAGAGCCTTAAGCTGGCCTGACGCTTAGGGCGTCAGGCTCTGACTGCGCCTAGTAGTGATACACAGGCTGCTTTAGCTTGAGGAAGGTGGCAGAGACTATGACTGCGAGCACTTCTGCCAGCACCAGCGAGTACCAGATGCCGTCTACGCCGAAAAACAGCGGCAGTGTCAGAATACAGATCACCTCAAAGCACAGCGTTCTTAAAAAGGCAATCACTGCTGAAATCACGCCATTGTTAAGCGCGGTAAAAAAGCCCGAGGCAAAGATGGCAAGTCCTGAGAACAGAAACGAGAAGGACACAATGGAAAAGCCCTTTACAGTAAGTTTCATGAGTTCTGCATCATAGCCTACAAACACGGTTGAGAGCTGCACCTTAAAGAGTTCGCTTAAGGAGAACATCACCATAGATACCATAAAGATAAGCGTGAGGCTTTTGCGCAGCAGATCATGCAGTTCAGCATGGTTATTTGCGCCAAAATTATAGCTGAAGATAGGAGCGCTGCCGGTGGTAAAGCCGACAAAGGCACCGATAAACAGAAAGCACAGATACATCAGCACGCCATAGGCCACCACGCCGTTTTCGCCTGCGTATTTTAACAGCTGATAATTATACAGCATGGCTACAATGGACATGGACAGCTCACCTACCAGTTCAGAGGAGCCATTGCCGCAGATTTTAAACAGCACCACAGGCTCAAACCTGGTTCTGCCAAGGGTGAATACGGTACCGCCCCTGCCTGAAAAATACCACAGAGGAAATAAACCTGCGCCAGTCTCTGCCAGGACCGTAGCCACGGCAGCTCCGGTGAGACCCCAGTTGAAACCGATAATAAAAAGAGCATCCAGAACCACATTGCCTATACCTGCGATAACGGAGACCTTAAAGCCTAAACCTGGCTGTTCTGCCGCCGCATACAGGATCTGAAACTCCTGATTTATCATGATAAAAGGCAGAGAGATAATGATAATCTCACCGTAAACAAGACAGTAGTGCAAAAGTTCTCCCTCTGCACCAAGATAGATGCACACCGGCTTTAAAGTAAGATAGGCAAGCACGCTGATGATAAGTCCGGCAATCAGAGTGGTATAGACCATCAGCGAGAAGGTGCGGTCAGCCTCCTCCTGCCTGCCCTGCCCGCGCAGCGCGCTGATGATGGCACTGCCGCCGCTGCCCAGCATGAAACCAGCAGACGAGATGATCATAAGATAAGGCATAATGAGATTGACCGCAGCAAAAGCGGTCTTGCCGACATAATTTGAGACAAAAAAGCCGTCAGCTATAAAGTAGACAGAAGAGGAAATAACCATGGCAACTGAGGGCATGGTAAAGAGAAGCAGTTTACTGAAGGTAAAATGTTCACTAAGTGAGATCCTGTGCATCTAAAACTCCTAAAACTTTGCAAGCTCAGCTAAAAAAGCGGTTAAAAATTTCTGATTAAGCTCAATGAGCTGCCTGCGCTCACTCTCGCTCCACTGTGCAATCACGCTGTTTTCAGCGCGGATAAGCAGGCTGAGCTTGCTGTCTATTAGCTCATCTCCCTTGTCTGTAAGCTTAATCTGTTCATGTCTGACGCCCAGCTGCGGCTCGATAATCCCCTCGGCAATCAAATCCTTTAAGGCTGAATTGACCGTCTGCTTGCTCATGCCGCTCAGCTCACAAATCTGCTTTTGCGAGTAAGGCTTGTGGCTTAGCAGATAGAGGATGTTCATCTTGCTGTCAGATAAGCCCAGCTTTAAGGCCGCCTGATGGTAGGCTTTGTCTAATTCTGAGGAAATTGATAAAAATGTAAGCAGCGTCTGATTGATGTGTTCCATATCCGCCTCTTAGTCCTAAATCAGACTTATTATAGTCCTAAATCGGACTAAATTCCGCGGTTAAAGTAAAAAATACGCTAATTATGGTTAATTTGATGATTATAAACTAAATATTTTTAAAATAATGGATAGAACCAGCCGCGGAGGTTTAAGGTGTAGCTGACATGCGCCAGGTAAACGGTTAAGAAAGGCAGCAGAGCTAGGCAGAACGCTCGCCTTCATTCTCTCTTATAACCTTTAATTTATAGAGCAGCTCTTCCTTTTTGACAAAATTCTCCAGAATTTTAAGCTCACGATAAGGTTTGAAGAGCTTAAAATACTCAAAATAAAGCTCAATTAAAGAGAAAGGAGTGATACAAACCAGAGCAACGACCGCCCCATCATAATTTTTGAATGCCAGCCCTAACACGATGCCAAGCATTTCCCAGAACAAAAAGAACATACCCCCTCCTTTAAAAACCGCTTGAAATTATAGACTATTTAGACACGCTTTTAAAGCTTAAGCGCTCATTGCCCTTAAGACACAAGCCATACTTTTAAGCAAGATGCGACTGGGATTTCTAATAGGTAAAACCTGGTTTAAAGCTTCGCTAACATATTAAAGCTCTACCCCAGGTTCCTAAGGATTAAAACTTACCTTTAATCTTCTTTACGACGTAAATACAGCCGCAGATAAAGATGATAAAGGTTACAGTGCCGGTGAGCAGTGCAGGCAGATTAAGCGGAAGTGCCAGCGGAGCCTCTGAGCCGCCGAGGGAAATTGAGAGCGTGAGGATGACCGCCAGAATCACGCCCATCAGACTCTCTCCCACAATCTGACCGGCAGCAATCAGATTGCTGCGCTTGGACTGCTGATCCTGCGCGTCAGCCAGCTCGTCCTGAGAGCAGCGTTTTATAAGATAACGCCTGAGGAAATAGGAGGCGAGCGCTCCGACAATCACAATCACATTCACGCTGCTTGGCAGATAGATGCCCAGACCTACA
>JAILLS010000045.1 GCA_024693025.1 Succinivibrio sp. | reverse complement strand
TGTTAAAGAAGCGGAGCGTTCAGCTCTGCTTTAGATCAGTAGCCAGATAATTATGGTGGTTATATGAAGACACGTACCGTGATGGTGTTGGGTGCTGTAGGACATGTCGGTCCCTACATTGTGGATGAGACTCTGAAGTTAGGGCATAAAGTGCGTGCTCTGATTTGGAATGCTGAGAAAAGTGCGAATCTGCCTTCTGAAATAGGCAGAGTGGAAGGTCGGCTGGATGATGTCTCCAGACTGTCTTTACCGCTTGAAGGCGTAGATGGTCTGATAGTTCAGGTCGGCATGGCCAGAAACATCGGCAATAATCCTGAGATCATCGACTACCGTTCTCTGAGCAATCTGCTCAAGGCTTTAGAAGGCCGCAAGGTGCACGTGGTGATCATGACGGCGGCCAATTCCTTCCTGAATACCAATGAAATTGCGCCTGAGGCCTACTTCCAGATGAGAATCTCCGAGCTGATGGTGCGCTGCAGCGGTCTGCCCTATACGATCGTGCGCTGCGGCAAGGCCTTAAACGGTCTGACTGTCAACGCCCTCATCAAAGCCACTCCGCTCTCTAAGATTATCGATGATCCGCATGCGCTGATGCTGGCCAAAAAGGCCGCTCAGGTGGCGGCAGCTGAGCGTAAGGAAACGGGCGCGCCGCAGCCTGAAGAAAATGAAGATGACATGGATCTTGAGGAGCATCGCAGGGCTTCTCTGACTGCCCGTCAGGTCGGACGCGTGCTGGCCAACAGTATTTTCTGTGAAAAAGCCTACGGCAAGGCCTTTGAGGTATACGGCGTACCAGGCGAGCAGCCTACGCAGGAGAATTTCTTTGCCTCCATTCCCAAGGAGAATTTTGACGTGGCCAAGGCTCTGGCACGCAATGACAGTCAGGCCGCCTCTCAGCCTCCTGAGATCATCGATGATATCAAGGAGATTAAGGAGATGTTTGAAAAGGGCGAGGAGGCCTTCAAGAAACATATGCCGCAGGCCTGAGGGCCTAAAGACCTGCCTTAAGGCAGGTGGTGCTCAGGCGGACCAAAACCACAAGGAGATCTCTTCTGAGATCTCTTTTGTTTTAGACAGCGCTAAAAGCAGCCTCAGCGCAGTCAGATACAGGCTTTCACAGCCTCAGGCTTAAAGCCTTGCAGAACTAGGTCCTGCGCTCAAAGGGCGAGCCTTCAGCCCTGGGAATACTTCTCTCAGCCATCGGATGGCCAAGAGGCTCGCGTGCCTGGGCCTCTTGGGCCGCGGGCCGGGAAAGCCTTGCGCTGCGCTGCTTTTTAAGCCTCAGGGCAAAGGCCCGCTCCCAGGCGGCCTGATTGCGCAGCTCAGTGGTGCCTGACCAGTAGGAGCAGAAGCCATGCAGCTCCCTGTCAGTAAAGCTGGCCGTCTCAAGACCGCAGAGGGTGCAGGTTGCCTTGAAGTTGGCACTCGGGCGCCAGTCCTGCGTCATGCGAAAGACCCTCGCCGGCAGCCGGTTCAGTTCAGCCTCATACAGCGGCAGGGACAGCGCCGTGTTCTGCCAGGAGGAATTTGGCCTGCCGTTTAGAGGAGCGATGAGGCCCTCCCTAAAGAGCTCATCAAGACAGGCCTCGGCAAGCTGCAGACTTACCTGGGTACTGAGCCTTGAGCCTGGCACGGAGAGATAATTGCAGATCGCATAGAGATCGGCACAGATCTCCCCCTGTTCACGCAGCGGTCTTAGATAGAGCAGATACAGAGATCGGCTCTGATGGCTAAGACTGGGACTGCGCAGATGTTCAAGCTCACTTAGATTCACAGGCAAGCTCCGGCAC
Organism: Succinivibrio sp.; assembly: GCA_024693025.1. Lineage (GTDB taxonomy): Bacteria > Pseudomonadota > Gammaproteobacteria > Enterobacterales > Succinivibrionaceae > Succinivibrio. Next base: position 1,474 of record JAILLS010000045.1, on the reverse strand, counting down.
CGGGGTTACAAGCTCTCTGCCCTCAAGGTAGGCATCCAGATTCTCAAGCACCAGTGAGGCCATGGCCTGACGGGTGGCATGAGTGGCTGAGCCGATATGCGGGGCGAGCACCAGATTAGGCAGAGCGAGAAATTCAGGCGGGACCTGCGGTTCTTTTTCAAACACGTCAAGCCCTGCTCCGGCAATGCGTCCCTCCCTGAGGGCTGCGGCCAGCTCCTCCTGCCTGACGATACTGCCGCGGGCGATATTGATAAGATAACCCTGAGGTCCCAGGGCATCCAGAATCCTGCTGTCCACCATGCCGCGCGTTTGCGGGGTGGCAGGCGTAATAATGATGAGCACATCACACCAGGCGGCAAGCGCCTCAAGGTCGCTGAAATAGCGGTAGGGTACAGCCTTCTGCGTACGGCAGAAGTAACCTATGTCAGTTTTAAAGGCCTCGGCGCGCTTTGCTATCTCAAGGCCGATTCTGCCCAGTCCCGCAATCCCCACCTTAAGTCCTGTGACACTGCGCACCAGCGGGTAGGCATGCTCAAGCCAGTGTCCCTGTCTTGTATAGTTATGCGCTGCGACAAGCTGTCTTACGCAGTTGAGCATCAGCCCGATGGCGACATCGGCCACATCATCCTTCATGACCCCCGGGGTGTTGGTGACTTTAATCTGCCGTCTGCGGCACTCAGCAAGGTCGATCTTGTCATAGCCTACGCCGAAGTCGGCGATGAGCTTAAGCTTAGGCAGTCTGGCAAGGTCCTCGCTGCGCACATAGGTGCCGCCTGAGACAATCAGCACCTCAGTGCGCTGACTTACTTCTGCAAGCTTAGCTTCATCAAGCTCCTTTTTAATATAGAACTCACCGCGTGCAGCAAGATCGCGTAAGAACTCATCCTGCAGCTTGGCATGGGCATCATGCAGGATCACGGCTTTTCTCATGACATTAAATCCTCACTGGTTGGGGGCTCTGCTCTAAATCAGGGTGGGGGAGCCTTGCGCATGTAAAAGGAGTAGATCTCCGGTCTTAGACCTGCTTCTGTCAGGCATCTCAGGCTGTGGCAGGCAGATTTTATTATATTAGATTTTTGCTTTGCGTAAATAAAATAGCCGAACTTAAGTTTTTAAGTTCGGCCAGAAAAGGGAATCGGGATCAACAGCAAGTCAGCATTTGAAAACTCGTTGAGCATTTCGTTGCTCATGTACCTTAGAGTGGCTGACTGAAAAAAAGTTCCCGATTTTTTTAAATTTTTTGAAAAAATATTTATCCTTTTAATTTTAAAGTAAATTTATTTATCCGAGCCTTGGCTCAGACAATATTGCCCTGCGCGGTGCCCTGGAAATATTTAACAAGCCGTGAGCAAGAAATCCCCCACCTCTATAGGTGGTGGGATGAATTGCGATAAACACGGCGTTTTCTTGACTTTTGTATTTTATAGCATTATAACCTATAATATAAATCAGTCATATATTTTAGAAAGGCTAA
>JAILLS010000019.1 GCA_024693025.1 Succinivibrio sp. | reverse complement strand
ACCCAGGCCAGCACCTGAGCTACGGCCTTAAACAGACCGCGCGGGATCTGGGAGTCAAGCTCGGTGGTGTAATAGAGTGAGCGGGCCAGAGGAGGAACCGGCACCACCGGGACATTGCACTCACGCGCAATATGCTTGATGATCTCGGCAACATCGTCCACGCCCTTGGCGACAAGAATAGGAGCGGTATCCCCATTGGGATCATACTGCAGAGCCACGGCGTAATGCGTCGGGTTGGTCACCACCACGTCTGCCTCCGGCACCTTGGCCATCATGCGGCGGGCAGCCATCTCATACTGCAGATGACGGATCTTGCTTTTAATCTGCGGGTTACCTTCAGCGTTCTTGTACTCGTCCTTAACTTCCTGCTTAGTCATGCGCAGCTGCTTGCGGTAATGAAACTTCTGCCACGGAATATCGATGAGCACGATGGGGATCATGCCGCAGATCACGATCAGCATGAACAGAAAGATCAGGTGAATGGCCTGCTTGATGGCCGCATGCGGATCGATATAGGACAGGTTGAAGATCTCCTGAGCGCGCCCTGCAATCATAAAATAGCAGAAGGCGCTGATGATGGTGATCTTGCCGATACTCTTGACAAGCTCAATCAGGGAGTTGACCGAGAACAGACGCTTGATGCCGCTGATAGGATTTAATTTGGAGAATTTCGGGCGAATCGCTTCTGTGGAAAAGTTATAGCCGCCCACATAGAGATTGCCCGCCACGCTCACGGCCAGAATGATCACGATGATGATCAGAATCGGCGGCGCAATGGTCATCAGCGAGGCCACAAAGAGGTGCGCCATCTCATCGAAGGTATAGACCTGATCGCGGGTGAGCGAGAAGCAGGACTGCATGACCTTGCGCATGGCATTAGCAAGCATGCCTGAGAATATCCACAGCGAAATAATGCCTGACATCAGCACAAAGAACGTTCCAGCCTCACGTGAGCGGGCAACCTGACCGCGGCGCCTGGCGTCCGCAATCTTTTTGCCCGTAGGCTCTTCTGTTTTCTCGCCGCTATCAGACATCTTAGCCTCTCAGTTTGACTACCCTTACCTAAGGTTAATCAAAGCACAAACTATGCCAGTCTAGCGTAGTGTTTAACCTTACTAAAAGGCAGGCACCACCGCACCCTGGTATTTGGTTTCAATAAACTTTTTGACTTCAGGAGTCTTTAAAGCCTGCAGGACCTTCTGCACGCCCGGTTTTTTGACGCTCTCAGGATTGCCCACCAGAATATTGACATAAGGTGAGTCTGAGCCTTCGATATAGATGGCATCCTTGAGCGGATTCAGATTAGCCTGAATGGCATAATTGGTATTGATGATGGAAACGTCCACTTCATCTAAGGAGCGCGGCAGCTGAGGAGCTTCGAGCTCCTTGATCACCAGGTTCTTAGGATTCTTGGCAATATCCAGCGGAGTGGCAGTAATGCTCTTAGGATCCTCAAGCGTGATGAGACCGCAGGACTGCAGCAGGAGCAGAGCTCTGCCGCCGTTGGTCGGATCGTTTGGAATAGAGATCACAGCCCGATCCCTGAGATCCTTTAAATCCTTAATCTTATTGGAATACACGCCCATCGGCTCAATATGAATGCCGCCGACCTCAACTAAATGCAGATTGCGCTCTTTGACAAAGCTCTCAAGATAAGGACGATGCTGGAAGAAATTCAGATCAAGCTGACCGTCATCGGTAGCAAGATTAGGCTGCACATAGTCGTTAAACTCCACCACGGTCAGCTCCACGCCCTGCTCCTTAAGAGGGCCTTTGACAAACTCCAGAAGCTCGGCATGCGGTACCGGAGTTGCACCAACCTTAATCTCCTCAGCACTGGCTGCAGCAGAGCAGATTAAAGCACTGACAGCGACTGACATGACAACAGATTTTAATTTACGCATATAAAACCTTTAAATAAAAATCACTAACCAAAATTGTGAGCAGCAAGGCTCAAGTGCATCATAGCAAAATTTTCAGCTTCGAGCGCCTTTATAACGTTTTTCAAAGGAACTGCACCAAATGCAGCTAGCGATGATCCACCCTGCGGGCTAAAAAATCACCCAGAAGCTGCGTCAGCTGCACCATCACAATCAGGATGATGACGGTTGAAATCATCACCCCTGCCTGAAAGCGCATATAGCCATAGCGGATGGCAATATCGCCAAGCCCACCGCCGCCGATGATGCCGGCCATGGCTGAACAGCCGATAATCACGATGACCGTCAGGGTGAAGTTCTGTATCAGCTCAGGCAGCGCCTCAGGCAGAAGCACCTTGGTGACAATTTTCCAGGGCGGCGTGCCCATCGACTCGGCAGCTTCTATAAGACCGTAAGGCACGGTATGCAGTGAGGTTTCCACAAGCCGGCTTAAAAAGGGAATGGTTGAGACCGTCAGCGGCACAATCGCCGCGGTGGTGCCGATACTGGTCCCCACCAGCAGCTTGGTTAAAGGAATGATGGCCACCATCAGAATAATAAAGGGGATGGAGCGCAGCGCATTGACGATGGCGCCCAGCACGCTGTAAAACTTCGGTGAGTCAAAGAAATAACCCTTGGAGGTCACGAGCAGCACAATGCCCAGCGGCACGCCGCCAAGGATGGAGAGCAGCGAGGCAAGCCCCACCATATAGAGGGTATCTATGGTTCCGTCGCACAGCATCACCCCGATCTTGGCCTGGGTTGACGATAAGCCCAGCAGCATGAAAAACTCGCTCATAATACCTCCTCCTCAGTAAGAATCGGATCCTTATAGGTGCCGTCGGTATAGCCTAAGAAGCTGACCTTGAACACCCGTTTTTCAAGCTCAGAGACGGTTCTGCCAATCAGATCTGAGCTACCGCCTATCTCACAGATCAGCATGCCTAAAGGCTCGCGGCTGATATGATTGATGCTGCCTGCCAGCACGCCGATACTGACATCAAGCTCCTTGGCCACCGACACGATGACCGGATCGTTGGCGCGGCTGCCGCGGAAGATAAGCTCGACCACCCCGCGTCTGCCTTCCTCATACTCCGGATAAAGCATCAGAGTGTCCATCAGATCGTTTAAATCCTTGCGCACGGCAGCGGCCACCAGCTTCTGCGTAAGCTCATACTGAGGATTGGCGAAGATCTCAATGGCACTGTTCACCTCGGCTATCACGCCTTCATCTATGACCGCCACGCGATCGCAGCACTCCTTGATGACCTCCATCTGATGGGTAATGATCACGATGGTGAGCCCCAGCTTGCGGCGCAGGGATTTTAAAAGATTCAGAATCTGGCTGGTCGTCTTCGGATCTAGGGCCGAGGTGGCCTCATCGCACAAGAGCACCTTAGGATTTGAGGCAAGCGCCCTGGCAATGGCCACACGCTGCTTCTGCCCGCCTGAGAGCTGTGAGGGATAGACATTGGCCCTGTCCCCCAGACCGACAAGCTCTAACAGCTCCTTTACCCGCGCCTCAATCTGCGCTTTGCTCATCTTGTTGTCGAGCGTCAGCGGAAAGGCCACGTTATGCGCGACAGTTGCCGAGGAGAGCAGATTGAAGCTCTGAAAAATCATACTGATGTTGCGCCGCGCCGCTCTTAAATCACGCTCATTCAGGGTGGTCATCTCCTGACCGTCGACCCTAACTGAGCCGCAGCTTGGACGCTCCAGCATATTGATAAGTCTGACAAGTGTAGACTTGCCGGCTCCCGACAGACCTATGACGCCGAAAATCTCGCCTGACTTAATCTCTAAATTTATAGCGGTCAAAGCCTCAATCTTACGCCCGTCATCGAGGACATAAGTTTTGCCGACATTGTTAAGCTCTATCACATCAACTACCTAAACTTGCTGGTCCGTAAATCTTCTAAGGTTAAGCTTCGCTGCCTGCTTTAAGGCTAGTCTAAAAGCTCTGCCTTGTCACCGTTGTCTTCAAGCCACTGCCGTCTGTCCTGCGCCCGCTTTTTGGAGAGCAGCATGTCCATGAGGGCAAAGGTTTCATCGCCTTCCTCCTCACTCAGCTGCAGCTGCATCAGGCGGCGTGATTCAGGCGCGAGCGTGGTCTCGCGCAGCTGCGCCGGATTCATCTCGCCTAAGCCCTTAAAACGCTGGATCTGAATGCTGTCCTTTTTATGCCCCTTCTTGATGAGCAGACTCTGCTTGAGCTTAAGCTCGTCATCATCAAGCGCATATTCCTTAAGCTTGCCGCAGTCGATACGATACAGCGGCGGACAGGCCACATAGACATGCCCCTCGCGCACCAGCGGGGTAAAGTGCCTGACAAAGAGCGCACACAGCAGCGTGCCGATATGCAGTCCGTCAGAATCAGCATCGGCGAGGATACAGATCTTGTTATAGCGCAGCCCCTGCAGAGAGTCACTGTCAGGCTCGATGCCCATGGCCACGGAAATGGCCCGGATTTCCTCAGACTTTAAAGCCTTGTCGGCGCTGACCTCCCAGGTATTTAAAATCTTGCCGCGCAGAGGCAGAATGGCCTGATAGGAGGAATCACGCGCCTGTCTTGCCGAGCCGCCTGCCGAGTCACCCTCGACGATAAAGAGCTCGCCTAGGTTGGGATCGCTTGAGGTGCAGTCCACCAGCTTGCCCGGCAGCTGCGGTCCTCTGACCACCTTCTTGCGCGTCACCACCTTGGACTGAGCTTCCCGGCTTCTGGCCGCATCGATGACCAGCGCGGCGATCTCCTTGCCCTCTTCCACATGGGTATTGAGCCACAGCGAGAAGCGATCGCGCACGTTAAGCTCAAGAGGCGAGGCGATGGAGCGGGAGGAGAGCTTCTCCTTGGTCTGCCCGGCAAACTGCGGATCGTGCATCTTCAGAGAGAGCACATAGCCGCAGTGACTCCAGACGTCATCAGGCGCGATCTTAAGGCCGCGCGGCAGCAGATTATGAATCTCGCAGAACTCGCGCAGCGCGGCGGTAAGCCCCTGCCTGAAGCCGTTGACATGCGTGCCGCCCTCGATGGTGGGAATGAGATTGACATAGGATTCGCCAAGACGGGCGCCCTGATAGCCCTCGCCTTCCCAGCACACTGCCCACTCCACCTGCCAGTCATCCTCATCAAGCTCCTCATGATAGGGCTCATTAGGAGCAATCTGACCGTCTTTGTAGAAACTTAAAGCATACTGCTGCAGATCGCCCTGATAGGCCCAGCTCTCGTTATCCTCAGGCTTAAGCTCGCTGACAAAGCTGATTTTAAGTCTGGGGCAGAGCAGCGCCTTGGCGCGCAGCTGATATTTGAGCGCATGCAGCACAAAATGCGGATTGTCAAAATAGGAGGCTTCAGGCCAGAAACGTACCGAGGTCCCGGTATTGTTCTGCCCGCAGCTGCCTATCTCACAAAGCTCGGCAGTCTTATTGCCGTGCTCATAGCTGATGCTGTAGATTTTTCCTCCGCGTCTGACGGTTGCTGTCAGTTTGTCGGAGAGGGCATTGACCACACTCACGCCTACGCCGTGCAGACCGCCTGAGTAGGTATAGCTTTTATCGGAGAATTTGCCGCCGGCATGCAGTCTTGAGAGGATCAGCTCGATGGCGGGCACCTTTTCCTCAGGATGCAGGTCCACCGGCATGCCGCGCCCGTTATCGATGACCTCCAGAGACTCATCCTCATGCAAAATCACCTCAATCTGCGTGGCAAAACCTGCCATCGCCTCATCCACACTGTTGTCGACGACCTCCAGGGCCAGATGATTAGGCGACTGGGTATCGGTGTACATGCCAGGTCGACGTCTGACCGGCTCTAGGCCTTTGAGCACCTCGATGGAGGAGCCGTTATAATCTGCATCTGTCTGTGCCATGAATACTCTTTTACTCGGTTAAATCTGTCTTGAAAATGCGGGTATGTCTGATCTTTTATTCAGCACAATTATAGAAGATTGGCAAGGTTAAATCCATGCTGAGCATAGCCGCTCTCCTGTCTTAAAGCCCGGTTCTCTAAGGCTGACGCAGGCTTAAAAGAGGCTAGGCCTGTTTTTTAAAGCGCAGCTCACAGCAAAGTCCGCCCTTAGCTGTACGGTTTTTAAAGCTTAACTCTGCGTTAAGCTCTGCTGCCGCCGCAGCCACAATCGCAAGGCCAAGCCCGGTGCCGCTCTCTTTGCTCTGATCGCCATCCACCCGATAAAAAGGCTTTACAAGCTGAGCTAAATGCTCTTCAGCTACCCCTGGTCCATTATCCTCAACGAGGATGGTGATGCCCTGGTCATCCTCAGAGGCCTTAAGATCGCATCTGCCTCCTGCCTGCGTATATTTGACGGCATTGGAAATAAGATTCTGCAGCATGGTTTTAAGCATGCCCCGATCGGTCTTCAGAGTCTGGGTTACCTCGCCTTCAATGCCAAGGTCGATGTTCTTCTGCTCGGCAAGCACATCAAGCTCCTCGATAAGCTCCACAAAGAGATCGCGCAGGGCAAACTCGCAAAGCTTTGGGGCAGTGTGCAGCTGTGAGCGCGCCAGAGTGAGCAGATCGGTGGTGAGCTTGCGCTGCCGGGAGATGGCCTGTCTGAGCTGAGAGAGCTGCTGTTGCTGCTCCTCATCAAGCCCCTCCTGCCTGAAGGTCTCAGCCTGCAGGGAAATTGCGGTCAGAGGCGTGCGCAGTTCATGGGCTGCATCAGCGATAAAGCGTCTTTCATGCGTCAGGCTCTCTCCGATTCTGACCAGCAGGCGGTTTAGGGAGGAGATAAACACATCCAGCTCCGAGGGCACCTCACCCTTAAGCGGGGAGAGATCCTGCTCGCTGCGCCCTGAGATCTCGGAGGCAAGCTTGTTGACCTTGCGGAACATGATATTGACGATGAGGATCACCGCCGGCACATAGAGGGCGATGAGCATTAAAAAGCGCCACAGCGAATGCCAGACCGACTGTGCCACCAGCTCCTCGGCAATGGCCAGGGGACGGGCCACCACAAAGCGCAGGCCGCTTGCATTGGTGGCCACATAGACCCGCACGCGGTTATCATTGATGAGCACGGTATAAAAGCCGTCCTCGACCGAAATCGGCAGATAAAAGGTCTCGCCGGGCTGCGCAAACAGCGGGGCGATGGAAATATCCTGATGCTTGGAGAACAGATCGCCTAAGGAGGGTTCCTCAAAGGCACTGCGCCTTGAGCGATGCTTGGGCATGGTGATGACCAGCCTGCCGTCAGGCAGCAGCATGGTGCGTTCCCAGCGCTTGGGGATGAGCATGTCATATTTGACGATGATCTGCGCAATCTGCGAGATCTCCTCGTCAATATAGACCGAGACGCTGTTCATCGCAAACTGATAGGTGCGATACACGTTATAGGCGGCAAAGACCATGCCAAACAGGCTCAGATACAGACAGAGCCTGAAGCGCAGTGAGCGGCTCAGGCGTCCCGCAGAACCTTCCACCCTACACCTCTGACATTCTTGATCTGCTCAGCCCCTATCTTGCGTCTGAGATTATGGATTAAAAACTCCACCGCATTGGATTCAACCTCCTGATCATAGCTATAGAGGCTGTCCTCAAGCTTCTCCCGGGAGAGTACGGCGCCGGGTCTCTGCATTAGAGCCTGCAGCAGGGCAAACTCCTTGGCCGTCAGGCTGACCTGCTCAAGCCCGCCCTCTTTTTTGACCTGTACCTCATGACTTACGGTATTGAGCGATACCACTCCGTTGGTCAGCACACTGTCTGCCTGCACCTTGCCAAAGGCTCTGCGGGTGACGGCGCGGATGCGCGCCTCAAGCTCGCTGAGCTCAAAGGGTTTAACAAGATAGTCATCGGCGCCCAGATCTAGACCCCCGATGCGGTCATCGATGCTGTCGCGGGCCGTAATAATAATCACCGGGGTTAAAATTCGGCGCTCGCGCCAGCGCCGAAGCAGCGTCACCCCGTCGATATAGGGCAGACCGAGGTCAAGCAGAATACAGTCATACTCCGCGCCTTCAGGGGCAAATTCGGCGAGCTTGCCATCCTCGATGACATCCACGGCATAGGTTTGCCGTTTCAGTCCTGCCGCTACCGCCGAGGAGATTAAGCGGTCATCCTCTATGAGTAAAATGCGCATGGTGGTAATCAGACCTCGCTAAAAAACTTCACTACCCCATCAAGCTTGTCAGCAAAGCTGACAAAGCGATGCTCGCCTCCCTCGGTCACCTCTGGATTGCAGGGCGAGAAAAAGCTCAGTGACTTAGTATAATCTAAAACCTCATCCCCGCTCTCAAGATACACCCTGATAAGCTTAGGATCATAATGCGCATAGGCATACTCATCGAGCTTTTCAAGCAGCGGGATCACGCTCTTATCAAGATAAAAGTGATGTCCCGTATCCTCATTGACCTGCTCTTTGCCTAACAGATCCACGACAAAGTCCTGCGGATGAATGCAGGGATTAAACAGGCAGGCCTTAAGCGAGAATTTGATGGATAAAAGAGTTGACATAAAGCCGCCCATGGAACTGCCCACGAGGCACAGTGGCCCCTGCTGCAGTTCTCTTTGACAGAAGCTCTCAAGCTCGCCTAAAGCCTCGCTTATAACATCCGAAAAATCAGGCGCTAAAAATCTGATCTTAGGATGCTGTTCATTAAGATAGTGTCTGAGTACCGTGGCCTTATGGGCCTTAGAACTTGATAGATAGCCGTGAATATAGGCGATGGTAAGGCTCATAACCGCTCCCTGCAAGCCTGTTAATAGCCGCGTGAGTCAAAATTAGGACGAAAGCTCTCAGTCTGAAGTCTGTGGACCTCGGTCTCCACCTGTCCGTCAGGATGAAGCGTCAGGGTCCGCCAGCCCGGAGCCTTGTAATCCAAGGCAAAATCAAGAGAATGCGGAGCAAACTGAATGGAGGTTGACGGCGAGGCCAGATAGCGCACCTGCTCATGCATCTCATCCACTTCCTGATGCACATGCCCCGAGAGCACCAGTCTTAAGTTATCGAGATCCCGGACGGCCTCATAGAATTCATTCTGATTATGCAGAGTCTGCGTATCGAGCCAGGCACAGCCTACCATGCGGGGCAGATGGTGCAGACAGGCCACGGTATGCAGCTGCCGGTTGGTTTTGGCCATCTTGCGCAGATAGTTCAGCTCCTCGCGCTGCAGCCAGCCGTGCGGCACCCCATACACCTCGGAATTCAGACAGACCAGCTGCCAGTGGCCGCAGACAATACTCTTTTCGGTATGCACATTGAGATTACCGAACATGCGGTACATCAGAGGACCGTCATCATGATTGCCGGGCAGAAAGAAGACCTGCTGCTTAAGCCGCGCGATGAGGGCGGCAAAGAGCTGATAGGACTCCGGGGAGTAATCCTGCGAGATATCGCCGGTGACGAGGACAAAATCAAACTCCTCACTCTTAGCTTCAAGCGCATCGAGTACGGCACTGAAGCTGTCCTTGGTATTGACACCTAAAAGAGTACGATCACCCTGCGCAAATAAATGCGTATCGGTCAGCTGCAGAATCCTTACCGATTCATCTGCAGCTTTCGGAGTGAGCGTAAAGATGTCAGACATAGTGTCCCCAAAAGCATAGAATGTAGCAAAATTTTAAAGAAAAAGTGTCTGCTATAAAGTTATAGAGTCTTCAAAATATAATAAAAGAGCTATCAATTCTCGATTTTGTGACGTGGGTTTAAAGTTGATTAGTGCGTAGTTTTTTCAGGATCTTTTTATGACAGCCTCTCTGCTTTATAAGTAGTCTGTAAGCTTCATCAGAAAAATCCCTGGTTAAAACCAGGGCCAATGTTCTTTCGCAGCGTTTTTTTAGTCTGTGCTAATGCGCATGCCATCTGCCATATTTTGACTTGAGCTCAGCATGATGCATCATCGCGTACTGAATGGAGATAATGGCCGCCGCGTTTTTGATGCGGCCGCTCAGCACCTGCTCATAGGCCTGCTCCAGCGTGCATTTGAAGATGCGCAGATCCTCGCCTTCACACTCAAGCCCCCCATGATTGTCAATATGCCCGAGCTCCACATCGGCAATATAGATATACACGAGCTCCGAGGTCCCGCCCGGGCTTGGATACTCGGCGGTAATATAGTGCAGTCTGTCCTCGGTGATCTTAAGATGTCCCTCTTCATTGAGCTCCCGGATGGCGGCCTGCTCAGGTGACTCGCCGTCATCGATCATCCCCGCGATCACCTCGATGAGCCAGGGCGACACCGGATCCTGCAGAGCCCCGGGGCGAAACTGCTCAATCAGCATAATTTCATCGCGCCCTGAATCATAAGGCAGGATCACCACCGCATTCTGATCGCGCTCGAAGATCTCACGCTTGAGAACTTTAGAATGGGAGCCGTCAAAAAGAGAGTAAGATACATCATAATGATCGATGGCAAAAAATTGTTTAAAGACACGCTCTTTATGATGGATGGTTACATCCTTCTTAGAAAATCTGGGGGCAAACAATTTATCAACGTCTGTCATGCGCTCTTAAACCTCAAACTACACAGGAAATCTGAATGACCAGCAAGATACTTTTGAAAAATGCACTGATCTGCTCACCAGATCGTATTATAAGGGCAGATTTACTTACCGACGGAGAGTTTATTGCAAAAATTGGCAAAGATCTAAGTTCTCAGGACGCGGAAACTGTCGACTGCCATGAGCTCATGATTCTGCCGGGTCTTATCGACGAGCATGTGCATTTCAGAGAGCCTGGCATGGAGAGCAAGGCCACTATCAGAAGCGAGTCGCGCGCCGCGGCTTTAGGCGGTGTCACCTCCTTTATGGATATGCCTAACAATCAGCCGCCCACTACCACCCTTGAAGCCTTAGAGCATAAGCATGAACTAGCCAGACGCGACAGTCTTGTCAACTATGCTTTCTACCTTGGTGCTGATGCTCAGCATTTAGCGGAGCTTGAGCGCCTTGACCCCAAAAAGGTGCCGGCCCTTAAGATCTTTATGGGCTCAAGCACCGGCTCTCTGCTCCTTGATGATGAAAAGCTGCTGCGCGAGATCTTTAGAAGATCTCCTGTGCTCATCGCCACCCACTGTGAAGACAATGCCATCATCAATCGCAATCTTAAGCTCTACAAGGAACGGCATGACGGCCGACTCGGGCATGAGCTGCATCCTTTTATCCGCAGCCGCGACTGCTGTTTAAAGTCAGCCTCCCTTGCCGTAGAGCTTGCGCTTGAGAGTAAGGCCCGCCTGCATCTGATGCACCTCTCCACCAAGGAGGAGGTGGAGCTCATCCGTCCTTATCAGAAAGGAGATCTGTATACCCGCAGCATTACTGCCGAGGCCTGTATTCCCCACCTCTACTTTGAGGCAAGCGCCTACCCAAAGCTTGGGGGACTGCTCAAATGCAATCCTGCCGTAAAGTTTGAGCAGGACCGCTCTGCCCTGGTGCAGGGGGTCGAGGATGGGCTTATCATCACGGTCGCCACCGATCATGCGCCGCATGAGAAGGAGCTTAAGTGCGGCGAGTATCTGAATACCGCCTCAGGCCTGCCTTCAGTACAGTTCTCTCTTTTGGTGCTGCTCGAGCTGTGGAAGCGCGGAGAGCTGAGTCTTGAGCAGCTGATGCGCGCTGGCTCCTCAAATGTGGCAGAGCGCTACGGCATTGTAGGACGCGGACGTCTTGAAGAAGGCGCCTATGCTGACCTTGCGCTTATCAATGTGAAAAAGCCTTTTACCGTCACACAGGATAAGATAGCAAGTCCCTGCGGGATCTCCCCGTTCCTGGGTCACACCTTCCCCTGCTCGCTCATCCATACCCTGGTCAACGGACAGTTTGTGGTAAGAGATGAAAAGCTTATAGAGACAGCCTGCGCAAGGCCTCTGAGCTTTAAAGGGGCGCTCTAACCAAAAAGCCTGCGGTCAGGCAGGCTTTTAAGTTTTCATAAGGGCAGAGATTCAGATTAAGGCAAAGCCAATCTTCTCATAGACCTTGTTTAAAGTCACCATCGCCCTGGCCGAGGCCTTCTCTGCGCCCAGTCTGAAGATGTCCTTTAGCTCATCCTCGCGCTTGCGCAGCTCAAAGTAACGGGTCTGAATCGGCTCGAGCATCGCGACCACCGCCTCTCCCACCTCACTCTTGAAGGTGCCGTACTGTGCGCCCTTGTATTTCTCAACCAGGCTCTCGATCTCCTCACCGGTAGCAGCCGAGAGGATCTCAAGCAGATTGGACACGCCAGGCTTTGACTCCCAGTTATAGGCGACACATGGCGGATTATCGCTGTCCGTCACCGCGCGCTTAATCTTCTTGAGGATGGATTTAGGATCTTCCAGGATTCTGATCACATTGTTGGGATTATCATCGGATTTGGACATCTTCTTGTGCGGATCCTGCAGCGACATCACGCGGGCACCGGCCTTCGGGAAGAAGCCCTCAGGCAGCACGAAGGTCTCGCCATACAGGCTGTTGAAGCGCTCGGCAATATCGCGCGTCAGCTCAATATGCTGCTTCTGATCATCTCCGACCGGCACAAGGTTGGCCTGATAGAGCAGAATGTCGGCAGCCATCAGAGCAGGATAGGTGAACAGACCTGCGCTGACATTGGCACCGCCGTAGCGGGCTGATTTATCCTTAAACTGGGTCATGCGTGAGAGCTCGCCATGCTGGCAGTAGCACTGCAGCACCCAGCCTAACTGACAGTGGGCAGGCACATGGGACTGCAGAAAGAGGATGCTCTGTTTGGGATCGATGCCTGCTGCTATAAAGAGTGCCAGCGTATCATAGGAGCGCTGCAGGAGCTCTTTTGGGTCCTGTCTTACGGTAATGGCATGCTCGTTGACCACACAGTACACGCAGTCATACTCATCCTGCAGCTTCACCCAGTTGCGCAGTGAGCCGATATAGTTACCGATGGAAAGCTCTCCTGATGGCTGGATGCCGCTGAAGATAATAGGTTTAGTCATATAAATTTCCTGTGTTGAACGCTCAAAGCAAGGTTTTAAGCGTAGCTAAGATTTCCTGATAATCGCTTAACAGATAATCAGGCTCAAGAAGTTTGGGATCCTTGCTGTAATAGCCGCCCTTAAGAAAGATGGTGCGCATTTTGGCGTTTTTGCCGGCCAGAATATCGTTGTCAGAATCCCCTACCATGAGGCAGGAGTCAGGCTCAAGCTGAAACTTCTCTGCAACATAAAGCAAAGGCTCTGGATTAGGCTTGCGCTCCTTGAGCACCTCGCCGCCTAGGATAAAGTCAAAATAGCTGTCAAGCTGCATATGGTGCAGCAGCGGTTTGGCAAACATCTCAGGCTTGTTGGTGATGACCGCCGTCTTTGCCCCCTTCTCATGACAGAATTTAAGGGTCTCCACGACGCCAGGATATACCGTAAAGTCTGAGGCAAGGCCCTCAAAATAACAGCGGTTGTAGACCTCGCGGGTGCGCTGCAGCAAAGCCTCATCGACCTCCTCACGCTTTGCCTCATAGCGACCTGCAATCAGGCGCACGAGGATCATCCACACCCCGTTGCCCACATAGGAGCGCATGGTCTCATAGCTTGGCACCGGAATGCCCATGAGCTCACAGGTCCTCGCCGAGGCTCTTACCAGCTGCGGCATGGTATCAGCAAGCGTCCCGTCCAGATCAAAGAATACGCCGCGCACTGGCATGCTAGACTCCTGCATGCTGCTTGAGCTCAGAGAGCGCCAGCTTCTTGTCAGGCGCGCCGAAGAAGGCCGAGCCCACCACAAACACATTGGCGCCGGTGTCGGCAATCTGGCTGATGGTCATCGGATTGACGCCGCCGTCCACCTCGACATATGGGCGCACATTGGCCTCTGCGGCCATGCGCTTGACATCCTGAATCTTCTTGAGACAGGCAGGCAGCACGGTCTGTCCGCCAAAGCCCGGATTGACGGTCATGACGAGCACCATGTCAAGCTTGTCCCACAGATAGCGCAGAAGCTGCGGCGGAGTGGCCGGGTTTAAGGCCAGTCCTGCCTTGACTCCCGCCTGCTTGATGCGCGTGAGCATGCGCTCGGTATGATGACAGGCCTCAGGATGGAAGGTCAGAAAATCAGCGCCGGCCTTAATATAGGCATCCACCACCTCGTCGGTGATCGGATCGCACATCAGATGAGCATCAAAGAGCACCTGAGGAAATTTCTGCTTGAGCGCCTTTAAAAACATCGGACCAAAGGTCATATTAGGCACGAAATGAAAATCCATCACATCAAAGTGGATCAGATCAATGCCCGCCTCTAAGGCCTCGGTAACATCATGCTCCAGATTCAAAAAGTCTGCAGACAGAATGGAGCCGGCAAATAACTTAGAGCTCATCTTTCTCCTCCTTTAGGGTCGTGCAGCCTTTACTGCGCTGCAATCTCCGAGCGTACTGTACCAAAGGATTTGGCAAACGGTCCTGCTCCGCGCAGGGATCTTGGCAGAGTATTCACTCCGCGCATCGCCTCCCTAGCTGACGCATAATCCCCGGTGATCAGCACAAACCACGGCTTGCCTTCACGTACGGTTTCATAAATCCAGTATTTACCGCTTAAAGCTGAGGCCACCTCGGTAACCGCGGCACGGTCACGGCTGGCGACCACCTGCAGCGTATAGTGGCTGCGCGGCAGGGCTGCTAAATCCTGCACGCTGCCAGGTACGGCAGAGCCTGAGGATGAGACATTGCGCGCATAAATCGTGCTCGGTGAGCTCTCCTGCCGTGCGGTGCTGCGGGCAGGTGCGGCCGGTTTAGTCTCAGCAGGAGCGGCAAGCTTGGGCTGAGCCTGTGGCTTTGGCTTGGCTGAGGACTTGCTGGCAGGAGATGGCAGACTGACCACTGAGGCCTGCTCACGCTCTTTCTGCGCCTGTTCCTGCTTGATGCGCTCCTCGGCGCGGGCTATCTCTTCGGCCTCACGCCTGGCGGTGGCAGCACGCGCCTCTTCTTCACGGGCCTTCTCATCAGCTTCGGCCTGCTTGCGCTTCTCTTCCATGCGCAGCGCATTGTCAGCACGGGTCAGCACGGCAGGTTTGGCCTGCTCATTCTTGGCTGGCTCGGCGGCCTGCTCAGCTTTATCAGCCTTGGCGGCCTTACCGGCCTTGTCAGCCTTGCTCTTGGCCGGTGCTTTTTTATCCTGCTTATGCTCTACAGATCCTCCCACGCCGCGCCTGGGACGGTCTGAATCTTGCGAATCAGCCCCCTGCTTTTCAATCTGCTCGAGTGTTTCACCTGACAGAGTCACGGATTTCTTAGGCGGTGCGGTGTTCTCGGCTTCAAGGCCGCCCTGCACGTCAGGCAGGAGATCGCCTTCATCGGCCACCGCTTCCTGCTCATCGCCATGCGGACCGTCAGCTAAAATACTGTCCAGCGTAGAGGTCTCAGAGCCCTGCGCGTTCTGCTGCTGGTCCCTGGCCTTGGCTTTGCCCTTGCCGGAAGCTGCCTGCTGTGGCTCGGCACCGTCTTCATCGGCCATGCCCTCTTCACCTTCATCGAGGAACTCATCGCTGGAGCCTTCATCCGGCCCGCCGTCGCGCTGTGCAAACGGATCCACTCCCTGCTGTCTGCCGTCGCTGACCTGAGTGACTGCTGGCTCGTTAGTGCCGCCGCCAAACAGCCCCTTGAAGAAATTACCGCCTAAAAAGAGCGGAACCATACAGGCAAGCGCAATGACCAGGCAGATCACGGTGATAAAGATCACCACCATACTGCGTTTTTTCTTAGGCGGCACAGCCCCTAGATTGATATCTTCTGGTATCTCAGCATTCTGTTCATTCACCTGATCTGGTTTAGCCATAAGGATCTCCGTTAATTTCAAAATCTTGCCAATATTACCCTGACATTGTTCAAGCTTATAGGGCAGCTTGCCATTGATCTCTTTATAGACCGGCAGCAGTCCCTGTGAGTTAAATTTGGCCTTGCACAGCTGCATGGCCTCTTCCATGGTCAGCCCCGGCATCGGCCACTCGCTCGGCGCAAGCTTGCCTGACTGCGTCTGCAGTCTGCCCTGAGCCCACAGCGGATGTCCGGTAACCAGGAAGGAAAAGCGGTTCTGTCCCTGAAAATCTGAGGCGATCTGCAGGAGTTCATCATAAAAACTGCTGATCACCTCATCAAGATCATCAGCTACCATTAAAATCTTCTGCGGGGTCGGAATATGCAGGGTCATGAGGGTGTCGCCGAGCGTATTGCCAAGCTCCCAGTCCTGCCCGGGCAGAAGCTGCTGCAAAAAAAGCTCCCGCAGCTGTTCAAGCGACATTTCCTTGCGGCAGGGAATAAAGACTGCCAGACATTTGCCGTCCACCAGGTTCACCACCTGCTCGCACATGGTGGTGCGTCCGCTGCCTGAATCGCCGCTTAAAAGCGCAAAGGCCTCATCTTCAACCAAAGTGGCGGCCAGCCGCTCAGCAAAGCTTTCCTGTGACTTTAATTTAATTAAGCTCTCAACTCCCATCTTAGTTCTGGCCCCGCTTTACTGCGGCATGACCGCGGGAGGCACAGCTTGCTATGACCTCAGCTACCTCGGCATCCGTCACATCTGCAAACACCGCACTGTCGCCAAGGCGCGTCGGCAGCACATAGCGAATCACGCCTGAGCGTACTTTCTTGTCATGACGCATCAGCTTTAAAAAATCCTCAGCCTGCATGCCTTCCGGGATCAGCACCGGCAGATGGCAGCGCGTAAGCAGCTCTATGATGTCCTGCTCATCCTGTGCGCTAAGATAGCCGCGCTTTCTGGCCAGCGCCGCGGCAATGACCATGCCGAGGCTTACCGCCTCACCATGCAGCCAGGTGCCAAAGCCTAAAAACGCTTCCACGGCATGCCCGAAGGTATGACCGAGATTTAACAGCGCCCGCCGTCCGTGCTCCTGCTCATCCTCATTGACCACGCGGGCCTTGCTTTCACAGCAGGATCTGACAACGGTAATAAGAGTCTGACTCTCAAAGGCAAAGACCTTGTCGGCCTGCTCCTTAAGATAGGCAAAAAAGTCCCGGCTCTCCATGATC
Source organism: Succinivibrio sp. (assembly GCA_024693025.1). GTDB lineage: Bacteria > Pseudomonadota > Gammaproteobacteria > Enterobacterales > Succinivibrionaceae > Succinivibrio. The sequence goes on along the minus strand of JAILLS010000019.1, from coordinate 37,359 downwards.
CCGTATTTGATCACCTCTGCCATACCTGCGGCAATTTCACGCTCCGGCAGGGTCTTTAAAACCTCAATATCACACAGCACCGCCTTAGGCTGATAGAAAGTGCCTATCATGTTTTTGCCCAGGGGATGATTGATGGCGGTCTTGCCGCCCACTGAAGAGTCCACCATGGCAAGCAGCGTGGTCGGCAGCTGCACATAGGGCACACCGCGCTGATAGGTGGAGGCTGCAAAGCCGGTCATGTCTCCGACCACTCCTCCGCCTAGGGCTACGAGCGCACAGTCACGTCCGTAACCTGCCTCAAGGAGGGCAGTGTGAATCTGCATGAAGGAGTCTACGGTCTTATAGCGCTCACCGTCTCTTAAAATACAGCTGCGCACGAGAAAGCCGGCCTGCTCAAGGCTTTTTGTGACCGCGTCTAAATACAGAGGTGCGATGGTCTCATTGGTTACCACCATCACATCCTTTAGCTTCTGAAGTACCTTGCAAAGCAGGCTGCCATAGTCAAGCCCTGCCCCGATCTGAATCGGATATGAGCGCTCCTTTAAACTGACGCTTAATGTCTCCATGAAAATCCTTAGTAAAGCTCGCTGCTTTAAGCTTCATCCGACAAAGTCAGCTGTTTTAAGAGGCTCTGTACGCACTCATGGATGCTGCCTTTGCTACTATCTATTATTATAGTGCTGATTTTACGATATAAAGGGTCTCTTGTGGAAAAAAGATCCTCAAGGCGGGCTTTGCGATCGTCACTTTTGAGCATCGGACGGTTGTTGTCATACTGCGTGCGCAGAAACTGCGTCTGCACATCCGCATAGACATAGATGACCTCGCCGTGCTCCTGCAGGAAGGTCCGGTTTTCCTCACGTCCGACCACGCCTCCGCCGGTGGCGATAACAGCCTCATAGGCGGCAGTCTCTTTAAGAATACGGGTTTCTAAATCCCTGAAGTAAGGCTCCCCGTCCTCCCTGAAAATCTCGGGGATGGAGCGGCCTTCCTGCTTGACTAGCAGCTCATCTAAGTCCACAAAGGGCAGTTCAAGAACCAGAGCTAAGGATTTACCCAGGGTGGTTTTTCCTGCACCCATCGGGCCCACCAGATAAATCCGCGGTGCGTTTAACATGGCAAAATCAAAAAATCTTAAAAATTAAACTAACTTATACATGCTAGAATAGCATTGCACATAGTTTGCGTCTAGTAGAGAAACGGAGATCGACGTGTTATTCAAGGTCATACGCCTGCTGTTCTGGGGCGGGCTGTTAACAGGGGCGCTGTCAGGCGCTGCCGTTGCCGCTTTTTATCATGAGAGCTTAGGTGAGCTTCCTGATGTAGCTGAGCTTAAAGATGTCAGCTTTGAAATTCCGATGAAGATTTACACCTCTGACAACAAGCTGATTGGAGAGTATGGTGAGAGCAAGCGCCTGCCGGTAGCTTTAAACCAGATCCCCCTCAAGCTGCGTCAGGCCTTCCTCGCCATTGAGGACAACCGCTTTTACGAGCATAACGGTATCGATCCTATCGGCATTATGCGTGCGGTGGTAGTGGCGCTGAGCAATGCCGAAGCCACTCAGGGTGCCTCCACCATTACGCAGCAGGTGGCCCGCAACTTCTTTTTAACCAGGGAGAAGACCCTGCAGCGTAAGATTAAGGAAATCTTCATCTCCCTGCGTATCGAACAGATTCTCACCAAGGATGAGATCTTCGAGCTTTACCTCAACAAGATTTCTCTAGGTCATCGCGCCTATGGCGTGGCCGCTGCGGCTCAGACCTATTACGGCAAGGATCTTGACTCCCTCACCTTAGCTGAGATGGCCACCATTGCAGGCCTGCCGAAAGCCCCTTCCACGTTAAACCCGATCTCCAATCCGGAGCGCTCCAGGGAAAGGCGTGCGGTGGTGCTCTCAAGAATGCTTGATTTAGGCTATATTTCACAGGGCGAGTTTGACCTTGCCAACAAGGCGCCTTACAAAGCCGAGTTTCACTCCGCTCCGCTTGAGGCCAACGCTCCTTATGTAGCCGAGAAGGCCAGACAGCTCGTACTTCAGGAGTATGGCGATAAAGCCTATACGGACGGTCTTGAAATCTACACCTCCGTAAGATCCGATATTCAGGAATACGGTCAGTATGCCGTGTTCAAGGGGATCACCGAGTATGATACCCGCCACGGCTACCGCGGTCCGGTGCTCAATATTCACTCTCTGCCTGACTTTGTGGCAAGCTTTGAGAATATCTATGAGCTTTTAAGAAGTCATGATCGCTATCATTACATCAGACCGAATCTGGTCATCGGTGTGGACGATCAGCACAAGAGTGCCCTGCTCAAAACCCGGGACGGCTCAGAGGTGCCTTTAACCTGGGAGGGTATGAAATGGGCCCGCACCTTCAAATCCGATCGCAATCAGGGCGATGCGCCCAAGCTGCCGTCGGAAATTCTGCATGAAGGCGATCTTGTCTATACCCACATGTCAGAGGACGGTGTGCTCACCCTCACGCAGCTGCCTGAGGTTGAGGCCTCCCTCATCGCTCTTGATCCCTATACAGGTCAGGTCCTCGCCATGGTCGGCGGCTATGATTTTGCCAAGAGCAAGTTTGACCGCACCTATCAGGCCAAGCGTCAGACCGGCTCCAACTTCAAGCCGTTCCTCTATTCAGCTGCCGTGGCCAAGGGTATCTCCATCAACTCCGTCTTCCAGGATCAGCCGCTGCGTACCTGGGATCCTGGCTCACGCACCTGGTGGAATCCGCACAACTCACCTAACCGCTATGACGGCATCATGACCCTGCGCGAGGCACTGGCCCGCTCTAAGAACGTGGTGTCCATCCGTCTTATCCGTCAGGTCGGCGTCAAGAATGCAGTCGAGCATGTGAGCAAATTCGGCTTTAATATCCCCAAGAGCCAGCAGGTTGAATCCATGGCCCTGGGCAGCGTGGAGGTTACTCCGCTCGAGCTGTGCACCGGCTATGCCACCTTTGCCAACGGCGGCTTTAAGGTCGAGCCTTACCTCATCACCAAGATTGTCAGAGACGGTCAGGTGATCTTCCAGCATAAGCCTAAATATGCCGATCCGCTCGCCCCTGAAACCGTCAAGAACTCCATTAAGCTGGTCCATGAGGATAACTATGTGCAGGATGATGAGCACTATGAGCAGGTGCTCAATCATATGAACGCCTATGTGGTGGCTGATATCATGCGCTCTGTGGTCTATGGCGGCGCAGGTATTCAGGGGAACTACTGGGGCACGGGCGGACGCGCCAAGAAGGTCACCGGCCGTGAGGATCTGCATGGCAAAACCGGCACGACCAACGAGGTGCATGATGCCTGGTTCTCAGGCTTTAACGGCAATATCGTGGCCACCGCCTGGATGGGCTTTGATACCGATCGTAACCTGGGCTGGTCAAGAGCGCAGGGTCCTGAAGGCGGTGCCTACTCTGCCCTGCCGATCTGGGCTGAGTTTATCAAAAAAGCCCAGCAGGGAGTGCCTGAAGCTCCTCTGCCGATGCCTGAGGGCCTCGCTAAATGCACCAACAACGGCGTAACCGACTGGTGTCTGCCGCGCTCCTCCTCTGTCTCTGCGCAGGATGCGGTTAATAACTCCATTGACGATCCGTTTGGTGAAGGCGGCATGGTGCAAAATGAGGTCGATACCTCCACCGTAGAAGAGGATGACATTTTCTAGACTGCTTTCAGTCAATGAAAAAAAGGATCAGATCGCTGATCCTTTTTTTCACGCCTACTCTAAAGTCTCCCGCTAAAGACCTAATCTTATGCTGTCTTTGCATACCTAGGAGTCAGCAGAACACCTGCCTGTACGCTCAATAAGGCAGCAGTTCTCAAGGCCGCAAAGGCTCAGGCTTATGGCCCCAGAGGAGCTGCTGTCTGCAGGCTCTGGCTGAATGATAAAAGTAGTGTACGTCCGCTTGACCTGCGCTGTTAGAAGGTGAGTAAAGCGCTGACTGTGAGGAAGGCAGCAGAGTCTCTAAGCCTGAGTGACCAAAGTGCCTGAGAGAAAAACTAAAAGCCCCCACTACCTTTAGATAGTGAGGGCTTCAGGCTAAAGCTCAGGCGCTTACATCATACCGCCCATGCCGCCCATGCCACCCATGCCGGCAGCTGCTGCAGCGGCAGCGGCACCGTCATCTTTCTTAGGGGCATCAGCAATCATGCACTCGGTGGTGATCATGAGGCCGGCAATTGAGGCTGCGTACTGCAGAGCAGAACGGGTGACCTTGGTTGGGTCTAAGATACCCATCTCAATCATGTTGCCGAACTGATCATTGCCTGCATTGTAACCGAAGGTATCATCACCCTCGCGCACCTTGTTGGCAATCACAGAGGCTTCCTGACCGGCATTGGTCACAATCTGACGCAGAGGAGCTTCCATAGCGGTTAAGGCTACCTTGATACCGACGTTCTGATCCTGGTTGTCGCCCTTGAGATCAGCGATCTTCTTGGCCACGTGAACCAGTACGGCACCGCCGCCTGCGACCACGCCTTCTTCCACAGCAGCGCGGGTAGCGTGCATAGCATCTTCCACACGAGCCTTCTTCTCTTTCATGGCAACTTCAGTAGCAGCGCCAACCTTGATGACGGCCACGCCGCCGGCTAACTTGGCAACACGCTCCTGGAGCTTCTCACGATCGTAGTCAGAGGTTGACTCTTCGATCTGCTTTCTGATCTGAGCCACACGATCCTTGATGGCGTTCTCTTCGCCGTTGCCATCGATGATGGTGGTGTCATCCTTGGTGATGACGACGCGCTTGGCCACACCTAAGTCATCTAAGGTGGTCTTCTCAAGTTCCATGCCTAATTCTGAAGAAACTACAGTACCGGCTGTCAGGATGGCGATATCCTGCAGCATGGCCTTGCGGCGGTCACCAAAGCCTGGAGCCTTCACAGCGGCAACCTTGACGATACCGCGCATATTGTTCACTACCAGGGTAGCTAAGGCTTCTGACTCAACATCTTCAGCGATGATTAAGAGTGATTTGCCAGCCTTGGCCACACCCTCAAGGATGTTTAAGATATCGCGGATGTTGGAGATCTTCTTGTCGCACATCAGGATGTATGGATTCTCCAGTTCAACCGTGCTGGTATCCGGCTTGTTGATGAAGTATGGGGAGAGATAGCCGCGGTCAAACTGCATGCCTTCCACGAGGTCTAACTGATCTTCAAGACCCTGACCGTCTTCCACGGTAATCACACCGTCACGGCCCACTTTCTCCATGGCCTCGGCAATCAGGTTGCCTACGGTCTCATCGGAGTTGGCGGAAATAGTACCGACCTGAGCGATAGCAGTCTTGTCCTTGCATGGTACAGAGAGTTTCTTAAGCTCTGAGACGGCGCTGTCAACAGCCTTGTCAATACCGCGCTTTAAATCCATCGGGTTCATGCCGGCAGCCACTGCCTTCAGACCCTCATTGACGATAGCCTGAGCCAGTACGGTAGCGGTAGTGGTACCGTCACCTGCGGCATCATTGGCCTTGGAAGCGACTTCCTTAACCATCTGAGCGCCCATGTTCTGGAACTTGCCTTCAAGTTCAACTTCCTTGGCCACAGTCACGCCGTCCTTGGTGATCAGAGGAGCGCCATAGCTCTTGTCGAGTACCACGTTGCGGCCTTTTGGACCTAAGGTTACCTTAACTGCGTTAGCTAAGACATTGACACCCTCTAACATCTGGGTGCGTGCATCATTTCCGAAAAATACCTGTTTAGCAGCCATTTTTATTTCCTGTTTTAATCTTTAATGTGTAAATTCTGTGTGCGTAAAAGAGCCTAGGCCCGGACCTGCCAGACTTAGTCTTCCACAACGGCTAAAATATCGTTCTCAGAGAGGATCAGCACATCTTCACCATCTAAGCGCTCTTTCTTGGAGGCATAACCCTCATTGTAGACAACTGTATCGCCAACCTTGACGCTCATGGCAGCTAAGGAGCCATTCTCCAGCATACGGCCTTTGCCGGTGGCAATCACCTTGCCGCGGCTGGACTTCTCAGTGTCCTTGCCGGTCAAAAGAATGCCGCCTTCGGACTTTGCTTCAACTTCGATTGGTTTTACGATAACGCGATCATATAAAGGAACTAATTTCATTTTATTGCTCCGCGGCTCTCTGCCGCATCCTTTCACCTCTGTTGTAGGGTTCGGTGTTGCCCCCGTTCTGTTAACAGAACTTTAAACTGTTCATTGACAAACTAGTAAATGGGGATCGATTTAGCTCTTTCAAGCTAAAAAGCAAAAAAATTTAATCAACCGGCTTAAAAATCAGGATAACTATATGTTTAATAAAGTTTTATATTTTAACTTTATGTAAAATACCAAGCGGTGCAGGAGCTCCTGGCTGAGCTTAGAGCAAAAAAGCCTGATGCAGAGACTGCGCCAGGCCTTGAGACAAGTTTAGCCTTACTTATCTGAGATGGCCGGCATCCTAAGATGTTCGGGCGTCTTAGGGTCTGACTTGGCGCTTTCAAGACTCTTAGGTCCTATCAGGTCCGCCTCGTTTTTCGCCTCTTCGGCAGCCTTTCCTTCTTTTGACTGCTCTGCCTCGGCCTCATCAGCATAGAGCTCCGCAAGATTGACCTTGCCGTCCTTGACCAGCTTAATCATAATCTCGGCACAGCGCGGATCAAACTGCGTGCCCTTGCAGCGCTCAAGCTCGGCAAGCACCACCTGGATATCAAGCTTATGCCTATAGACACGGTTGGCGGTCATCGCATCAAAGGTATCGGCCACGGCAATAATGCGGCCATACAGCGGGATCTCCTCGCCCTTGAGGCCCTGTACATAGCCCTTGCCGTCATAACGCTCGTGGTGATAGCGCACGCCGTCGGCCACGTTTGAGAAGGAGCGGAAGTTCTTGAGGATATCCGCTCCTATCACCACATGGGATTTCATGATGGCATATTCTTCATCAGTCAGTCTGCCCGGCTTGTTGAGGATGCGATCCGGAATACCTATTTTGCCGATGTCATGCAGCAGGGCCACCTTGCGCAGGTTTTCGCATTCGTCATGATCAAAGCCCAGTTCCTTGGCGATCATCACCGAGTACTGGGAGACCCGCTTGGAATGCTGCTGCGTACGCTGATCGCGCGCATCCAGAGCCTGAGCGATGGTCAGAATGGTTTCATCACCCATGCGCACCTGCTGCTGCGCCATCTCCAGCATCATCCGATCTGCTTCCTGCCTGCGTCTGTTCCACATGCTCACCAGGAAGAAGGTGAGATAGGCCACCATCAGGGCGGCTACGCCATAGAAGTAGAAAAAGAACTGCTCACTGTCATAGAAGGCGGACTCCTTCTCAAAGGCAAAGGTGGTTTCCGCAAGCTTGGTAGAGCCGTCATCCTTGAACACGGCCACATGCAGCTTATAGGCTCCGGGCGGCAGATTGGTATAGGTGATCTCATAGAAGTCAGAGAAGCGCACCTGCGTGTATTTACTGTCTTCAAGCCCCTCAAGATAGTGTCCCACCAGAGGATTTTCACTGGAGAAATTGATGATCTCAGGATAGAAGGTAAGTTTTTTCAGCTGGCGGGCAAACCTGGTCGGCAGCCCGGAGCCGACCGTGAAGTGCTCATGATCGGTGGCCAGATCGCGCAGACTTAAGCGGTAAGGCTTACTCTGCTGATGATAGGCATAGGTGTTGAGCTTGAACACGCCATTGCTGCCGGCAAGATAGAGATTATGCTGCTCATCCTCATAGTTCCAGGAATTGGCGGTGAGCATGCCGTTTAAACCGCTGCGGCTGTCGAGTCTTACATAAGGCAGCGGATTGGCTCCCTGCAGCAGAGCCGACTCGTTGATCACATAGATCCCCGAGCTGCCCGTCACAAAGAGCAGGCCATCCTGCGCCTTGAGCACATCAAAATTATCATAATAAGGGAAATTGTCCAAAGGCCGCACCTGCATCTCAGGGTCGAGCAGACACAGACCGTTGCCCGTCACTACAAAGAACAGATCCTTGGTGGTGCCCTGCACGATTCTCATCACCACATCCGAGAGCAGACCGTCCTTCTGGGTGATGAAGTGATCAACCTTATGATTTTTAATCACGGCAATGCCCTGACCGTTGGTGCAGGCGTAAAGGGTCCCCTCGCTGTCGCGGTTCAGGCCGAGAATCGGAGCCAGGTTCTGCACCTCTTTAGGACTGAAGAGCTGTCCCTGCCGGTCAATTACCGAATACCCATGCGTGCCGGCCACGATAATCTCAGAAGGTGAATATTCAAACACGACCCTGACCTTATCGCCAAACAGCCCGTCCTGTGCCGTGTAGTGCCGGTAGTTGCCGCTGCGCGCCAGGCGGTAGACGCCGCGCCCATAGGTACAGACCCACAGATAGCCCTGAGCATCACATCTAAGATCGCGGATGCGCAGCTTGCCCAACAGCTCGGTGAACGGATTGAGAATCGTCTGGCCGCTTAGCGGCTCTATCACCGTCAGACCTTCGTCGGTACCGATATAGAGCAGTCCATCCCATTTTTCGATGGCGTTGACTACCTTAGGCTCGAGCTTGGCAGACTGGAAAATATTCGACACCGGCGTATGGGCAAGCTTTAAAAGTCCCAGACGCGAGGAGGCAAACCACAGATTGTCCTGATAATCCTGCACGCAGGACTCGATGGAATTATCAAAATTATCCGCCTTCAGCTGCTCGAGCATGGCATCCTTTAAAAAGAAGATGCCTGAGTCAGCACAGATGAAAATGAGCTCCCCGCCGCTGGTATTGACTGACTGAATGGATTTAACCTCGGAGATTGACGGATTGCAGTACTCCTCAGCTAGGCTGTAGTAAAGCCCGTCACAGGTAAACTTGCGCAGGAACCCGGAAGTGGTCATGGCATAGAGATTGTCCTGAGCGTCAAAACCTACCGCCGAATAGCGATCCTGAGGGCTGTCAGGAATGAAGCTCTGCAGAATCTTGCCCTTCTGCATCAGGGTGAGCACGCCGTCATTGCTCACCGCGCCCACAAAGAGATGATGCGAAGCGGCAAGCGAAACCAGCTGGGTATTTAAGAGATCGGTCTGATGCACCACCGTGTTAGTCAGCGGATTGATATACACAAGTCCCTGCGTGGTTAAGATATAGTACATGTCCTCGGCATCGGCACAGATCGCGCGCACATTGTCAGAAGGCAGGCCCTCGGAACTGGTGATGGCGGAGATAATGGTGTCGTTATGGCACATCATCACGCCCTGGCCGTTGGTTCCCACCCAGAGCTGCCCGAGCTTGTCCGTATAGAGACTTATGACACTGCGGATCTGCTTGAGATTGTCGCAGATCTTAAATTCCTTGCCGTTATAGCGATAAAGTCCCGCATAGGTGCCTACCCAGATGGATCCATCCGGCGTGGTGCTCAGCGTATTAGCCTCACCGCAGATCAGTCCTGTGGTGGAATCATAGACGGTCTGCTGCATCATCAGCACGTTGTGGTCAGGATCATTTGCCTGCAGCTGAGCATAGGCGGCATTATAGTCAACCGCAGCAGCAGGATCAGCATAAGTTAGCGCAGCTCCCATGACCGTAAGCCCTATAAGGCCCAGCAGCCCCTGCGCCCTGGCTTTCCTGAGCTTAGCCAGCCGCTTGAGATCATGCAGCTTATGGGACTTCTCTTCCTGATGATAGAAAAAGCTGCGCAGGCGGACAAAGCAGGCAAAATGGTGCACCAGCGCATAGAAGATGATCACGGTCACCGCCTTGTCGAGAAATTCCACATACAGCTGTCCGATAAAGGAGCTTGACTTGGCAAAGCCATGCTCATCAAGATACAGGATCACCGCATCGCCCCAGAACATGCCGGTCATGCCGTCGTGTATCGCAAAGTTTATCGGCACACAGACGAGCACACACATGATCACAAGACTTAAGGTCAGGCCCAGGGCATCACCCAGCGTACTGAAGGTCAGCCTTTTGCAGAAAATTCCCGTCACCACCGCAATGAGCAGGCCGGGGATCACATACCAGAACTCTTCAAAACCAAAATTGAAGCCTGCGGCAAGACTGGTGCCAAAGGCCGTCAGCATGCCCCCCGTGGTGCCAAGGCAAAAGGTGGCAAGCATGATCCCCAGGCTGTCAAACCACAGGGGCAGACGCAGGTCATAGCAGAGGTCACGTAAGAAAAAATCCAGGAGAATGGCTAAGACGATAAAGATAAGCTTGAAGGTCCACAGCCTGTGACCGACTTGAGTTAAGAAATTCATGTTCAGCTCTTTTAAAGCGATGCCGCTTTAGACATTGCGCAGCAGATGTTACCTGAAATCACACAGGCATTAAATTCTTCTTTTCTATGCCTAGAGTTTACAATCTTATAATTAAAAAATATACCTTTTTTTTAAGACTGCAGAAAGGCATGCGGCCTTGCACCAAAATTGCCTGAGTTCAGCCTCAGGCCGGCACGAAACGCGCTATTGAGGCTTGCGCTTATCCTCATCCACCTCGGTATACTCAACATCCACCACCTTGGCATTTTCTTCAAAATGCTCTGCAGGAGTGCCCTGAGTCTGAGTGCGTGAGGCGCCAAAACGGGTAAAGGAGGTCTGAGAGTAAAGAGAGGTGCTCTTAAGCGCCCTGAGCACATAGCCCTGACAGGCGGGGATCAGCAAGAGAATACCGAGCACATCTGAGATAAAGCCCGGGAAGATAAACAGAAAACCGGCAAGCGGCAGGAAAATTAAGGACAGATCGTTCTCCCTGCCTTCCTGCAGAGCCTTCAGTACTGAGGCAAACCGCATTTTGACCAGGGTAAAGCCCACCAGCATGCCTAAAAAAAGCAGAGTTACGGCGCTTAAAGCACCGATCGCACTGCCCACTTCGATGAGCACGACAAGCTCTAGCACAAAAAAAACAAATAAGGATAAAATAAAGCGTCCCATAGCATCATTCACTTACAGCACTGAAAGCACGAAAAGTCACCATATGTATATTTACAAATTTTGCCGCAAATTAAAAGCACTTTCTCCTCTGCTGCTCCTGGTTATGCTGACACTCCTGCTATGTATGAGGCAGGCTGTGGCACAGAGCGATGAGGATCTCTTCACCCTTGAGGGTCTTGTGACGCAAGGCGCGCCTAAGACGCCTTTTACCATCAACTCAGAGTTTAAAGATGGAGAGGCCATCTTTAAGGTGAATGCGCCGCAAAGCTGCTATGTCTATACCGATAAGATCTCCTTTGAAGCAGACAAGGTCAGTATCAGTGAGCCGGTGCTGCCTAAAAGCGTGGAGCATCGCGATCCCTTAGGGACTCATCAGGTAATAGAAGGCTCCTTCAGCCTCGCTGTAAACGTGCTGCAAAGCAGTCAGGACAGTACTCTGACCCTGAGCATTCAGGGCTGCGATGCACAGGGAGTCTGCTATCCGCCTATGACCCATACCCTGACACTTGAAGCCTACCACAGGGAAGGTTTTACCGCGCTTGAGGCAGGACCGGCGCAGGCAGACACGCTTAAGCCAGAGAGCGCGCCAGAGCAGGAGTTTACCCTGTTTATCTGCTATATTCTGGGTATCGGTCTGGTGCTAACCCCCTGCGTGCTGCCCATGCTCTCCATCTACTCGGCCATGATTGTCGGACTGCGCAAACAGCCTTTTTTAAAAAGCCTTAGCTTAAATTTAAGCTATCTTGCAGGGTTAAGCCTCAGCTTTGCGCTGCTAGGCCTCATCTTTGCGAGGGTGGGACTTTTAGCCCAGGGGATTTTGCAGCACCCGCTCACCTTAGTGCTGCTTGCCCTGCTGCTTATCTACTGTGCCTTAGACTGCATGGGCCTGGTTACCTTAAAGCTGCCGCAGCGTCTGCTTGCAGGCGTAAGCTCCCGTCTTGCAAGGCAGAATCAGGGCTCCTTGCGCTCTGCCTTTTTGTTCGGCGTGCTCTCCTCGGTGCTGGCCACCCCCTGCACCAGCGCTCCTCTGGCAGGCGGCATTCTCTATATTCTGCACTCAGGCGATGTCCTGCAGGGCACGTTAATGTTCCTCCTTATAGGCCTTGGCATGGGCACGCCTCTGGTGCTCATCGGCCTGTTCGGCGCAGGCTTTCTGCCTAAAAGCGGCGCGCTCTCTGAGCTCGTGCACAGGCTGCTTGCCATCCCTCTCATCTATGCTGCCTTCTATATCACCGAGCATCTCTTTGGCAGCCTGAGGTATACGGCACAGCTGCTTTTAATCTCAGCGCTGCTTGGCTATACGCTCTATCAGCTCTTAAGCTATCTTAAGCTAAGACGTGCTTTAAGCCTCACGCTCTGTGCGCTTTTAACCCTGCTCTCATGCTGTCTGCTGCCCAATGTGCTGCAAAAACCAGCAGATGAGGGGCACTTTATCACTCTGCACCGGCTTGAAGAGCTTAAAGCCTATCAGGGGCAGCCCCTGCTTGTCACCTTCTCGGCACAGTGGTGTCACAACTGCCATGCGCTTGACAGGGAGCTGTATGCCGGCGCTGCATATCAGAAGCTTACCGAGGGGATGCCTACCCTGCGCTTTGATGTCACCGATCCCAAGAATCCTGACACAGAGAATATCATTGCAAGATTTAAGTTAAGCGGGGTACCGCAGCTCTATCTTATCGATAAAAAAGGGGCCATTGCAGGAGGCTTAAGCGGTCTATATGACTTAGACAAGCTTAAAGCGCTCCTTGAGCGTGTAAAGCAGTAGCTGCTTTAAGCTGGTTTTGAGCATAAAAAAAGCAGCTAGACTGCTAGCTGCTTTTTTGCGCGTCAGGCTTGATTAGTTAAGCTTGACTTCGGCCGGATCTTTAGGCTCTGCAGCCTTGTCATCCTGCTGCTCGGCGCTCTTTGCCTCGCCAGCCTCGGCACTCTTTGTCTCAGCTTTTGCCTCATCTTTTGCCTCGGCCTTGGTTTCAGCCGGCTTGACAGAGACGAGAGTCACATCAAAGATCAGTACGGAGTTTGGCTTGATGACATCACCGGCGCCGTTCTCGCCATAGGCAAGCTTTGCCGGGATATAGAACTCATACTGGGAGCCTGCCTTCATCAGCTGCAGACCTTCAACCCAGCCCGGGATCATATTCTGCAGAGGGAAATCCACGGCTTCCTTCTGCTCATCAAAGACCTGACCGTCAATGGTAGAGCCCTTGTAGATCACGGAAATGGTATCGCCCTGCTTAGGAGAGACACCGTCACCTTCCTTGATGACCTTGTACTGCAGACCAGACTCGGTGACCTTGACACCTTCCTTGACCTTGTTTTCCTCGAGGAACTTGTTGCCGGCCTCTAAAGCTTCGGCAGCTTCCTTCTGCATTTTAGCCTGCATGCCTTCCTGCACTTTCTTGTCAAGATCGCGCAGCGTGGTCTCGATAGCCTTGTTGTCAAGCTGGCTCTTCTGCGAAATCGCATCGGTAAAGCCCTTGATGATATACTCGGTCTTAAGTTCACCGGTAAATTCCTTCTGCACCTGCTGCATATTATGCAGATAGGTGCCCAGGGAGGCGCCTACGGCATAAGCGGAGCGATCCTCAAAGGAGGATTTGTCATCAATCGTCAGGGTCTGTTCAGCCGCAACTGGGGCAGCCTTGACTTCAGCGTTTTCCTTCTTGTCCTTGCAGCCGCTCAGACCTGCCACGGCTAAAGCTAACAGCGTTACGGCAACGCCATGTTTAATCATCTTATTCACAATTATCTCCACACTACGCACTCAGCAGGCGTAATCTTAATTTTTAATCTCGCCATTTAGGCTTTGAAAAAATCTCAAAGCACCTAATTTTTAGCCTTGAGATTGTAACATGTTTAAACAAATTTATTTGAATCCTGCCTGAAACAGTTAAGCTCCGCTGTCCTAACTGAAGCCTCAGCGGTGCAGGGAGCTTATCTTGGCAAGCAGGTGCCCGGCCTAAGCCTTGTTCAGAGAGTGCACGACCTTGTCGAGCACCCCGTTGACAAACTTGTGGCTATCCTGCTCGGCAAATTCCTTAGCGAGCATGATAGATTCGTTGATGACCACCCGAAACGGCACGTCCTGCCTGAAGAGCAGCTCATAGGTGCCCACCCGCAGCAGGGCCTTGTCGACCTGGTCGAGATCATCAAGCGGCCTTGAGAGATGCGGGGCAAAGGTCGCATCGATGCGCTCACAGTTGGCGATCACGCCTGAGATGAGCTCATGCATATAGTCAAGATCTGCCCCCTTGAGCGGCTGATCCTCTAAAAACTGCTGTTCAATCTCACCTGCAGTCAGCCCCGTCATCTGCCACTGATAGATGGCCTGCATGGCAAAATGCCGTGCCTTGTGGCGCATGTTCGGGGTAACCGCCTCGCTTTTATTCTGCATAATCCTTGTTCCTAGAGTTGAGCGATGACATTGATCATCTCAAGAGCGGAAGCGGCGGCCTCACTGCCCTTGTTACCCATCTTGGAGCCGGCACGCTGCACGGCCTGATCAAGATTATCGGTGGTCAGCACGCCGTTGGTGACCGGAATGCCGTATTTGAGATTAACCTGAGAGAGACCTTTGGCACATTCATTGGCCACCACCTCAAAATGATAGGTGCTGCCGCGGATCACGCAGCCTAAGGCGATGACCGCATCATAGTTCTTGCTCTCGCAGGCCTTCTGACAGGTCAGCGGGATCTCGATGGCACCCGGCACATGGATCACCGTGATCTGCTCTTCAGGAACCTGACCCTCACGCTTTAAGGTATCAAGGGCCCCCTCAAGCAGTCTTTCACAGATAAAGCTGTTGAATCTTGAAACCACCAGAGCCACCCTGGCCTGTGGGCAAGGCAGAATGCCTTCAATCTTATTCACTGACATGACATCTCTCCATATTGATGTTAACCGTTAATTTTAGCGAGGTTTAAGGCTTAAAGAAAGCCATTTTCCAAAAGACTTTTCAGAGTCACCCCCTCCCCCTGAGCTGACTGTTCAGCGCTTTTAGCCTGCAGAAGACGCTCTAGATAGCGTGCCAGCACATCCGCCTCAAGATTGACCCGGTAGCCCACCTGCCAGACCTCAAAGTTGACCTTGGTCTGGGTATGCGGGATCAGGGTCAGGCGCAGGATGTCCTCCTCAAGATCATTGATGGTAAGAGACACCCCGTCCACGGCAATGGAGCCTTTAGGCGCCATATAGCGCGTAAGTTCCTGAGGACATCTGATGAACACATCGAGGGCCTCTGAATGTCTTGTGAGTCTGACAATCTCCCCCACCCCGTCCACATGGCCCTGCATGATGTGCCCCCCAAGATGGGTGGAGGGCGTACAGGCAAGCTCGAGGTTTAAGGGCTGCCCCACCTGGTAGAAGGCAAAGGCTGAGCGGTTTAATGTCTCATAGGAGATATCGGCCCAGAAGGTCTCCCCCTCAAGCGCGGTGACGGTCAGACACACCCCGTTGTTGGCGACTGAGTCGCCGAGGCTCACCTGCTCGTGCAGTCTGAAAGATGAGGGAGTAAGTACGCTCAGAGTCGCCCCTGAGCCTTTGTGAGTCAGGCTGGCCAAGCTGCCGACGGCCTGCACAATTCCTGTAAACATCTGCTAGGTCCTGTTCAGAAGATAGTGAAGGCGCAGATCGCCTGAAGCTAAGGCATTCACCCGATGCAGGCTTAAAGTCTGAGCCATGCTGAGGCTGTCTGGGGATGGCAGCAAGAAAGCCGGTCTGCCCTCCAGACCTAAAAGCTTGGGAGCCTGATAGACATAAAGCTCCTGAGCAAAATGCCTGAGCACAAAGC
Source organism: Succinivibrio sp. (assembly GCA_024693025.1). Classification (GTDB taxonomy): domain Bacteria; phylum Pseudomonadota; class Gammaproteobacteria; order Enterobacterales; family Succinivibrionaceae; genus Succinivibrio. The sequence goes on along the minus strand of JAILLS010000019.1, from coordinate 21,715 downwards.
CCGTGAGGGTTGCACCTGCCTCCACCAGCAGGCGGCGGTACTGCTTACTGCCAAGATAATCAAGCAGCAGCGCAAAGTCCACATGTCCATCCTTAAGCGGCAGAGTAAGCTTTACAAGGCCTTCTGAGAGCTGCTCTTCAAAAAGACTCTCTCCGCCTACGCACCACAGCACCCTGCCTGATTTAAAAAGCTGATAGTCCTGAGGGTTTAGGCGCGCTCGGGTATCGAGCACCACCTTAAGCGGCTGACGGCACAGCTTTTCAGGCAGAAAAGCCTGCACGCTCGGGTCAAGCTCCTCATAGCGCACATTAAGTCTCGGATCATCCTTAATCACCGTCTCAGAGCCTGTGAGCAGCACATCGCATTTAGCGCGCAGATCCTGCACCAGGGCTCTTGAATCAGCCGCGGTAATCCACTTGCTCTCACCTGAGGCAAGTGCAGTCCTAGCATCAAGGCTCATGCCGATTTTCACCGTGACATAAGGTCTCTTACGCACAATGCTGTAGAAAAAGGCGCGGTTTAAGAACCGACACTGCTGGTCAAGTACGCCGCTCTCCACCTCAATGCCCGCCTCCTCGAGGATTTTGCGGCCGCCGCCTGCCACCTTGGGATTGGGATCCTCACAGGCATACACCACTCTGGCTACCCGCTCCTTAGCAAGGCGCAGGGCACAGGGCGGTGTTCTGCCATAATGGCAGCAGGGCTCTAAGGTCACATAGGCTGTCGCTCCCGCCACACTCTGGCCGCAGGCTTTGAGAGCCCGGATTTCGGCATGATCGCAGCCTGCCTTTTGATGATAGCCTTCGCCGAGAATCTGACCGTCACGGACGATCACACAGCCTACCGCAGGATTGGGATAGGTGGAATACAGCCCGCGATAGGCGTTGGCGTACGCAAGCTGCATATAGTAGAGATCATCGCGCATGACAGACTCTGCTTAGTGCTTGTAGACAGGGAAGCGCTCACACAGAGCTACGGCGCGCTTTCTGCACTGCTCAATCACCTCAGCGTTCTGATAGTTGTCAAGCACATCGCACATGATGGCGGCCAGCTCCTTGATCTCAGCTTCCTTGAAGCCGCGGCGGGTGCAGGCCGGTGTACCGACGCGCAGACCGGAGGTGACAAACGGAGAGCGGGTCTCACCCGGCACCGTGTTCTTGTTCACCGTAATATTGGCCTTGCCTAAGGCTTCCTCGGCATCCTTGCCGGTCATCTCCATGCCGGTAAAGTCCATGAGGAAGAGGTGGTTGTGGGTACCGCCTGAGACAATCTTATAGCCGCGCTTCTGAATCTCTTCACACAGAAGCTTGGCGTTGACCACGATCTGATGCTGATAGTCCTTGTACCATGGCTCCATGGCTTCCTTGAACAGCACGGCCTTAGCGGCAATCACATGCTCGAGTGGTCCGCCCTGATTGCCCGGGAAGACGGCTGAATTCAACTTCTTGTAGAGAGCTTCATCGTGGCAGTTTGACAGAATAAAGCCTGAGCGCGGGCCGCCTAAGGACTTATGGGTGGTGGAGGTTACCACATGGGCATAATCAAGCGGACTTGGATATTCGCCTGCGGCCACCAGACCTGCAACGTGGGCCATGTCCACCATTAAATAGGCACCAACCTCGTCGGCAATCTCACGCATCTTCTGCCAGTCCACAAGCCCTGAATAGGCGGAGAAGCCGCCGACAATCAGCTGCGGCTTGCATTCCTTAGCCACAGAGAGGATCTCGGCATAGTCAAGCTCACCGGCCTCGTTGACCTCATAACCTACGGTATTGTAGATCTTGCCTGAGAAATTCACCTTGCTGCCATGAGTTAAGTGGCCGCCTGAGGAGAGGGACAGACCTAAAATGGTATCACCCGGCTTTAACAGGGCCAGATACACAGCGGCGTTAGCCTGTGAGCCGGCATGCGGCTGCACATTGGCATAATCGCAGTGAAAGAGTTTGCAGGCCCTATCGATGGCCAGCTGCTCGACCTTATCGACATATTCGCAGCCGCCATAATAGCGTTTATGAGGATAACCTTCGGCATATTTGTTGGTCAGCTGAGAGCCCTGAGCCTGCATGACGCAGACGCTGGCATAGTTCTCAGAAGCAATCAGCTCGATATGATCTTCCTGACGCTGATTTTCAGCGGCAATGGCCTCCCAAAGTTCAGGGTCAAATTCGGCTATGGATTTAGCTTGATTGATAAAACTCATATTTAGTTTATCCTCTTGAAAAACATTAAAAGAAAAGCGACAAACCGCTTTTTTCCGCTTTCATTTTAGCATTTAATCCTGCCTAATAAACTTTTTTTAGATCTGCATCACGTAAGTGCAAAAAATCCGCATTTAAATCTGAAGGTTAGCTAAATACGGAGCAGCAGGCACTCAGAGTCTTGGCCGCGACTTGTGACCTCGCGGCCATCCCTGCCATCTGAATCGGTAAGATGACACGCTTTTTTGCAAAATAAGCCCAAAACCTGTCAAAAACTTTCAAAAATTAGCGCTAGAGCTTAGAAAAAAGCAAAAAAACGCCGCTTGATAAAAAATATGCTAAAATGCCCCTCAATTACAACATAACGGAGCCTTTTTGATTGAGTAAGTATTCTATCTTGGTCATCAATGGACCAAACCTAAACCTATTAGGTACCCGGGAGCCAGGCATCTATGGTGCCGGCACGCTGCAGGATTTAACCGCCAACCTAGATAAGGTAGCGGCAGAATGCGGAGTAAGTCTCGAGCATTTCCAGTCCAATCATGAAGGTCAGATCGTTGATAAAATCCAGAGCGCCCTGCATCGGCATGACTTTCTGCTGATCAATGCCGGCGCTTATACTCATACCAGTGTAGCTATTCGTGATGCTATCTCTGGGGTGTCTATTCCTTTTTATGAAATCCATATCTCCAATGTGCACAGCCGGGAGCCTTTCCGCCATCACTCCTATTTAAGTGACAAGGCAGTGGGAGTGATCGTCGGCTTTGGACTTAAAGGCTATGAGTATGCGCTCCGAGCCGCGGTTGATTATCTTCATAAACAGAATCATTAAAGATTTCCCCCTTTATATAGGTACTAATCTATGCAAATTGATATTCACAAGATTGCCAAGCTGATTGAACTAGTGTCAAATTCTGACATTTCTGAAATCAATCTCAAACAAGGAGAAGAAGAGTTAAAAATTTGCCGTCGTGAGGCCGTGAGTGCACAGCCTCAGGTGCAGACTTTAGTAACCGCCCCTCTGCCTCAGCCACAGCTGGCCCAGCCTCAGGCTCAGGCCCCGGTTCAGGCTGAAGCCCCGCAGGCTCCAAGCACCGATCCTAACAAGATCATGAAATCCCCAATGGTCGGCACCTTCTATCGTGCCGCCAGCCCAACCGCTGCCGCCTTCGTGGAAGAAGGTCAGCAGGTCAAGGAAGGTGACACCGTCTGCATCATCGAAGCCATGAAGATGATGAATCAGATCCAGGCCGATCGCTCAGGCACCATCAAGAAGATTCTGGTGGAAAACGGTGCCACCATTGAGTTTGATCAGCCGCTGTTTGAGTTTGACTAACAACTCACTCAGGGCGTTTTCCGATTTAACCTAAACGAGCAGGCCTGTCCTGCTCCTATGAAAGATTAAGATATGAAGCTTGAAAAAGTTTTAATTGCCAACCGCGGCGAAATCGCGCTGCGGATTTTACGTGCCTGCAGACAGTTAGGTCTTAAGACCGTGGCCATTCACTCCACGGCAGATAAAGATCTGATGCATGTCAAGCTTGCTGATGAGTCGATCTGCATCGGCCCTGCTGCAGCCAAAGATTCCTATTTGAATATTCCGGCCATCATTGCCGCTGCTGAAGCTACCGGCGCCAGCGCCATTCACCCGGGCTACGGCTTCCTCTCTGAGAATGCCGACTTTGCCGAGATGGTGGAGAAATCCGGCTTTATCTTCATCGGACCTACCGCTGATACCATCCGCCTGATGGGTGACAAGGTCTCAGCCAAGAAGGCCATGCAGCGCAATGGCGTACCATGTGTCCCAGGCTCTGCCGGAGCTCTGGGAGATGATATAGTCGAGAATAAGCGCCTTGCCTCTGAAATAGGCTACCCGATTATCATCAAGGCCTCGGGCGGCGGCGGTGGCCGCGGCATGCGCGTGGTCAGAAATGAAAATGAGCTCGAGAACTCCATTGCGCTGACCCGGCGCGAAGCGGATATGTTCTTCAACAATCCTGCCGTCTATATGGAAAAGTTCCTGGAGAACCCGCGTCACATTGAGTTTCAGGTGCTTTCCGACGGTCAGGGACATGCCGTATATTTAGGCGAACGTGACTGCTCCATGCAGCGGCGCAATCAGAAGGTGCTGGAAGAGGCCCCGGCTCCGTTCATCACTGCCGAGCAGCGCAAGACCATCGGCGAGAGCTGTGCGCAGGCCTGCATCGATATCGGCTATCGCGGCGCAGGTACCTTTGAGTTCCTCTATGAGGACGGCGAGTTCTACTTCATCGAGATGAATACCCGCGTGCAGGTAGAGCATCCGGTCACCGAGATGATCACCGGCATCGACATCGTCAGAGAGATGATCAATGTCTGCGCCGGCATGCCGCTCTCCATCAAGCAGAGCAATGTCAAGATCAAGGGCCATGCCTTTGAATGCCGTATCAACGCTGAGAATCCTAAGACCTTCCTGCCATCCCCAGGCGAGATCACCTGGCTGCATATCCCGGGCGGCCCGGGCGTGAGATGGGACAGTCACATCTATCAGAACTATCGCGTGCCGCCATATTATGATTCCCTGGTCGGCAAGCTGATTGTGCATGATGACGATCGTGAATCCGCAAGGCTTAGAGCCTTAGAGGCTCTCAATGAGCTGATCCTTGACGGCATTCAGTCCAATATTCCGCTGCACAAGGACCTGCTCACCGATCCGGTCGAGATCAAAGGCGGTGCCAGCATTCATTATCTTGAGCAGAAGCTTGAGGCTCAGAACTAGGCCAGTCCCCTCTGAGAGAAATGCCTTCCTTAGCAGGAAGGCATTTTTTATGGACCGCGCTACAGTCCCTTTTTCTGACAGGCAAGGCGGATCTGTCTTACTTCCTCAGCACGATACCACAGCGGCACCGGTTTTTTAAAATCCTCAAAATCCGCGCGGATGCGGTCAAACTTCAGCTGCATATGCTCAAGGCTTGCCTGTCTTTGACGCACTCTGCGCCCCAGCCGCCACATGGCATAGAGAGCTGACTGCATGGCAAAGGTCACCCAGAAGCCAGGCGGCACGCGCCCCTTGAAATAGCCGTCGATAAAGCCTGCACAGAAGAGCGGAAAGCGGCCGGCACTCTGACACTCAAGGCAGGCAAAATCCTCGCACACATCGCCCGGGCCAAAGAAGGGGCTGGGCAGAAACTTCACCTCAACCTCGCGGGTCACAAGCAGCCTGTCATGGCGCAGCATGCCATAGCGCAGCACCGGGCGGAACATGGTGAAATGATCATGCCGTGCGGCAATGGCATCAAGGGCCAGATAATCACCTTTAAAATGCGGCTGATTGCCCACATAATCGGCAATACGCTCCATAAACTGCATCTGCCGCTTCAAGGCCTTCTCCTGCTGTCTTGCAGTTAAGGCGCCTTCCTGCAGCGCACTTAAAGCCCTCCCTGCCTGTCTGCCTGAGGCATAATGCCAGACTTTGGGCATACTTGAGAGAAAGTCAGACATCAGACCTGCGTCAAGATGGGTAAACAGGGCGCTTGCAATCGGGCCCTGCTGACTGCAGGAGAGAAACTTGGGCATGTACTCAGGATGGTTAAGGCCGAGATCCTCAGCACAGCTGATGGCGCGTTTAATCTTTTTCTGCTGCGCAAGGATGCCCTGCAGACACAGGCTTTCTGCACCGGCGGTTTTCACCACGGCATATTCAAGGCCTGCGCCTAAGGTCATAAGTTTACGGTAGGATAACTGCATCTTAGGCTCGCGGATGGGCTTTAGCATAGATCTCATGCATGCGCGCGGTCGCCACATGCGTATAGATCTGGGTGGTGGTGAGACTTGAGTGCCCCAGCAGCATCTGTACGGCACGCAGGTCCGCATCATGATTGAGCAGATGGGTGGCAAAGGCATGCCGGAAGGTATGCGGGGAGATCTCAGATGACAGCCCGAGCTCTTTAGCATAGGCCTTGATGCGATACCAGAAGGCGATGCGGGTCAGACCCTGTACGCCCTTGCCGGATAAAAAGACAAAGGGACAGCTGAGCTTAGGGTCTTTCTGTGCGCGGGCGCCTTTAACATAGCTTTCAATCCAGTAGGTGGCATTCTGTCCAAGCGGCACCAGGCGCTCTTTATCGCCCTTGCCTCTTATTATCACAAAGCCGTCGGTCAGATGCAGATTATCAAACTGCAGCTTGCACAGCTCGCTGACTCTAAGCCCTGTAGCATAGACGGTTTCGAGCATCGCCTTATCTCTAAGCCCCGTATGGGTGCTAAGGTCGGGCGCCTCTAAAAAGGCGTTGACGCACTGCTCGCTCATCACCGCAGGCAGATCGTACTGCCGTTTGGGATTTGCAAGATGCTCGCAGGGATCATAGCTTAACTTGTCCACCGAGCGCAGATAGGTGGTAAAGGAGCGCAGCGAGCACATGAAGCGGGCCCAGGAGCTTGGGGCATTGTCCTTGCCGCAGGAGAGATAGGCTGAAATCTCATCCTCGTCAAAGGGCAAAAGCGTCTGCTGTCTTGAGCCTAAAAAGTCTAAAAACAGGCGGACATCGCTTGAATAGGCCTCGATGGTATGCTCTGACAGGCCCTTCTCCAGGAGCAGATAATCGCCAAAATCCCGCAGCAGGGCCGCGCGCTCGGACGCGTCCCCATCTTTTACTAAAGCCATGCTTTACTCTTGGGCTTTCACCTGCTCTTTCAGGCTTGGCAGCTGCTGTTCATCGGTTTCCTGCACATCGGCATAGTACCCGTCGGAGCGCTTGATAAGACAGAATCTGTAGACTCCGTCATACTTGACCTCATAGCTTAGCTCCTCAAAACGCGAATTAGGATTGAGCTTGACCGGAGAGCTGCCCTGACGCATTACCCCGGGAGGTGTGGCAAAGCCGAAATTGGAGCCCTTGCTCCAGTTGGCATCGGCAAATTTGAACTTATAAGGAGACCAGTCTGAACGCAGCATGGCAAAGGTGCACAGTGCTCCGCCGTGATGGGAGAGCTTATAGGTCTGGGATACCCCATAATCATTCATCTCACCGCGCAGATAAAGAGACTTATCGGTTACCACCTCAGCTGAGCTGTCCACCGCGCTGTCATCGGTTACAATCTGACGGTCCTGACTGTCAGAGCCGCAGCCGGTAAAGACGGTGAGGATCAGCAGCGGAGTTAAATAAGAGAATAATTTGTACATATCACACCTATGAAAATTAAAAATTTTCTAATATATTATCAGCAAATAAGCGAAGATGCAGTGCATCTTGCGTAATTTGTCGTGAAATTGTAGCGTTTTTTGCACAAGGCAGCAGAGATTATGAGTCTGAAAGTGGCGCTGACCGGCGGGATTGCCTGCGGTAAAAGCGTGATAACTGAAGCGTTTTTAAAGCTTGAGGTCAAGGTCATCGATACCGATCTGATTTCCCGTGAGGTTGTAGCCCCCGGCACTGCTCTGCTCAGCAGACTTGCCGCAGTCTTTTCAGAGCAGATTCTCACTCCCGATAAGTGCCTTGACCGCAAAATGCTGCGCAGCCTGGTCTTTAACGATCCCATAAAGCTTAAGACACTCAATGCCCTGCTGCATCCTGCCATTCTCGCCTCCGTTAAGGAGAAAATGGCGGACTATGCCGCTGAGCCCTATGTGGTGGTGGCCGTGCCGCTGCTCTTTGAGCTTAACTGGCAGGAGCATTTTGACCGCATTCTGGTGGCCGACTGTGAGGAAGAGGTGCAGCTGCAGCGGCTTGAGAAACGCGATGGCATTTCACGAGAGCTGGCGCTGAAGATGCTTTCGGCACAGGTAAGCCGGGCAACACGCCGCTCACTTGCGCAAGATTTAATTGAAACTGACAAGCTAACTCTACAAGAAATTAGCAATTACGTGCTAAAATTGGATACTGTTTATCGTAACTTAGCTAAGAATTTAACCGATACCAATGTTTAACTATGATTTCCCTTTAAGCCCTAAGGCCCGTACCTATTTGAAGTTTGAACAGATCTTTTCGGGCGTAGAGAGTTGCGGTAGTCTGAACAGTATCCACGAGGTGCTCTGTCTCCTGCGTGGAATTGTTGACTATATAGACTTAGTCGATGGTTCAGGCGCCATCAAGATTGATCTGCAGAAAGATCTCGAAAAATGCGACAGCAATCTGAAGCAGTGGATCACCGATCCGAATGTGGATGCCGAATTCGTCACCGCCCTGCGTGAGCAGATCTCCAAGGCGCGCCTGGCCTTAAATACCTTTACCCGTCAGCGTACCGTGCTGCAGACCGATCCTATCATTGAATCCATCAAGCCGCGCTTCCTGGCCCCCTGCGGCGTCAACTGCTTTGACACCCCGCTCTTTGAATACTGGATTCATCAGGACGTAGCGGTTAAGCAGGAGAGCGTACAGCGCTGGAAGCATGAGCTTGAATGCCTGCGCCTGCCTACCTGCACGGTGCTCTATATCTGGAGACTCTGCGCGGACTATCAGAAGCGCGTGGCCAAGCAGGGCTTTATGCAGGAGAATGCTGACTCCTGTGATCTCATCAATATTCAGTATGATGAGAGCATCCGCGGCTATCCGGTCGTCAGCGGCTTCCAGTCCCGCGTCAACATCCGCTTCCTGCCCTTTGAAAAACAGGCCCCGGTCGGAGATGTGGAATTTGAGATCGCATATATCAAAGGCAGCCTGACATGAGTTTGCAAGATTTACTGCCGCCTGGCACCTATGAGGAAATTGCCGGAACCAGGTCTGCACAGCCTGGCACCATCACGTGCCGCTGCCCGCACTGCGGCAGGGAACTGCCCTATGACGTACATAATCCCTTCAGACCCTTCTGCAGTGAAAAATGCAAGCTTCTGGATCTCGATGCCTGGGCCAACGACGAGCTCGTCATCGAGGGCAACTCAGTTTTAGAGGACGAGGATGCGGAACAGGCCAGCCTCGTCAGTGATCAAATCCAAGGAGCGGCGCTTGAACAGAACAGGTAAAAAAGGTTATACCCTGGCGCTGCTGGCACTGGCAGTCAGCTATGCGCTCTATGGCGATTTCAGCAAGGCGGTGCGCGCTGAGCCGCAGAAAGGCGTGGCGCTCGGCACCGTAGGTGACTCTGAGGCTTACCTCACTCCGCGTGAGTTTAACGTGACCACCACCAGCGTCACGAACGAGGAAAACCGTCAGCTTAAGGTGCTGCACTTTGCCAGCTCCGCCATGCAGGTCATGGACGTTGAAGGCAGCAAGCTCTATCTTAAGAATCGCCCTTTAGGCGATGCCTCAACCTTCCCGGCCAAGCTCTTTGCCGTGCAGCAGAAGAACCCCTGGGTCGAAAGTCCGCTGATGCCGATAGACAAGCGCGATCTCTCCTGCTATTACGGCGTGCCGCCCTACCGCAAGCCGCAGAAGTTTGACCGCGACACCACCCCGATCACCGTGGATGCCGATACCGTCTCGGGCGATCTGCAGAATCGCAATGACGATCTGATCTATCAGGGCGCCGTCAAGGTCACCTATGGTGACAAGGTGCTCAATACCGACATTCTGCACTATCAGGGCAAAACCCAGATGCTGACCGCTGAAGGCAGCACCACGCTGCATGCCCCTGAGGTTACGGCGAGCACCAAGGATGCGGTGAGCTATAACCTGTCCACCAAGCTGCTCAAGCTCAAGAACACCCTGATGCAGATGAACGGCTCACGCCTGCGCGGCAAGGCCGAAGAGCAGGAAATCGATCAGGATGAGGGTACGCAGCATCTGACCAACGGTTCGCTGACCACCTGCCCGGATGAGGATAACTCCTGGCATATTTCAGCCACCGAGATCGATTTAGATCGCGACGAGCAGTCCGGCTCGGCCTGGAATACCGTGCTGTGGGCAGGACCGATTCCCTTTTTCTATCTGCCCTATGTCAATTTCCCGACCAGCAACAAGCGCAAGACCGGCTTCCTCTATCCGTCCGTGAGCATCGGCTCTTTAGGCGGCGTGGCTCTGCCGTTCTACCTGAACCTGGCGCCGAACTATGACTGGACCATCACGCCTTCCTGGACGGGTAAGCATCACTGGCAGTTTAACAATCAGTTCAGATTCATGCCGTTTGAGAATGTCAAAGGCGCCATGACCTTTAACTATCTGCCTGACGATCCTAAATGGGATACTGCCCCGAGCCACAGCGACCGCAAGAGATGGTTCTTCAATCTCAGCGCCGAGGCCTGGTTCCTGCAGCGCGATCTGACCATCAAGGCCAACTACTCAAGAGTGCGTGCGGCAGATTATGACTATCTGCGCGACATTACCCAGAGTGAAGCGGCGGTCACCGATGACAATCTCAAGCAGAGCCTTATCGCAGCCTTCAACCGTCCGCGCTATGACATTCAGCTTGAAGTGCGCAAGTACCAAAGCCTTCTGCCAAAGCGCTCAGGCTCGAGACTGCCTTTTGCCATGCTCCCGCAGCTTAAGGGCAATTATTACAATACCTTCAAGGGCATCCGCTATAATCTTGCGGCCGAGATGACGGTGTTCAACCGTGAGTCCTGGCATGATTACGCGCATTTTGACGCTCAGCGCTATCACTTTGAGCCGTCCTTCAACTATAATCTCGTGTCCTACCGCGGCAGCAGCCTCGATCTGGGCGGACGTCTGTTCCTCACGCATTATCAGCAGGAGATGCTCAGAGACCAACAGGATCTGGCCTTCTATGGCGTGGATGAAGTCTCGCACAGCAAGAACCGCGCGCTCTACGAACTCGAGATTGAAGGCCGCACGGTGCTTGAACGCAAGGCTATCGACATGCGCCATACCCAGACGCTTGAGCCTATGATCAAGTATATCTATGTGCCTTATCGCAATCAGCGCGATATCGCGCTCTACGATACCACCGATCGCGTGGATGACTTCTATTCGCTCTACAGCTACCGCAAGTTTGCCGGCATCGACCGTATTGCCGATACCAATACCCTGACCTATGGCGGTATTACCAGAATTCTTGACAGTCATGACCGTGAGGTGCTGCGCTTCGGCATTGCCCAGGCCTTCCACTTTACCAAGTCAAGAACGCCTCTGAACACCGCGGACAAGCTCAATACCGAACCGCGTACTCCGATTGCGGCCACCCTGGATTTCAGCCCGTGGGAAGGCGTCACCCTGCACTCCTCGGCCTCCTATGATACCGGCGAGCATCGCTTTAACAGCTACAACGCCTCATTGCGCTATGCCAAAGGCGGCTACAAGGCGGCTATTTCCTATCGCTTCACCCGCAACGGCAACTATGACATCGACCACTATCAGCAGACCAACAATCTGACCACCACCGATCTCAAGCAGGCCGGTCTGGAGCTGAGTCTGCCTTTAGGCCGTGACTGGCGCTTCAGCGGCGCGTGGTATCGCGATTTCGAACAAAATTACAATATTGACAGCAAATTCGCTATAAAATATGAAGACTGCTGTTACTCAGTAGCTCTGGTCTATGAAAGATACCTTGGCTGGAGTTGGAATACTCAGAACATTAAACAGGACAGAACGATTGGTATCCAGTTTAGGATGAAAGGCTTCTTTGGTATGGATGTCCGCGGAGTCAATGACCCGATCAGCACCAGCACCAGATTCCTGCCATCGGTAGATGAAATTAACCTCAATCGCTAAGAAGAGAAACTAAAATGCGTAAAACACTTATAGCTTTATTAAGTTCCATGGCTATCCTCTCTGCTCCGGCACTGCACGCAGAGCAGACCCTAGACAGTACGGCAGCGATAGTCAATCAGGATATCATTCTGACCAGCGAGCTGAACAAAACTCAGCGCACCGTCCAGCGCAATAATCCGGGTCTTAACGCCCTGGCCGCCAGACGTGCCGCGCTCGAGAACCTCATCACCGAGTCTCTGGTACTGCAGGCAGCCAAAATCCAGGGTGTCGATCTCACGGATATGCAGCTAGATCAGGCGCTGCAGCGGGTGGCCAGCAACAATCACACCACCGTGCAGCGGATTTTAGCCACCATGCCGGGTGCCTCCGAGGCTGAAAAGCGTGCGGAGTTCAAAAAGCAGGTGATCATGAGCGAGTATCGCAATGCCCGCGTCAGAAGCCGCATCAATGCCTCCGACGTGGAAGTGAATGCGCTGGCCAACAACCTCAAGAAGGCCGGCAGCGTGGAGCCGCGCTATCACTTAGGTCAGATCATCATTCCGGTTTCCACCCAGCCTACCGTAGCACAGTACAACAATGCTCAGGCCACTGCCCGCAAGGTCATTCAGCAGGCCCGTGCCGGCAAGAACTTCAATGCGCTGGCTGCCACCTACAGTCAGGGCTCCTCGGCAGGACAGGCCGGAGATCTGGGTTTTCTGCCTGAAACCTCCGTACCGCTTCCGTTTGTACCGGCTCTGGTCAAGGCCAAGCCAGGCGATGTCATCGGACCTTTCAGATCCCCAATCGGTCTGCACATCTTAAAAGTCTATGAGATCACTCATGAAGCCGTGATGCCAATGCGCACCTATGACTCCTCGCATATTCTCATCAAGACCTCCATCGTCTTCTCTGACGGCGCAGCCAAGGCCAAGCTCAATCAGTTAAGAAAGCAGATCTTAGATGGCGCCATCTCCTTTGCCGATGCCGCCAAGAAGAATTCTGAAGATCCGGGCTCAGCCGTGGATGGCGGTAATCTTGGCTATCAGGCTCCTGAGGTCTTCGACCCGGCCTTTGCCAATATGCTGGTATCCCTAAAGCCAGGCCAGATCAGTGAGCCGTTCCGCTCCTCCTTCGGCTGGCACATCATCAAGCTCAACGATGTCAAGGTGGACAATGATTCCATGCAGGCCTACCGCGACCGCGCCAGAGCCCTCATCCTCGAGCGCAAGTTCCGTGAGGAGGCTGAACTGTGGGAGCGTGAGCTCAGAGCGGCAGCCTATGTCCATGTCAACGATCCGACTCTCTTGAAGGCGGGCATCGACCTCAGCCAGGAGAGTGATAAATAATCCCCAGAACGGCACGCTCAGTGCCGTTTTTTATTGAGGAGACCCTATGGCACTTCCCCCATCCTTTATGAAAGCCCGCAAACGCTTCGGGCAGAACTTCCTAGTTGATGAGCAGGTCATCACCAAGATCGTCAACGCCATCAATCCAAAAGTCGGTGAGCATCTGGTCGAAATCGGACCGGGACATGCCGCCCTCACAAGGCCCGTGCTCGAGCGCTGCAAAAGCCTGACCGCCATTGAGCTTGACCGCGATCTCTGTGAGCTGCTCGCGCACGATCCCTTCCTTAAGGGACTGCGCCTCATCTCAGCCGATGCCCTCAAGGTGCAGCTTGATGAGCTCATCGAGGGTGAGAGTCTGAGGGTCTTTGGCAATCTGCCCTATAACATTACCTCACCGCTTATCTTCCATCTGCTTGCACAAAAGCATATTGCAGATCTGCATTTTATGCTGCAGAAGGAAGTGGTGGAGCGCCTCTGCGCAGGTCCCAACCATAAGGATTTTGGCCGTCTGACCATCATGGTGCAGTATCAGGCTCAGGTGATCCCGCTCTTTGAGGTACCCAACACCGCCTTCAGACCAAAGCCGCAGGTGACCTCAGCCGTGGTGCGCCTCATTCCGAAACAGCTTGACGAGCATGAGCGTGAGCTCATCCCCTATCTTAATGCCCTCACCACCGAGGCCTTCAGTGCCCGGCGCAAAACCCTGCGCAATGCGCTGCAGAAAAGCTTTACGGAAGCTGAGCTTATGGACCTTGAGCTCAATCCTGAGCTGCGGGCCGAGAATCTGAGTGTGGAGCAGTTTGCCCGTGCCGCGCAGGCTCTTTATGAAAAACAGCGCAGGGAGGCCTTCTAAATGGCAGCATCCAATCTTACCGAGCTTCTCTCAAGAAACCTTGAGCTGCTGAAGGACCGTCGGGTCCTCATCTTAGGACAGCTTGACGACAGCGGCCTTATCCCCCTGCTCAAAGACTGCAAGAGTGCCGTACTCATCGTCGATGACTATGTAAGCTATCAGAACATGGCCGCCCTGCTTGGACAAAAGGCCGGCAAGGAAGCTTCGCAGAGCTGTGAGTACAAGCAGGTCAGAATTCTGTTTGGCGCAGCCTCAAGACTGCTTGAGACCCTGCCCAAATGCGATACGCTCCTGATGCTGCTTACCAAAAACAAGCAGTCCACCCGTCTGCTTTTAAGTAAGGCGCAGCCTCTGCTTGAGGAGCAGGGCAGGATTCTCCTAGCCGGAGCCAACGCAGGCGGCGGCAAAAGTGCCGATTCCCTGCTTAAGGAGGCAGGCAGCCCCTATAAGGTGGATAGCGCGCGCAAATGCACGCTCTTTGCCTTAGAGCCCACTGCCCCCTTCCATGCTCTCAAAGAGCCTGCCTGCGTGAGCTATGAAGGGCTTAAGCTTAGGCAGCACCCGCAGGTCTTCTCCTATGGCGAGGTAGACGGCGGGACTGCGCTGCTGCTTGAGGCCTTAAAGGAGCAGGAACTGTTCGGACACGTGCTTGACCTAGGCTGCGGCTGCGGCATCGTGGGACTGTCTGCCGCCTCAAAGACAGAGGTCAGCGCGCTGAGCTTCTGTGATGCAAGCGCCGAGGCGCTCTCTTTGTGCGCGCAAAACTGCAGGCTCAACGGACTTAACAAACCTTATGAGATCTTTGCCTCTGACATGCTCAGCAACGCAGGAACCTATGAGGCCATCTGCGTCAATCCGCCTTTTCATCAGGGACTTGACCAGAACAATCAGGCTGCCTTAGGCATGATTGCTAAGGCTCTGGAGCATTTAAGCTCGCAGGGCAGCCTCTATCTGGTCGGCAACGGCTTTCTGCATTATGAAACTGTGCTTAGGGAGCATTTCCCCAAGGTGGAAGTGCTCAGGAAGACCTCGAAGTTTACGGTGTGCAAGGCAGGCAGTGTCTGAACTGAAAAGTGCCGACTAAAAAGGCCCTAAAGCATACGCTTTAGGGCCTTCTGCTGCTCCTAGGTCAAGCTCTAGGAAGCAACCAGACCGGTTATGGTCGGCAGATACATAGAGACCTGCGGCACTAAGGTGACAATCACCAGCACGCAGATTAAAGCAAAGAAGTAAGGCAGCATCTTGGTGAAGACTGACTCAATGGATTCTCCTGCAATACGGCATCCGGTAAACAGAATCGGTCCTACCGGAGGAGTAATCGCGCCTAAGGAGAGGTTGAACACCATCATCACACCGAAGTGCACCGGATTGATGCCCAGCTTCATGGCCACCGGCAGGAAGATCGGGGTGAAGATCAGCACGGCAGGAGACGGATCCATCACACAGCCTACCAGCAGCATAATGATCATCATACCCAAAAGAATGATCGCCGGGCTGTCAGAGAAGTTCAACAGAGCCTGAGCAATCATGTTAGGCAGCTTGGCATAAGCCAGTACCCAGCCTAAGATTGCGGACACACCGATCAGGAACACGATGAGGCCCGTGGTCTTGGCAGTGGAGAGCAGCATGGCCGGCACGTCCTTCCAGTGGAAGCTCTTATACAGACCTGAGAGGATGGCAGCATAGAGCACAGCCACGCAGGAAGCTTCGGTCGGGGTGAAGGCACCTGAAATAATACCGCCGATGATAATGATGATGAGCAGAATAGCCGGGATCGCATCTAATACGATAAAGAGGCGATTGCCCCAGCCGCTGACGATCTGAGCCTTATACTTATACTTGTGAGCAAAGAAGGCGGTCACACCCATCACGGCAAGACCCCACAGAATGCCCGGCACATAACCTGCGATAAACAGGGCTGCCACTGACACACCGCCTGAAGCCAGAGAGTAAATAATGAAGATATTGGATGGCGGAATAATCATACCGGCCGGAGCTGAAGCGATATTGACCGCAGCTGAGAGGTGGGTATCATAGCCTTCCTTCTTCTCGCCCGGCAGAATCACCGAGCCGATAGCGGCAGCTGAAGCCACGCCGGAACCAGAAATAGCACCGAACAGCATATTGGCCACCACATTGGTATGCATCAGAGCGCCAGGCACAAAGCCGATGAAGACTTTAGCAAGGTTGATGAGCTTCTGGGCAATACCGCCAGTGTTCATGATGTTGCCGGCCAGGACGAAGAACGGAATGGCGATCAGGGCAAAGCTGTTCATACCGGCATAAATACGGGTAGCCGAGTTTAAAGCCGCATTGGAGCCTAACACAGAGGCCATGGAGAGCACTGAGCCCATGCAGATGGAAGTACCGATCGGCACGCCTAACACCAGAAGAATCGGTGTCATGACGAGCAGGTACATAATCACGGAAGTGGTTAACATGCTTATGCCCCCTTAGACTGAACTGTCTCCGGATGCAAAAGCTTATTGACCGCATCCAGAATATTGTAGAAAGCGTAGAACACCACGCAGGCACCGGTAACCGGTACGATGGAATAGATTACGCCGATAGGCAGCCATGGCATGGCAGCATTCACCTGCCCCATGGCATTGGCGGAAATATGATAGCCACCCCAGGTCAGCACCCAGGTTGCCATCACAAGGGTGAAGACTTCACTTAGGATCACCAGGATCTGAGATTTGTGGGGACCTAGCTTTTCCGGGATAAAGTTGATGTTCATATGCCCTTTTTCACCATACAGCAGCGCAGAGGCAGACAGACCCATCCACACGAAGCAGATATTGGCCAGCTCCTCGGAGATTGCGCTTGGGTTGCTGAGAATAAAACGGGCAAAAACCTGATAGGCTACGACGACTACCATGGCACCGCACAGCACGATGCTCATGATCTTCAGCACGCGGTCAATCAGTTGCTTGATATTGCCTAATGCGTTCACTTGGAAACTCCATTTGATTAATACTAAAAATGGGGCTAAAGCATCAGCCACGCCCCATTTGTTAATTATTTAATTAAAATTATTTAGCATCACGGCTCTTCTGAACAGCTTCGTATAAAGCCTTAGCGGAAGGAGTGTTTACCTTCTCAGCAATCAGAGGCTCAACAGCTTTCTTGAAGGAATCCTTATCAGCTTCGATAACCTTGGTGCCTTCTTTCTTGGCTGCTTCTAAGCTCTTAGATACCTGAGCCTGGAAGAGGTCGAACTCTTCGTCAACGAGGCTGTCTAAGTTGTCAGCAAAGAATTTCTTGACATCATCTGGCAGACCATTGAAGAACTGAGTATTGGTTACAATGTAGTCAGGCATCATTAAGTGGCCGGTGGTGTTGTAGATTGGGCCAACTTCGTGCTGCTTTAAGGCATAGTAGGTAACTTCGTTGTTCTCAGCACCGTCGAGCACGCCGGTCTGAATAGCGGTATAAACTTCGCCCTGACCCATTGGGGTACCTGTACCACCCATGTAGTTAAGCATCTTAACCATGGTATCAGACTGCATTACGCGGATCTTGAGGCCTTTTAAGTCGTCAGGATTTCTGACTTCCTTGTTCTTGGTGTAAACGTTACGGGTACCTGAGTACTGAGCGCATAACACGGTCAGACCCTTGCCCTCTAAGGACTTGAACAGATCGCCCACTACGGCCTTGTCCTTAACCACGCGCTGTAAGTGTCTGTAATCCTTGAACACATAAGGCAGATTGAACACAGCAAAATCTGGATTCCAGTTCTCGAGCAGGGAGCCGGCAACCATAGAAAACTCTAAGGAACCATTCTGCACCATTTCGATGGTTTCTTTCTGGGAACCTAACAGCTCGTTAGGGAAAATTTCAATGGCATACTTGCCATTGGTTGCATTCTTAAGTTTGTCTGAGAAATGCTGAACTGCAACATATTCTGGATGGCCTTCTGGCTGATTGAAAGCTAATTTCCACACTGTGGTATCAGCAGCCTGAGCTGAAAAGCTAACGACAGAAGCAACTGCCAGAGCAGCAACACTCATAACACCTAATTTTTTCATAGAAGATAACTCCTTAAGTTAAAACTGCGGTCTGATTATACGTAATCAAAGCGCTGAGATTCAAATCATTGATCGCAATTCTACAGTTTTATTCACAAATTTTTCTTATTTAGCAAACGTTTTAGTATTTTTGTGCTTCACATCACATTTTCCCAAGACTCCTGCACTAGAACAAGCCTGCACATAATTGCTCAGCTACAAGAGAAATTGCGAGTTAAGGCAATTTTTTAACTGCGGATAAATGGTAACCTTACATTCAAAAGATTGAAAGACCAGTTACTATTAAAGGAGAGTCGCATGTCTAAAACCCTGGCTATGATCCTAGCAGGTGGCGAAGGCACGCGTTTATTGCCTTTAACGGCATCCCGCAGTAAGCCCGCCGTACCGTTCGGTGGAAGCTACCGGCTCATTGACTTTGTGCTCAATAACTTTGTCAATTCAGGAATATTTTCCATCTTTGTGATTACCCAGTACAAGTCACAGTCGCTCTATCTGCATATGAAAAACGGCTGGACCGTCAGTGGTATTCCCAACTGCTTTATCGATTCGATTCCGGCTCAGATGAGAGTCGGCAAGGAGTGGTATCAGGGTACGGCTGATGCCATCTATCAGAATTTAACCTTTATCGATGAGTCACGCGTCGACAATGTGTGCATCTTCGGCTCTGATCATATCTATAAGATGGATGTGCGGCAGATGCTCGATTTTCACAATATGCGGCATGGCGATCTCACGGTGGCGGCCATTCGTCTGCCTTCGGCCATGGCGGCAGGCAAATTCGGCGTCATTGAAGTGGACAAGGAAGCCCGCATGATAGGCTTTGAGGAAAAACCTCAGACGCCTAAGGAAATTCCCGGCGATCCCGGCTACTGTCTGGTGTCCATCGGTAACTATGTATTCAGGACTGAAGTGCTGCGCGAGGTGCTCAAGGAAGATGAACATCAGCCTAGCTCCAGTCATGACTTTGGTAAGGATATTATTCCTCTGATGTATCCGCGCGGTGAGGTCTATGTCTATGACCTCTCCCTCAATTACATCAAGGGTGAACAGGCTGGTTACTGGCGCGACGTAGGATCTATCGACGCCTATTTCGAGGCCCATATGGACCTGCTCTCCAGTCAGCCTAAATTCCGCCTCGATAATCCCAACTGGCCACTGCATACCTATTATCCACCGCTGCCTCCGGCTAATTTTACCGACTGCAACAATCATAGTCCGCGCATTGCCCGCTCTCTGATTTCCGCAGGCTGTGAGATCTGCGGCGCCCACATTGAAAACAGTGTGCTCGGATTTAGCTGCTATGTTGGCGACAGTGCGAGTATCGAGGACAGTGTACTGCTAGGTGACTGCAAGATCGGGCGTAACTGCAAGATTAAGCATGCTATCTTAGATCGAGATGTCCAGCTTGCCGACGGCTTCTGCCTCGGTTACGACCGCGCCGCCGATCTCAAGCTGGTGGCAGGCGATGATCTCAATTCTGCCCGGATCTCAGATGGCGGGGTCATTGTCATCCCCAAGGGTATGCGCCTAGGCTTTAAAGATTAACTACTAAACAGTGAGGTTGTCATCTTGAATATTCTATTTCTTGCCTCTGAAGTTGCAGGTCTGATTAAATCAGGTGGTCTTGCAGATGTGGCCAAGGCCCTGCCGCTTCAGCTTGCTCTGCAAGGGCATCAGGTGCGCGTTGTCACACCTTGCTATAGTATCATCAAAGGTCAGGAACAGTTTGAAGTCATTGGTCACGGAGTCCTGAATGAAGATTCTGACAACGATAATCTGAAAATACCTTATGACATCAAGAAAACCTATCTGCCTAACAGTAATGTAGAGGTCTGGCTGATTGCCTGCAGCCGCTATTTTGATCGTACTTCTCTGTATGGCGACAACAATCAGGCCTATGGTGACAACGGCGAGCGCTTTGCCTTCTTCTCGGCAGCCGCTCTTGACTGTACCAAACGCTTAAAATTCGCGCCGGATATCGTGCACTGCAATGACTGGCACACTGGCGTCACCCCGATGGTGCTGCGCATCAAATACAATCAGGATGCTTTCTTCAACAACACCCGCTCCCTGCTCACTGTCCACAACGGTGCCTTCCAGGGTGTCTTTGACCGCGGACAGCTGTGGATGATCCCTGAGATTGCCGGGATCTACAATGACATGATCTCCCAGGGACAGTATGTGAACTTCCTCAAGAGCGGCGTGTTCTATGCTGACAAGATCAATACCGTAAGTCCTGGCTATGCCACTGAGCTTACCACCTATCTGGGCGGTCACGGTATGACCAAGAACTATATCGACCGTGCCGGCGACCTCTCCGGTATCGTCAACGGCTGTGACTATTCGGACTGGGATCCGGGTACCGATCCGCTGCTGCGCATCCGCTACAACCTTGAGACCATGGATGAGAAGGTGCTGGGTAAATACCTCCTGCAGCGCAAGCTCGGCTTTGCCATGGGTGACACTCCGCTCTATGGCATGGTCGCCCGCCTCACCGATCAGAAAGGTGTGGGTCTGCTGCTGCCAATCCTTGAGCAGTTCCTCGAGCACAAGGTGCAGATCGTCATCGAGGGTACCGGCGATCCTAATCTGCAGTATCAGATGCAGACCATCGCCAACCGCCACAAGGACAAGATGGTCTTCTATCCGATCTATGACAATATCCTCGCCCATCAGATTGAAGCGGCCTCGGATTTCTTCCTGATGCCGTCCATTTTCGAGCCGTGCGGTCTCAACCAGATCTATTCGCTCGCCTATGGCACTCTGCCAATCGTACGTGCGGTAGGCGGCCTTAAGGATACCGTGATTGACTATGATACCGATCGCGACAACGGCAATGGCTTTATGTTCAATACCCCTTCCCCGGAGGAGCTGCTCTCCTGCCTGCGCCGTACCCTGATTCTCTATCTTGAGGATATGGACGAGATCATCAGACTGCGCCGCAACGCCATGCGCACCCGCTTTAACTGGTCTGACTCCTGCAAGCAGTATGAAGCGCTCTATCAGGCTGCTCTGGACAAGCCTAAGTGGTAAGCAGAAGCTTACAAAAAAGCTGGATTTATCCAGCTTTTTTTCAGCCGCTTTCAGACAGCTAACACGTTAAGCTGAGTTCCAGATTATCTGAATAATGTGATCTTTGTGGTTAGATATTTCACCACATATCTTAAAATATTCTCTATAATATTAATCAGCACGATAGAGACAGGCTTGAGCGCAAAAGTCACCTAGAGCCAGGCCTAGATTAAGCCACAGATTTTTGATGATGCTCAGTTGAGCTGGGGAGATAAAGATGACAGAGAGTATAAACCACAATTTAACAAGCCGTGAGCAAGAAATCCCCCACCTCTATAGGTGGTGGGATGAATTGCGATAAACACGGCTTGTTAAATTTAGTGCCTGCACAAACCTTGCGTCTCAGCTCTTTTGCAAGCACCTCTCTACACCAGATTTGAGAGGAACCCAAAGTCTGCCAGTCAGTGGCAGCGATATAAAGCCAGAGTAAGAGTATAGGTGAGCCTGCGGGATGCATAAAAATGCCTCTCAGCCTGTATACAGCATGAGAGGCACTACTGCTTGACTCTAACTCGGCACCTTGCGGTGCCGCTTAGAGCTAGACGTTAAAGTTGAAGTAACGGTTAGTGTTGTTGAAGGAGATGTTCTCCACCATCTTGCCTAAGTACTCCATATCATTAGGATACATGCCCTTCTCGACATAGGTGCCGATGAA